>JAAZBL010000154.1 GCA_012513825.1 Limnobacter sp. | reverse complement strand
GCAAGCTCTACGTGATCCGCAAGACGGCCAGCCACGCGATCCAGCAACTCGGGCTCAAGCACGGGCGCGAGTACTTCGTGCCTTCGATGTCGGCGCGCACGATCGTCTACAAGGGTCTGCTGCTCTGCGAGCAGGTCGGCCGCTACTACCGCGATCTGCAGGATCCGCGCGTCGTGTCGGCGCTGGCCCTCGTGCACCAGCGTTTCTCGACGAACACCTTCCCCGAGTGGCCGCTCGCGCACCCGTACCGGCTCGTCGCGCACAACGGCGAGATCAACACCGTCAAGGGCAACTACAACTGGCTGCGCGCGCGCGAGGGCGTGATGCGCTCGGCCGTGCTCGGCCCCGACCTCGAGAAGCTCTATCCGATCGTCTACCGCGGCCAGTCCGACACTGCCACCTTCGACAACTGCCTCGAACTGCTGGTGATGGCCGGCTACCCGCTGGCGCACGCGATGATGATGATGATCCCGGAAGCGTGGGAGCAGCACACGCTGATGGATCCGAAGAGGCGCGCGTTCTACGAGTTCCACGCGGCGATGATGGAGCCCTGGGACGGGCCGGCCGCGATCGCGTTCACCGACGGCCGCCAGATCGGCGCCACGCTCGACCGCAACGGCCTGCGCCCGGCGCGCTACTGCGTGACCGACGACGACATGGTCATCATGGCCTCGGAAGCGGGCGTTCTTCCGATCCCCGAGAGCCGCATCGTCAAGAAGTGGCGGCTGCAGCCGGGCAAGATGTTCCTGATCGATCTCGAGCAGGGCCGCATCATCGACGACGCGGAACTGAAGACGCTGCTCGCCAACAGCCGGCCCTATCGCGAGTGGATCGGTGCGATCCGCGTCAAGCTCGACGAGATCGCCGGCCGCGCGCAGTACGCGGGCGAAGTCGCGGCGCGCGCGCCCGGGCGCGACGCGCAGGGGCCGTCGGAGGCCGCCGCGCAGCGCACCGAGGACCTGGCCGGCGAGGTCACGCAGGCCACGCCCGAAGTCAGCGCATCGCTGCTCGATCGCCAGCAGGCCTTCGGCTACACGCAGGAAGACCTCAAGTTCCTGATGGCGCCGATGGCCGCCGCCGGGGAGGAGGCGATCGGCTCGATGGGCAACGACTCGCCGCTCGCCGTGCTGTCCAACCGGAACAAGCCGCTGTACAACTACTTCCGGCAACTGTTCGCACAGGTCACGAATCCGCCGATCGACCCGATCCGCGAACAGATGGTGATGTCGCTGGTGTCGTTCATCGGTCCGCGGCCGAACCTGCTCGACCTGAACAACATCAACCCGCCGATGCGGCTCGAGGTGTCGCAGCCGGTGCTCGACTTCGACGACATCGCGCGCATCCGCCACATCGAGCACTACACGGGCAACAAGTTCAAGTCCTGGGAACTCGACATCTGCTACCCGCTCGCCTGGGGCAGCGAAGGCATCGAGGCGCGGCTCGCGTCGCTGGCCGCCGAGGCCGAAGACGCCGTGCGCTCCGGGTACAACATCCTGATCGTCTCCGACCGGCGCATCGCCGCCGATCGCGTCGCGATCCCGGCGCTGCTCGCAACGAGCGCAGTGCACCAGCACCTGGTCAATCGCGGCCTGCGCACCAGCACCGGACTCGTCGTCGAGACCGGCTCGGCGCGCGAGGTGCATCACTTCGCGCTGCTGGCGGGCTACGGCGCCGAGGCCGTGCACCCGTACCTGGCGATGGAGACGGTCGCCGAGCTTCACCGGCATTCGCCGGGCGGCATCGGGCCCGACAAGGCCGTCGCCAACTTCACGAAGGCGATCGGCAAGGGCCTGATGAAGGTCATGTCCAAGATGGGCATCTCGACCTACATGAGCTACTGCGGCGCGCAGATCTTCGAGGCCGTCGGCCTGTCGAGCGAGATGGTCGACAAGTACTTCACCGGCACGCCGAGCCACATCGAGGGGATCGGCGTGTTCGAAGTCGCCGAGGAGGCGATCCGCGTACACCGAGCGGCCTTCGGCGAAGACCCGGTGCTCGAGAACATGCTCGATGCCGGCGGCGAATACGCGTACCGGGTGCGCGGCGAAGACCACATGTGGACGCCCGAGACGATCTCGAAGCTCCAGCATGCGACCCGCGCGAACAACTTCGCCACCTACACGGAATACGCGCAACTGATCAACGACCAGAGCCGGCGCCACATGACGCTGCGCGGCCTGTTCGAGTTCCGCTTCGATGCCTGCACGCCGGTGCCGCTCGACGAGGTCGAGCCGGCGGCCGAGATCGTCAAGCGTTTCGCGACCGGTGCGATGTCGCTCGGCTCGATCTCGACCGAAGCGCATACGACGCTGGCCGTCGCGATGAACCGGATCGGCGGCAAGTCGAACACCGGCGAAGGCGGCGAGGACGCGCTGCGCTATCGCGCCGAGATGCGCGCCGGGCGTCCGGTCGTGAAGTCGGGCGACACGATCGGCGGCCTGCTCGGCAGCGATCGCGTCGAGGCCGACATCGCGCTGCGCGACGGCGACTCGCTGCGCTCTCGGATCAAGCAGGTCGCCTCGGGCCGCTTCGGCGTGACGGCCGAGTACCTTGCGAGCGCCGACCAGCTCCAGATCAAGATGGCGCAGGGGGCCAAGCCCGGCGAGGGCGGTCAGCTTCCGGGCCACAAGGTGTCCGACTACATCGGCATGCTGCGCTATTCGGTGCCCGGGGTCGGGCTGATTTCGCCGCCGCCGCACCACGACATCTACTCGATCGAGGATCTCGCCCAGCTGATCCACGACCTGAAGAACGCGAACCCGCGTGCTTCGGTCTCGGTCAAGCTGGTGTCGGAGGTCGGCGTCGGCACCGTCGCGGCCGGCGTCAGCAAGGCGAAGGCCGACCATGTCGTCATCGCCGGCCATGACGGCGGCACCGGTGCATCGCCGTGGTCGTCGATCAAGCATGCCGGCACGCCGTGGGAACTCGGGCTCGCCGAGACGCAGCAGACGCTGGTGCTGAACCGGCTGCGCGGGCGCATCGTCGTGCAGGCCGACGGCCAGATGAAGACCGGGCGCGACGTCGTCATCGGCGCGCTGCTGGGCGCCGACGAGTTCGGCTTCGCGACCGCGCCGCTGGTCGTCGAGGGCTGCATCATGATGCGCAAGTGCCACCTGAACACCTGTCCGGTCGGCGTGGCCACTCAGGATCCGGTGCTGCGGCGCAAGTTCGCCGGCAAGCCCGAGCACGTCGTCAACTACTTCTTCTTCGTTGCCGAAGAGGTGCGCGCGCTGATGGCCCGGCTCGGCATCCGCCGCTTCGACGAGCTCGTCGGCCGTGCCGACCTGCTCGACACGCGCGCCGGCATCGATCACTGGAAGGCACGCGGGCTGGACTTCTCGCGCATCTTCGCGCAGCCGCAGGTGCCTGCGGAGGCCGCGCGCCGACACGTCGAGGACCAGCAGCACGGGCTCGAGGCCGCGCTCGACAACAAGCTGATCGAGCTCGCCCGGCCGGCGCTCGAGCGCCGCGAGAAGGTCTCGTTCATCCTGCCGATCCGCAACGTGAACCGGACCGTCGGGACGATGCTGTCCGGAGAGGTGGCCCGGCGCTACGGCCACGACGGCCTGCCCGACGACACGATCCACGTGCAGCTGAACGGCACGGCCGGGCAGAGTCTCGGCGCCTTCCTCGCGCGCGGGATCACGCTCGACCTGGTCGGCGAGGCCAACGACTACGTCGGCAAGGGGCTGTCGGGCGGTCGCATCGTCGTGCGTCCGACCAACGATTTCCGCGGCGAGCCCGACGAGAACATCATCGTCGGCAACACCGTCATGTACGGCGCGATCGATGGCGAGGCCTACTTCTCCGGCGTGGCCGGCGAGCGCTTCTGCGTGCGCAATTCGGGCGCCACGGCGGTCGTCGAGGGCACCGGCGACCATGGCTGCGAATACATGACCGGCGGCACCGTCGTCGTGCTCGGCACGACCGGCCGCAACTTCGCGGCCGGCATGTCGGGCGGCATGGCCTACGTCTGGGACCCCGACGGGCAATTCGAAGCGCGCTGCAACACGGCGATGGTCGAGCTCGAGCGCGTGCTGCCGACCTCCGAGCAGCTGCTGACCGTCGAGCCGTCGATCTGGCATCGCGGCGAATGCGACGAGATCATCCTCAAGGGGCTGCTCGAGAAGCACTTCCGCTTCACCGGCAGCCAGAAGGCGCGCGGCATTCTCGACGACTGGGAGCGCAATCGCGCACGCTTCGTCAAGGTGTTCCCGACCGAATACCGGCGTGCGCTGGCCAGCATGCCGGCGGCGAAGCCCGGCGCGCGCCGCCAGGCGACGACGGCCTGAACGACGCGAAGCAGGCGCGACAACGGCACGACACCGGCACGACAACGAACCCACAGGCGAACGATCCGGACATGGGCAAGGTCACAGGCTTTCTCGAATACCAACGGCTTCAGCAGGCCGCCGAAGACGCGCGCGCACGGGTGCGCCACTATCGCGAGTTCGTGCACACGCTGACCGACGCGCAGGCCGCGCAGCAGGGCGCGCGCTGCATGGACTGCGGCATCCCGTTCTGCCAGAGCGGGTGCCCGGTCAACAACATCATTCCGGACTGGAACGACCTCGTCTATCGCGGCCACTGGCGATCGGCGCTCGACACGCTGCATTCGACGAACAACTTCCCGGAGTTCACCGGCCGCATCTGCCCGGCGCCCTGCGAAGCCGCCTGCACGCTGAACATCAATTCCGATCCGGTCGGCATCAAGTCGATCGAGCAGGCGATCATCGACAAGGGCTGGGCCTCGGGCTGGGTCGTTCCGCAGCCGCCGGCGACGAAGACCGGCAAGCGCGTCGCCGTCGTCGGATCGGGACCGGCCGGGCTCGCCTGTGCACAGCAGCTCGCGCGTGCCGGGCACGACGTCACGGTCTTCGAGAAGAACGACCGGATCGGTGGACTGCTTCGCTACGGCATCCCGGATTTCAAGCTCGAGAAGCGGCACATCGACCGGCGCATCGAGCAGATGAGCGCCGAAGGCGTCGTCTTTCGCGCCGGCGTGCTGGTCGGGGAGAAGTCCGGCGACGGGGTCACCGACCTGTCGCGCGAGAAGATCTCGCCGAGCCAGTTGCTCGAGCAGTTCGACGCGATCGCGCTGACCGGCGGCGCCGAGCAGTCGCGCGACCTGCCGGTGCCGGGGCGCAAGCTGCGCGGCGTGCACTTCGCGATGGAGTTCCTGCCGCAGCAGAATCGCGTCGTGGCCGGCGACGAGGTGGACGGGCAGATCCTGGCCACCGGCAAGGACGTGATCGTCATCGGCGGCGGCGATACCGGCTCGGACTGCGTCGGCACCAGCAACCGGCAGGGCGCGAAATCGGTCACGCAGTTCGAGCTGCTGCCGCAGCCGCCGCTCAGCGAGAACAAGGCGCTGACCTGGCCGAACTGGCCGTACAAGCTGCGCAGCTCCTCGTCGCACGAGGAGGGCTGCGAACGCGACTGGGCGGTGGCCACGAAGGCCTTCGTCGACGACGGCAAGGGCAACGTCAAGGGCCTGCTTGCCGTACGCGTCGACTGGGCGAAGGACGAGGCGACCGGGCACATGAAGATGACCGAAGTGCCCGGCTCCGAATTCGAGCTGCCCGCCGGGCTCGTGCTGTTCGCGATGGGCTTCGTGTCGCCGGTCGAGCAGGTGCTCGTCGATTTCGGCGTCGAGACCGACGGTCGCGGCAACGCCCGGGCGACGACCGACGGTCCCGGCTGCTACGCGACCAACGTGGCGAAGGTCTTCGCCGCCGGCGACATGCGCCGCGGCCAGTCGCTGGTCGTCTGGGCGATCCGCGAGGGTCGCCAGTGCGCGCGGGCGATCGACGAGTTCCTGATGGGCGAGTCCGTGCTGCCGCGCTGAGCGGCGATCGTCGTCCGCACGGTTCGCGACACCTGCGGTGCATTTCGCGCCGGGGGGCGCGCGTTTCGTCGCAAGGCCCGGCGGCCGGCGCTGCCGCCGCCGACAATCTGCTCATCGACAATGCCGACGGGAGCAAAGCGATGAGTTCGACCGCCATCCTCCATGCCTGCACGGCCAGCATCGCGCTGGTCCTCGGCGCATGGCAACTTCTCGCAGCCAGGCGCGGCGTTCGCCACCGGGTCGTCGGTTACCTCTGGGTCGCCGCGATGACCGTGACGGCGCTCAGTTCGTTCGCGCTACGCAGCGACATCGGGCTGGACTGGCTGGCCGGTTACAGCCCGATCCACGGGCTGTCGCTGTTCACGCTGTTGTCGCTGGCGATGGCGGTGCGCCATGCGATCCGCCGGAATTTCCTGGCGCACCGTCGCTGGGTCCGGGGAGCCTACGTCGGCCTCGTCGCAGCCGGCGTCTTCGCGGTCGCGGTGCCCGGACGCGACCTGAACCAGCTCCTCGTCGCCGGCCCGCAGGACGCGCATGCCGCGAGCCGGCTGCACGCGCGCTTCTGACGCCGCGTCGACAGCGCGACAGTCTCGTCGGAGAAAATCATGTCCTGCGCAGTTCTCGACGGCTTCCGATCCGGTCGGCCGTCGCGCGGCTCGGCAAGCGCGCATGCTCCGGGCCGTCATGCCTGCACCTGGTCCATCGGGAGCCTGTTGCTCGTTGCGACCTGCCTTGCCTTCGGTCGAGCGGAGGCAGCGGTCTTCGTCGCACTGGGCTGGGCGGCCGGTGTCGCGGTCTACGAGGCCGCGCTGCTCGTGGCCCAGGTGGAGCGCCTGCATCGACGACTGCTCGAACGCGAGTCGATGCGCAGGCGGCCCGGGCGATGAGTGGGCCGGTGGCGGTCCTGCACCGCTGCGACGGCGGCCGGCTTCCGCGTGCGAGGCCATGGCGGTGAAGCCGGGAGGTGCACGCGGGCGCTTCGCGCGCGTGGCCGGCTCGCTGGCGAGCGCGTGGAAACCCGGCCCGACCGGGCGCCGCTGGGCGCCGTGGGCCTGGACGCTGGTGGTGAACACGCTGATCGCCGCGATTCTCGCCGTCGCCGTGCCGAAGGGCGGCGGCTTCGCGCGCTACCTGCTGATCAGCCAGGCGATCGGCCTGACGATCCATGCGCTGTTCTGGACGATCGGTCATCGCCTGCGATTCGACATGTTCGAGGTTTCGCTGCCGGTGCGGCTCGTCTACGTGGCATCGGTCGCGCTGGCCGGAAGCTGGCTCGGCTACGCCGCCGCGTGGGCACTGATACTGGGCGACTGGCCGAGCCTCGTCGAGCACATGACGCGTGCCTCGCGCTGGCTGATCGCGATGCCGATCGCCTGGGCCTTCGCCACGATCGCGCTGCTTGCGCTGCTCAGCCGGGTGCGCGGACGGCAACTCGCGGTCGAACGCGAGCGCGGCGCACGCACGGCGGCCGAACGCGAGGCGATCGCGGCCCGGCTGCAACTGCTCAGTGCGCAGATCGAGCCGCACTTCCTCTACAACACGCTGGCCGGCATCGCGGCGCAGATCCCGGCCGAGGCCGATAGTGCGCGCCGGCTCGTCGAGGCGCTGACCGGCTACCTGCGCGCTTCCTCGCGCAACATGGCCAGGCCGCTGGTGTCGCTGTCCGACGAACTCGACTCGGTCCGCGGCTACCTCGAAGTGATGCAGCTTCGGCTCGGAGCGCGGTTGCGCGTTCGCTACCGCGTGTCCGAGACTGCGCTGGCGCTGAAGCTCCCGCCTGCGGCGCTGCTGACGCTGGTCGAGAACGCGATCAAGCACGGCATCGAGCCGAGCCGGGCCGGTGGCGAGGTCGTCGTGTCGTCGAGTCGTTCCGCAGCCGGCTGGATTCTCGAGGTCGCGGATTCGGGCGCGGGCTTCGGCAATGCGACGGCGCTGACAGCAGGCGGCACCGGACTGGCGAACCTTGCCGAGCGCTTGCGGCTCGCGCTCGGTGCCGAGGCCCGGCTGACGCTCGAGCAGCGCGAAGCCGGCGGCGCGGTTGCCCGGATGCTGTTGCCGGGCTCGGCGGATGAGCCCGATCGCGTTGAACGGGAGGATCGAGATGACAGGGATGCGTCGGGTCACGGCGCTGATCGCCGAAGACGAGCCGGTGCTCGCGACGACGCTCGAACGGATGTTGCGGGCGGCCTGGCCGCAGCTCGAGATCGTCGCGATCGTCCACGACGGTGAATCGGCGCTCGAAGCGATCGCCGACAAGCGCCCCGACGTCGCCTTCCTCGACATCCGGATGCCGGGGCTCGGCGGGCTCGAGGTCGCGATGCGCGTGCACGAACGCGAAGCGTCGCCGCCGGCGATCGTCTTCGTGACCGCCTACGACCAGTACGCGGTCGAAGCCTTCGAAGCGGCGGCCGTCGACTACCTGCTGAAACCGGTCGGCGCCGAACGACTCGCGAACTGCGTCGCACGGCTGCAGCGCCGATTCGGCGAGGGTGCCGACGCGGGCGTCGCACCGTCGCGCCGGTCGGGCGCCGACGGCGTCGATGCCGAGTTGCGCGCCTTGATCGCGCAACTTCAGCAGCGTCTCGGCGGGCCGGGCGAGGGCCGGCCGCGACTGCGGTTCCTGCGGGCCAGCATCGGCGACGTCGTCCGGCAGATCCCCGTCCACGAAGTGCTCTGCTTCGAGGCGCGCGACAAGTACGTCGCCGTCACGACGCGCGACACGACGGCGCTCGTGCGCCTGTCGCTCTCCGAACTGCTCGACGATCTCGATCCCGAGCAGTTCGCGCAGATCCACCGCTCGACCGTCGTGCGGCTCGACGCGATCGACACGATCCGGCGCGACTTCGCCGGCCGCAGCTGGGTGCACCTGCGCGAGGATCTCGCCGGACGCGAGATCCGGCTGGCCGTCAGCCGGCAGTACGCGGCCCGTTTCCGCGGGATGTAGATCGATCGCCGGCATCGTCCTCGTAAGCGGCATCGGCATCGGCATAGGCATCGGCGCATGGCACCGGAATCGGGACCGGAATCGGCAACGGCACCGGTTCCGGCCGCCGATGCGGGGCCGCGACTGCCTCCGATTCCGCTTCCGGGGATTCGTCTGTCGAGCGATCCGGACGAAAAGCGACAATGGGGGCTGGCGGAGCAGCCCGCGTCCGCCCACTACCGGAGGCCGAGCCGATGACTGCGATCCACGACCTGTCCGCCGCCGAACTGTCCGCGGCCTACGCCAGCGGCGAGCTGTCGCCGGTCACGGTCGCCAGCGCCGTCCTCGACCAGATCGCGCGCTGGGAGCCGCACGTCAACGCGATGTACCTCGTGCACGGGCAGGCCGCGCTCGATGCGGCCGCGCAGTCCGAGGCCCGCTGGCGCAGCGGCAGCCCGCTGTCGCCGATCGACGGCGTTCCGGTCACGATCAAGGAGAACGTCTACACGAAGGGCGATCCGGCCCCGCTGGGCACGGCCGCGACCGACCGCTCGCCCAAACGGCACGATGCGCCGCCGTCGGCCCGGATGCGCGAGGCCGGCTGCGTGATCCTCGGCAAGACCACGATGCCCGACTTCGGCATGCTGTCTTCGGGCCGCTCGTCGATCCACGGCACCACCCGCAATCCGTGGCAGCTCGACCGCAACACGGCCGGCTCGTCGTCGGGCGCCGGCGCGGCCGCGGCCGCCGGCTACGGCCCGCTGCACATCGGCACCGACATCGGCGGCTCGGTGCGCCTGCCGGCGGCGCTGTGCGGGCTGTTCGGGCTCAAGCCGAGCCTGGGGCGAATCCCGATCGATCCGCCGTACGTCGGCCGCGTCGCCGGGCCGATGACGCGCAGCGTCACCGATTCGGCGCTGATGATGAACGAGCTGAGCAAGCCGGATCCGCGCGACTTCATGAGCCTGCCCTACGAGCCGGTCGACTACGTCGCGAACCTCGACGGGATGTCGCCGCGCGGATTGCGGATCGGCCTGCTCACCGACATGAAGGCCGGCCTGCCGGTGCATCCGGAAGTGCTGGCCGCCGTGCAGTACGCGGCGCGGGCGCTGGAGGCGGCCGGTGCGATCGTCGAGCCGATGTCCTCGTTCATGACGCCGCAGATGCTCGACGGCATGAACGCCTTCTTCGAGGCGCGCTCGTACAACGACGTCGCCGCGATGGACGACGAGACGCGCGGCAAGGTGCTGCCGTTCATCGTCGAATGGTGCACCTGGCGGGCGAAGGACTTCAGCGGGGCCGACGTGATGCGGGCCTGGGCGCAGGTCATGGCGATGCGCGAGGCCGCCGTGCGTGCGAGCCTTCCGTTCGACTACCTGTTGTCGCCGACGACGCCGGTCCCGCCCTGGGGCGCCGAGCAGCACAGCCCCTCCGACGATCCGCACGACGCGCTGTCGCACATCGCGTTCACCGTCGCCTGGAACATGAGCGAGCAGCCGGCCGCGTCGATCAACTGGGGCTTCGACGGCGATGGGCTGCCGCTTGCGGTCCAGGTCGTCGGCCAGCGCTTCGACGACCTCGGCGTGCTGCGCCTGTCACGCACGCTCGAGCAGTTGCGCGGCGAGCAGCGCGGCTGGCCCGAACCGCCGGCGGGCTGAGCGTCCGCCTTCGATCAGGCGGCGTCCCGGCACTTGTACATCCCCAGGCCCTTGAAGCTCATCACCGTGTCGCCGTCCTGGTTCAGCGCCTCCTGGCGCACGTGGATGACGCCGCGGTCGGGCTTGCTCGTGGAACGGCGCTTGTCGAGGATCGTCACGCGCATCCGCAGCCGGTCGCCCGGGCGCACGGGGCGATGCCAGCGGACCTCGTCGATCCCCGGTGAGCCCATGCTCGACAACGGCGAGATGAAGTGGTCGGCCAGCATCCGCATCATCACGCTGCCGGTCATCCAGCCGCTCGAGATCAGTCCGCCGTAGATCGACTTCGCCGCGGCATCCGGGTCGACGTGGAACGGCTGCGGATCGTAGCGCCTGGCGAACTCGACCACTTCCTCTTCGGTGATCGCATAGTCGCCGAACTCGATCGTCTCGCCGACGATGTAGTCTTCGAAGTAGCGCTCCTTGTACGGCACCGACATGCTTACGCTCCGTTCGTTTTCGAACCCGCAATAGTCTCATCGACATGTCCGAACTCGATTATCTGCGCAGCCGAATCCGGACCGTGCCCGGCTGGCCCGAGCCGGGCGTGCTGTTCCGCGACATCACGCCGCTGCTGCAGGAGCCGCGCGCGCTGCGGATGCTCGTCGACCATTTCGTGCACCGCTATCTCGGCATGGACATCGACGTCGTCGCCGGCATCGACGCGCGCGGGTTCATCGTCGGCGCGATCCTCGCCTACGAGCTGAACGTCGGTTTCGTACCGGTGCGAAAGCAGGGCAAGCTGCCCTTCGACACGGTGTCCGAGACCTACGAACTCGAGTACGGCAGCGGCACCGTCGAACTGCATGCCGATGCCTGCCGCCCCGGCGATCGCGTGCTGCTGATCGACGACCTGGTCGCCACCGGCGGCACGATGATGGCGGCGCGCCGGCTGCTCGAACGGCTTGGTGCGATCGTCGTCGAGGCGGCCGCGATCGTCGACCTGCCCGATCTCGGCGGTTCGCGCCGGATCGCCGATTCGGGCCTGCCGGTACATTGCGTGCTCAGTTTCGGCGCAACGGAGGACGACCCGCGATGAGCCGATCGGGCAGCGACGATGACGACGCGGTGGCGTCGGGCGCCGACACGGTTCGCATCGACAAGTGGCTGTGGGCCGCGCGGTTCTTTCGCAGCCGCAGCCTGGCCCAGACGGCGATCGAGAACGGCCGCGTGCTGCTCGGAGGGCAACGCGTGAAGCTGTCGCGCCATCTGCGTGCCGGCGACCTGCTGACGATCCGGATCGGCGACGACGAACGCACGGTGCTCGTGCGCGGCATCGACGAGCGCCGCGGGCCGGCACCGCAGGCGCAGATGTTGTACGAGGAAACCGCCGAATCGATCGAGCGTCGCGAGGCGCGACGCCAGCAGCGGCGCGTCTTCGTCGAACCGGGCGAGTCGATCGAAGGCGGGCGTCCTACCAAGCGCGACCGGCGCCAGCTCGCGCAGCTCCGCACCCCGGACGGCGGTCGGCGCGGCGGCGATCGACGGTAGCCGAAGCAGCGGCCTCAGCCGCGGGTGCGCGGCGGCCGGTCGGTGGTGAGCAGCCAGGTCAGACTGCTGGACAGCGCGAACAGGATCCAGAACAGGAAGAAGCCGACCGTGTAGGCGCCTTCGCGGCTGTCTGCGATCGACATTCCGACGAGCTCCAGCTCCTGCGGATCGATCATCGAGAAGAACAGGCCGACGGCGACGACGGCCATCAGGAACGAGGGCCACAGCACCTGCATCATGAAGCGGCCGACCCGGCCCTCGCCGATCGGAGCAGGATCGCCGGGCATCATCGGACGTTTCCTTCCGGCAGCGGGTCGGCACGCATCGCGAGCGCCTCGTCGAAGCGTTCGGCGCGGGCGACGAGTCGCCACTGTCGCTGCTCGTCTTCGAGGTGAACGATCCAGCGGCCGCTGGCCGGCAGCGCGCCGGCGCCGGCATAGCGGCCGTTGCCCTGATGCGCGAGGCGCAACTGGCCGTCGAGCGCCGACTCGGTCGCATGGACCAGCCGCAGGCTCAGCGTGTCGGGCCAGGCGACGCGTGCTTTGCCGCTGCGCATCTGCACGACGATGCCGAGCGTGTCGCCGGGGGCGTTCGAGACCGTCGCGCTCAATGCGAGCCGCGCGGCCTCGTCGTCGCGCGCGAGCTGCTGGTTGATCGCGCGTCCCTCGCGGTAGTAGTCGTCGACGACCATCGAGTTGTTGCTGGTGGCCGCCAGCCACCAGGTGAAAAATCCGGCGATCACGGCGCTGGCGGGCGCGATCATCAGCAGCCAGGGCCAGCGATGGCGGTACCACGGGGTCGGAGTTGCGTTCTCTGCCATTGGACCAGTCTTCGGGGTAGTCGGGCGGGACCGTAGCATGCGCTCAGCGCGGAACGAAATAGGTCGAGGTCGCGTCGACGCTGACCGACGGATCGTCTTCGGCCTGAACCTTGAAGACGATACGGTTGCTGCCCGGCTCGCCCATGCCGGGATGCGTGCGGACGGTCACCGGCACGAGGCGGGTGCCGGTCGGTTCGACCTCGAACTTGCTTGCGCCGGTCACGAAGATCGACTCGATGCCAGACACCGAGACGACGAAGCGGCGCGGGGTTTCCGCCGAGTTCATCAGCTGCAGCCGGTAGGTGTTTTCGATGAGGCCGTCCTCGACGATGCGTCCGAGCGTGCGGTCGGGCAACACGTCGACCTTCAGCGGCGCGCTCGTCAGCAGGTGCCCGAACAGTGCGGTCGCCACGGTGGCGAGGATTGCCGCGTAGATCAGCACGCGCGGACGTCGCAGGCGCTTGACGATCCCTTCGCGACCGTAGCCCTGTTCGAGCGCGTTCTCGGTCGTGTAGCGGATCAGCCCGCGCGGGTAGTTCATCTTGTCCATGACCTGGTCGCAGGCGTCGATGCAGGCCGAACAGTCGATGCACTCGATCTGCAGGCCGTCGCGGATGTCGATGCCGGTCGGGCAGACCTGCACGCACAAGGTGCAGTCGATGCAGTCGCCGAGCCCCAGCGCCGCCGGATCCGCCTTCTTCGGGCGCGAGCCGCGCGGCTCGCCGCGCTTGTAGTCGTAGGTCACCGTCAGCGTGTCGCGGTCGAACATCACGCCCTGGAAGCGCGCGTACGGACACATGTACTTGCAGACCTGCTCGCGCATGAAGCCGGCATTGCCCCAGGTGGCGAAGCCGTAGAACAGGATCCAGAACGTCTGCCACGGGCCCGTCGAGAAGCTGGCGATCTGGGCCAGGAGCTCGCGGATCGGCGTGAAGTATCCGACGAAGGTGATGCCGGTCCACAGCGCGATCGCGACCCACAGCGCGTGCTTGGTCGCCTTGCGTGCGAGCTTTTTCGCCGACATCGGCGCCTTGTCGAGCTTCATCCGGGCCATGCGATCGCCTTCGACGCGACGCTCGACCCACATGAAGATCTCGGTGTAGACGGTCTGCGGACAGGCGTAGCCGCACCATACGCGGCCGGCGACCGCGGTGACCAGGAACAGCGAGAGCGCCGAGATCACCAGCAGGCCGGTCAGGTAGATGAAGTCCTGCGGGTAGAGGACCAGCCCGAACAGGAAGAAGCGACGGGCTTCCAGATCGAACAGGACCATCGGCCGGTCGCCCCAGGTGAGCCAGGGCAGGCCGTAGAAAAGCAGCTGCGTGAACCAGACCAGCGCCCAGCGCCAGCGCGCGAAAACGCCGGTGACCGCGCGCGGGTACACCTTGTTGCGGATTTCGTAGAGCGCGAGCTCGACTTCGCTGCCGGGAGCGGGCTTCTGCTGGAGCTTGGGTGTCGACATCCTGTTCGGTCTCGGGGCACGCCGACCGGTCGAACGGCGACCGATACGCGCGTGCCCCTGTGGTGCTGGCTCCGGTACCTAGCGGCCCGCTTCGGCGGGCCGGTTCGAAAGGCTCCAGATGTAGGCCGTGAGCACGTGCAGCTTGCCTTCGCCGAGCATTTCGCCGAAGGCCGGCATCTGGTTGGTGCGACCGTTGTTGATCGCATCGACGATCGCGTTCAGGCCGCCGCCATGCAGCCACAGCCGATCGGTCAGGTCGGGGGCGCCGAGCGCGTGGTTGCCCTTGCCTTCGGGGCCGTGGCAAGTCGCGCAGACGGCGAACTTGTCGCGGCCGAGCGCGGCGCGTGCGGCGTCCGCACCGCCGCCCGACAGCGACAGCACGTAGTTGGCGAGGTTCTGCACGTCGTCGGAGCTGCCGACGGCCGCGGCCATCGGCGGCATCAGGCCGGTGCGGCCCTCACGGATCGTGGTCTTGATCTGCTCGGGTTCGCCGCCCCACAGCCAGTCGTTGTCGGTCAGGTTCGGGAAGCCGCGGCTGCCGCGCGCGTCGGAGCCGTGGCACTGGACGCAGTAGGTCAGGTACAGCCGTTCGCCCATCGCCCGTGCCTGCGGATCGGCGGCGACCGCCGGAACATCCTGCGCGAGGTACTTCGCGAACAGCGGCTCGATCACCTCGTCGACGCGGGCACGTTCGCGCTCGTACTGGCCGATCTGGCTCCAGTTCAGCAGGCCCGGGAAAGCGCCCAGGCCCGGGTACAGCAGCAGGTAGACGAACGCGAACACGCAGGTGATCAGGAACAGGCCCAGCCACCAGCGCGGCAGCGGGTTGTTGTACTCCTGCAGGTCGCCGTCCCAGACATGCCCGGTGGTCGTTCCGGCCGAGCCGGCCGTGTGCCGGCTCTTCGCCATCGACAGCGCGAGCCAGACGCAGAACAGGATCGACACGATCGTGACGATCGCGATGTAGTAGCTCCAACCGGGGCTGATGAAATCGGCCATATCTCTTCTCGGCGAAGGGTCGCTTCGGTTCTTTGTGCGGGAGACGAAACTCGACGGCGGTTCAGGGCGTGTCGCGTTCCTCGAACGGAAGCCGCGCAGCTTCCTCGAAACGCTTGCGCTGGCGACCGCTCCATGCCCACCAGACGATGCCCAGGAAGACCACGAAACTGAGCACCGTGATCAGGCCGCGGATGAAGTTGATGTCCATGCTTGTTCTCCGTGGCGGACGATCCGGGGTCACCGGGCCCGCGACAGCGCGGTGCCCATGCCCTGCAAGTAGGCGATCAGCGCCTCCATCTCGGTCTTGCCCTTCAGCTCGGCCGGCGCCTTGTCGATCTCCTCGTCGGTGTACGGGTGACCGAGCTTGCGAAGCGCGCGCATCTTGACCTGGATCGTTCCGTCGTCGGCCGGGCGGCTGGCCAGCCACGGATAGCCGGGCATGTTCGACTCGGGCACGACGTCGCGCGGGTTCATCAGGTGCACGCGGTGCCATTCGTCGCTGTAGCGTCCGCCGACCCGGTGCAGGTCGGGGCCGGTGCGCTTGCTGCCCCACAGGTGGGGCCGGTCGAAGACGAATTCGCCGGCGACCGAGAAGTGGCCGTAGCGCTCGGTCTCGGCGCGAAACGGCCGGATCATCTGCGAGTGGCAGTTGTTGCAGCCCTCGCGGATGTAGATGTCGCGGCCGGCCAGTTGCAGCGGCGGATAAGGCTTCAGCCCGGCGACCGCCTCGGTCGTCGACTTCTGGAAGAACAGCGGCACGATCTCGACCAGGCCGCCGACGCTGATCGTGAGCACGATCAGCACCATCATCAGCGGCAGGTTCTTCTCGATCAGTTCATGCGAAAACTTCATCTCGTTCTCTCCGGGTCGATCAGGCGTGCGCGGGATCGAGGCGGGGCACCTGCGCGTCGATCGCCTTGCCGGCCCGGATCGTCATCAGCGTGTTCCACAGCATGAGGACCATGCCGCCGAGGTACAGCAGGCCGCCCAGGACACGGATGTAGTAGTACGGATAGGTCGCCTTGACCGATTCGACGAACGCGTAGGTCAGCGTGCCGTCGGGGTTCGTGGCGCGCCACATCAGCCCCTGCGTGACGCCGGCGATCCACATCGCGGCGATGTACAGCACGACGCCGATCGTCGCGATCCAGAAGTGGGCCTCGATCGCGCGCACGCTGTGCATCTCGGTGCGACCGAACAGCCGCGGCAGCAGGTAGTAGACCGAGCCGATCGTGATGAAGCCGACCCAGCCGAGCGCACCCGAGTGCACGTGGCCGACGGTCCAGTCGGTGTAGTGCGACAGCGCGTTGACGGTCTTGATCGACATCATCGGACCTTCGAAGGTCGACATGCCGTAGAACGACAGCGATACGATCAGGAACTTCAGGATCGGGTCGGTGCGCAGTTTGTGCCAGGCGCCCGACAGCGTCATGATGCCGTTGATCATCCCGCCCCACGAGGGCGCGAGCAGGATGATCGAGAACGCCATGCCCACGCTCTGCGCCCAGTCGGGCAGCGCCGTGTAGTGCAGGTGGTGCGGGCCGGCCCACATGTAGGTGAAGATCAGCGCCCAGAAGTGGACGATCGACAGCCGGTACGAGTAGATCGGACGATCGGCCTGCTTCGGAACGAAGTAGTACATCATGCCCAGGAAGCCGGTCGTCAGCAGGAAGCCGACCGCGTTGTGGCCGTACCACCACTGCACCATCGCGTCCTGCACGCCGGCGTAGACCGAGTACGACTTGGTCAAGGTCACCGGCAGCGCGGCACTGTTGACGATGTGCAGCACGGCGATCGTCAGGATGAAGCCGCCGTAGAACCAGTTCGCCACGTAGATGTGCGGGGTGCGCCGCTTCGCGACGGTGCCGAAGAACACGATCGCGTAGGACACCCAGACGATCGCGATCAGCACGTCGATCGGCCACTCGAGTTCCGCGTATTCCTTCGTCGTGCTCAGGCCCATCGGCAGCGTGATGACGGCCGCGACGATGACCGCCTGCCAGCCCCAGAACACGAAGGACGCGAGCTTCGGCGCGAACAGCGGTGTCTGGCAGGTGCGCTGTACGACGTAGAACGAGGTCGCGATCAGGCCCGTGGTTCCGAACGCGAAGATCACTGCGTTCGTGTGCAGCGGACGCAGGCGGCTGTAGGTGAGCCACGGAATGTCGAAGTTCAGCGCCGGCCAGGCGAGTTGCGCGGCGATGAAGACGCCGACCAGCATGCCGACGACGCCCCAGATCACCGTCATCACGGTGAGTTGCCGGATCACCTTGTAGTGATACGTCTCGCCCGACGCCTGCACGCGTGCGCCGGTCATGGTTGCGGAAACACTCATTCGAACCCCCAGACAGGATTGCCCATTATCGCTCTAAGGTTTTTCCGGATGTTGCGCTGCGTCAACCGCCTCGACGGCGGCCGGGTGCGCAGCCTGGTCGGACGGCGTCGACCGGCCCTCGGGACTGTCGTCGTCGTGAAGGATGCTCCAGGCCGGCCCGTCCATGTCGTCGAACTGGCCGCTGTCCGACATGCGCAGGAAGATCCAGGCGGCGGCGAAGACGGCCAGCACGCTCAGCGGGATCAGCAGGTACAGCGCTTCCATCACTGTACTCCTGTTTTGCTGCGGGGCAGCAATCGCAGGGAATTCAGGGCCACGAGCAGCGAGCTCGTCGACATGCCGATGGCGGCGACGACCGGCGGGACCCAGCCCAGTGCGGCAGCCGGGATCGCGAGGGTGTTGTAGACCATCGCCCAACCGAGATTCTGCCTGACGACGCGTCGCGTGCTGCAGGCATTGTCATGCAGCCGGCACAGATCCGAAAGCCGGTCCCCGAGCAGGACGACGCCGGCAGCGGTGCGCGCCAGCGACGACGCGTCGCCGAACGCGACCGAAACGTCGGCAGCCGCCAGCACCGGCGCGTCGTTGATGCCGTCGCCGACCATCATCACGCGCCGACCGGCCGCCTGCAGTTCACGCACGTAGGCGAGCTTGGCGGCCGGATCGGCGCCGCCGCGGTGATCGGCGATGCCCAGCGCGCGCGCCGCTGCGGCGACCGTCGCCGGGGCGTCGCCGGACAGCAGGTGCGGGCGCAGGCCGCGCGCGGCGAGCGCGGCGACCACCTCGCACGCGTCGTCGCGCAGTCGGTCGCGAAATCGCAGCCGTGCCACCGGACCGGACTCGTCGGCGAGCCAGACGATCGTGTCCCGGGCGTCGGAAGCGTCGATCGGCCCGGTCGGTGCCGATGGTGCTGCCGAGGAGGCGTCGGACGCCACGAAGCCTGCGCTCCCGAGGCGCCAGAGCTGGCCGTCGATCCGCGCCTGCACGCCGGACCCGGGGATCGTTCGCGCGTCGCTCGTCATCGGCAGCGCGCGCTGGCCGGCGGCGCGGCGGATCGCCGCTGCGACCGGGTGCGGCTGCCCGGCTTCCAGTGCGGCGGCGACGGCCAGCCAGTCGATTTCGCCGGTCCCTGGATTGGCCGGGATCGCGGCCGTTTTCGCCGGCGCCGCGTCGACGGCACGGGGCAGCGGCGTCAGCTCGACCAGTTCGGGGCGCCCGGCGGTCAACGTGCCGGTCTTGTCGAAGACGACGTCGGTGATCTCGGCCGCGTCGAGCAGCAGGTCGCCGCTGGCCAGCAGAATGTGCTGGCGCAGCGCGGCACTGCTGCCGGCAGCCAGCGCAGCCGGCGTCGCCAGCGACAGCGCGCACGGACAGGAGACGACCAGCACGGCGATCGCGATCGGCGCGGCGCGCGACGGATCGAGCTGCATCCAGATCAGCCAGACGGCCAGCGCCAGCAGCAGCAGTGCGACGACGAAGCCGCGTGCGACGCGGTCGGTCAGCGTGACCAGTCGCGGCCGCTGCGCGGCGGCCCGTTCGGCCAGGCGCTCGATCGTCGAGATCGTGCTGTCGGCGGCGGCGCGCACTGCGCGCAGCGTGACCGGGTGGCCGCTGTTGATCGCGCCGCCCGGCACCGCCTGGCCACGGCCGACCGGCACCGGATGCGACTCGCCGGTCAGCAGCGAGCGGTCGATCGTCGTCGCGTCGTCGAGCAGTTCGGCGTCGACGGCGATGCGCTCGCCCGGTGCGACGCGGAACAGGTCGCCGGGGGCCAGCCGGTTCGCCGGCACCCGCGTCGACGCGCCGGTCGCCGGATCGACGAGCTCGGCGGTTTCCGGCACCGCGGCCGACAGCGCGTCGAGCGTGCGCGCCGCCTGCCGGCGCGCCATCCATTCGAGATAGCGTGCGCCGAGCAGCAGGAACACGAACATCGTGACCGAATCGAACCAGACTTCGCCGCGCCCGGTGAAGGTCGCATGGACGCTGGCGGCGAAGGCGGCGGCCAGTGCGATCGCGACCGGCACGTCCATGCCGGGGCTGCGCGCGCGCAGGTCGCGCCAGGCGCCGGCGAAAAAGGGCTGCGCCGAGTACAGGATGACCGGCAGCGTCAGCAGCAGGCTGGCCCAGCGCAGCAGCGTGTCCCATTGCGGCTCGATGTCGCCGGGCTGCGCGATGTACTGCGGATACGCGTACATCATCACCTGCATCATGCCGAGGCCTGCGATGAACAACCGGCGGAACAGGTCGCGGCTGGTCTTGCGCAGCGCCTGCTCGCGGCGTGCCGCATCGAAGGGTCGCAGCCGGTAGCCGATCCCGCCGGCGGCCGCCAGCAGCGTCGACAGTCGTGCGGCCTGCGGGTCGAAGCGCAGCGTCGCGCGCTCGGTGGCCATGTTGACCGTGACTTGCTCGACGCCGGGCTGCGCGCGCAGGTGCTGCTCGATCAGCCAGACGCAGGCGCCGCAGCGGATCCCGTCGACCAGCAGGCTCGCCTCGCAGACGGGGCCGTCCTGGCGTACGAAGCGCGCCTGGATCTCGGGTTCGTCGTAGATCGCCAGCGCTTCGGCGCCTGCCGGGCCGGGCCCGGCGGAATCGGCAGGCGACGCGCCCGCCGCGGCCGCTCCGGCCGCAGACGCGGCGCTCGACGGCGCGAGCGCCAAGCCGGCCGGCAGGTCGGCACCGCGCGCGGCCGGTGCGGTCCGGGTCCGATAGTAGTCTTCGAGCCCGGCCGCGACGATGGCATCGGCAACGGCCTGGCACCCGGCGCAGCACATCTCGCGTTCGGCGCCTGCGACGCGGCTGAGCCAGCGGCCGCGCGCCGGCACCGGCTCGCTACAGTGAAAGCACGACAGCACGCCGGTCCCGATCGGATTTTCGGTCGAAACCGCTGCCGCGTCGCCGGTCTTCGCCACGGCTGCCTGCGCGTTCACCGCCATGGCTGCAGGCAGAGTTCGACGAAACCGTGCAGATGGGCGAGCGGGTCGATGCGGGCGAGCCCGGCGATGCCGAAGGCCACGATCAGCAGGCCGGCCGCGATGCGCAGCCGAGGCCGGTCGATCCAGCGCGAGCCGCGCTGCGCGAGCCAGCCGAGCAGCAGCAGGTTGGGCAGCGTGCCCAGGCCGAAGGCCAGCATCAGCAGCGCGCCATCGGCGGCGCTGCCCGAAACCAGCGCTGCGACCAGGACACCGTAGACCATGCCGCAGGGCACCCAGCCCCAAACGAGGCCGGCGGCGAGCGCGCCGCCGTGGCCCGGACTGCGCAGCAGCCGTGCTCCGAGCGGCGCGAGGCGACGCCAGACGCCGCCCCCGAGTCGTTCGAGCGGTGCCAGCCGGCCGGTGCCGATCGCGAGCGCCAGCCCGAGGGCGATCATGACGAGGTTCGCGGCGACGAAGCCGGCCTGCTGGACCGGCAGCACGTGTTGCGCCATCCACGCGGTCGAGCCGATGCCCCCGGCGATCGCGCCGGCAATCGCGTAGCTGGTGATCCGCCCGAGGTTGTAGGCGAGCGGAGCGGCGGCCGAGGGCGCAGCGATCGCCGCGCCGCTGGCCGCGTCGACGGCCTGGATCGGGATGATCCGGTGGCGCGCGCCGAGCACGGCGACGATGCCGCCGCACATCGACGCGCAGTGCGCGCCGCCGAGCAGACCGAACAGGAACGCGGAAAACAGCGACAAGCCGATCACGGCGACAATGAACCTCGTGGGCCCGCGGCGGCTGGTCGGCGGCAGGCAGGGCCCGCGTCGGCGTCTGCCTCCGGGCCTTCGTTTAGACTGGGATCGGGCGGCGTCTGGCCGACGTGCGCCAAGCCGCAATGATACGAAAGATGCCCGTACAAACCCATTGTCCCGGGTCAAGAACCCTTCATTTCGACGACAGCGGCGCGCTGCGCACGCTCGACCAGACGCAGCTGCCTTTCTCGCGTCGCGAGATCGTGCTGCGCAGCGCCGACGACTGCGAGCGGGCGATCGCCACGATGCAGGTCCGCGGCGCGCCGCTGATCGGCGCCGTCGGCGCCTGGGGCCTGGCCTTCGCGCTCGCCGACGACGACTCCGACGCCCGGCTCGAAAGCAGCCTGCACCGCCTGCTGGCCGCCCGGCCCACGGCGGTGAACCTGCGCTGGGCGCTCGAGCGCGTCAGACGGCGCGTCGCCGCGTTGCCGCGCGGGCAGCGGGCGCCGGCCGCCCGCGACGAGGCAGCCGCGATCTGCGACGAGGACGCCGACTGCAACCGGCGCATCGGCGAGCACGGTGCGCGCTTGCTCGGGGCGCTCGCCTCCGGTCGCCCGCTCCAGATCCTCACGCACTGCAACGCCGGAAGCATCGCCACGCTCGAGCACGGCACCGCGCTGGCGCCGCTGTATCGGCTGCACCGGAGCGGCGTGCCCCTCCATGTGTGGGTCGACGAGACCCGCCCGCGCAACCAGGGCGCTTCACTGACCGCCTGGGAACTGGCCGCGCAGGCCGTCCCGCACACGGTCATCGTCGACAATGCCGGCGGCCTGCTGATGCGCCAGCGGCGTGTCGACGCGGTGATCGTCGGCTGCGACCGCGTCGCCGCGAACGGCGACGTCGCCAACAAGATCGGCACCTACCTGAAGGCGCTGGCCGCCCACGACAACGGGCTGCCGTTCTGGGTCGCCTGCCCGGTCTCGACGATCGATCCGCAGGCGCCCGACGGTGACGCCATCCCGATCGAGGAGCGCGACGGGCGCGAGGTCAGCCATGTCGCCGGACGCCTGCCCGACGGCACGATCGGCGCCGTGCAGGTGGTGCCCGACGGCAGCCCGGTCGCCAATCCCGGCTTCGACGTCACGCCGGCGCGTCTGGTCAGCGGGTTGATCACCGAGCATGGCGTCTTCGAAGCTTCCGCAGAGGGCGTGGCCGAGGCGCTCGCCGCGGCGACGGCGGGGCCGGCGGCGCGGACCGCAGTGCGATGAGCGGCAGGCAGGCCAGCGGCGTGGCTCCGGGCGCGGCCGGTACCGGCGGCCGCGATCCGGCGCTCGCCGACGAGAACACGGCGCGGCGAGCCATCGTCGACGCCTGCCTGAAGATGGGCGCGCTGGGCCTGAATCCCGGGCGCGCCGGCAACGTGTCGCTGCGCTGGCACCGGGGCGGCCCGCGCGGCGCGGGCATGCTGATCACCCCGGCGGCGATGCCCTACGAGACGATGACGGCTGCCGACCTCGTCTGGCTGCCGCTCGATGCCGACGAGCCGGATCCTGCGACCGCGCCCGGCAAACAGAGCGAGGACGAAGGCCCCGGCCAGCGGGTCCCCGACGGGGAGGACGAGGGTCCCGGCCAGCGGGTCCCCGAGGGCCAGGCCGTGCCGGGCGCGCTGCCGTCGCACAGGCCCTCGTCCGAGTGGCGGATGCACCGCGACGTGTATGCGGCGCGCAGCGATGCCGGCGCGGTGGTCCATGTGCATTCGCCGGCGGCGACCGCGCTGGCCTGCCTGCCGCGCGTGCAGGCGGACGGAATTCCGGCCTTTCACTACATGGTGGCGGTGGCCGGCGGCAACGACATTCGCTGCGCGGCCTACGCGACCTTCGGCAGTGCCGATCTGTCGCGGGCGGCCGTCGCCGCGCTCGCCGGGCGTCGCGCCTGCCTTCTCGCCAATCACGGAACGGTCGCGCTCGGCGCCACGCTGGCCGGTGCGCTCGAGCTGTCGGTCGAGCTCGAGTCGCTGGCGCGCATGTACGCGCAGGCGCTGCAGCTCGGCGAACCGGTCGTGCTGCCGGCCGACGAGATGGCGCGGGTGCTTGCGCGTTTCGCCGGCTACCGACGGGCCGGCTGACCGCCAGCGCAGGCCGGCGCAGGCCAGCGCTGGCCGTCCCCTATCGTGCAGACGCGGCGTCCGCGCCGACGTGCTGGCGCGAGGTGATTCCCATCGACACGTAGATGCTGGTCAGCCCGTCGACGCCGACCTCGGCCGGCCGAACCCAGTCGACCGGCGCGTACATGAGCCCGCCGCCGACCGGGACGGGTGCCGTCGGCACGAGCACGGCGTAGTAGTCGAGCTCGCCGATCCGGATCGGTTCGGGGGTCGACAGCAGGCCAAGCACGGCGACCCCGCCGACGCCGCCGAAGTGCAGCCAGACCGGGCTCATCGAACGCGTGCGGGTGGGGTCGTCCTGCGCCCCCTGGCCCAGCAGCGACACGAACTTGCTGACCGTGTCGTAGACGCCGCGCACGACCGGAATCCGCCGCACGAAGCTGTCCGTCGCCCAGGCGAACACGCGGCGCAAGCGCGTCTGGACGATGATGCCGAGCAGGAAGATCGCCAGCAGGACCGCGGCGACGCCGATCGCGTAGGCGAACACTTCCGAACGTCCGAGGCCGAGGCCGATCGAGCTCAACCCGCGTCCGATCAGGCTGTACGGGCCCAGGTAGTTCGCAGCCAGCCGTGCCGCCCAGATCAGGATCGCGACGGTCGCCGCCAGCGGCAGCGCGGCCAGCGCACCGGTGACGAAAGTGTTGAGGAGGCGACGCAGCGGGGTTCGCATGTGTTCGGCCGAAGGATCAGGTGTCGGAAGTGTATGGGGCCGCGCGGCGCGCTGCCATAGTCGGCACTGCTGCCCTGCAGACCGCCAGCCGGCAGCCTCCTAGGCGGCTGCCGTGCGCCGCGACCGCTTCCGTCCTCGCGCCGGCGCAGCACGGCCGTCCGACCCGTCGGGCGCGTCGGACGCACCGGAGCCGCGCGCCGCGCCGGCGCGAGCGCCAGCCTCGCGCGGCGCGTCCGGCGCGTCCGGCGCGGCCGCCCGCCGCAGCGCCCGCGCCAGGTAGCGCCCGGTGTGGCTGTCCGGGCAGCCGGCGATCGCCTCCGGCGGGCCGGCCGCGACGATCGCGCCGCCGCCGTCGCCGCCTTCCGGTCCCATGTCGACGATCCAGTCGGCGGTCTTGATCACGTCGAGGTTGTGCTCGATGACGATGATCGTGTTGCCGTGGTCGCGCAGCTGGTGGATGACTTTCAGCAGCAGTGCGATGTCGTGGAAGTGCAGGCCGGTCGTCGGCTCGTCGAGGATGTACAGCGTGCGGCCGGTGTCGCGCTTCGACAGTTCCTCGGCCAGCTTCACGCGCTGCGCCTCGCCGCCCGACAGCGTGGTCGCCGCCTGGCCCAGCCGGACGTAGCCGAGGCCCACGTCGAGCAGCGTCTGCAGCTTGCGCCGGATCGCCGGCACCGCGTCGAAGAAAACGGCCGCCTGGTCGATCGTCATGTCGAGCACTTCGGCGACGTTGCGTCCCTTGTACTGGACTTCGAGCGTCTCGCGGTTGTAGCGCCGGCCGTGACAGCGGTCGCAGGGCACGTAGACGTCGGGCAGGAAGTGCATCTCGACCCGGATCATCCCGTCGCCCTCGCAGGCTTCGCAGCGTCCGCCCTTCACGTTGAACGAGAAGCGGCCGGGACCGTAGCCGCGCTCGCGCGCCGTCGGCGTGCCCGCGAACAGCTCGCGGATCGGCGTGAACAGGCCGGTGTAGGTGGCCGGGTTCGAGCGCGGCGTGCGTCCGATCGGACTCTGGTCGACGCTGATCACCTTGTCGATGTGATCGAGGCCTTCGATGCGGTCGTGCGCCGCCGGCTCGGCCGACGAGCGGTACAGCTGGCGGGCCGCCGCCGCGTACAGCGTGTCGTTGATCAGCGTCGACTTGCCCGAACCGGAGACGCCGGTCACGCAGATCAGCAGCCCGATCGGCAGTTCGGCGTCGACCTCGCGCAGGTTGTTGCCGCTGGCGCCGTGGACGATGATCGAGCGTCCGTCGGGTTCCTTGCGCAGCTTCGGCACCTCGATGCGCAACGCCCCGGACAGGTATTGCCCGGTCAGCGAATCGGGGTTCGCGGCGATCTCTTCGGGCCGACCCGATGCGACGACCTGGCCGCCGTGCTCGCCGGCACCCGGGCCCATGTCGACGACGTGATCGGCCGCGAGGATCGCGTCTTCGTCGTGCTCGACGACCAGCACCGAGTTGCCGAGATCGCGCAGGTGGCGCAGCGTTCCGATCAACCGGTCGTTGTCGCGCTGGTGCAGTCCGATCGACGGCTCGTCGAGCACGTACATCACGCCGGTCAGCCCGGAGCCGATCTGCGAGGCGAGCCTGATGCGCTGCGACTCGCCTCCGGACAGCGTCTCGGCGGGACGGTCGAGCGACAGGTAGTCGAGACCGACGTTGTTCAGGAAACGCAGCCGGTTGACGATCTCGCGCACGATCCGCTCGCCGATCTTCTGGCGCGCGCCGGGCAGCTCGAGCGCGTCGAACCAGTCCAGCGATTCGCGCAGCGTCATTCCCGACAGTTGCCAGATCGGGCGGTCCGCGCCACGCGGCCCGACGCGCACGCAGCGCGCATCGAGCCGCAATCGCGTGCCTTCGCAGCCCGGGCAGCTGCGCGTGTTCTGGTAGCGGCTCAGCTCGTCGCGCACCTGCGACGAGTCGGTTTCGCGCAGCCGGCGCTGCAGGTTCGGCAGCACGCCCTCGAACGGATGTTCGCGAACGACGGGCTTGCCGCCGTCGCCGGCATAGGTGAACGCGATCTTCTCGCTGTCCGAGCCCTGCAGGATGACGTAGCGCACCCGCTCCGGCAGCTCCTCGAACGGCGTGTCGATGTCGAAGCCGTAATGCGCGGCCAGGTTCTGCAGCAGCTGGAAGTAGAACTGGTTGCGCCGGTCCCAGCCCTTGATCGCACCCGAAGCCAGGCTCAGGTTGGGGAACTGGACGACCCGCTTCGGGTCCATGAACTCGATCGTGCCGAGCCCGCCGCACTCGGGGCAGGCGCCGGCCGGATTGTTGAACGAGAAGAGCCGCGGTTCGAGCTCGGGCAGCGAATGGTTGCAGACCGGGCATGCATAGCGGCTGGAGAACGGTTGCTCGACGCCGCTGTCCATGTCCTGGACGATCGCGCGCCCGTCGGCGAGCCGCAGCGCCGTCTCGAACGATTCGACGAGCCGCTGCTGGATCGACGGGTTCACCTTGATCCGGTCGACGACGACGTCGATCCAGTGCTTCTGGTTGCGGTTCAGCGCCGGGCCGCCACCGTCGAGCTCGGTGATCTGCGCCTGGCCGGCGCTGCCGTTCGCTTCGCCCTCGGTGCGCACGCGCACGCGCACGAAGCCCTGCGCCTGCAGGTCGGCGAACAGCTCGGCGTGTTCGCCCTTGCGGCCCGAGAGCACCGGCGCGAGGATCATCAGGCGGCTGCCCTGCGGCATGGCGAGCACCGTGTCGACCATCTGCGAGACCGTCTGCGCTTCGAGCGGGTGCTCGGGATGGAACGGGCAGTACGGCGTGCCGACGCGCGCGAACAGCAGGCGCAGGTAGTCGTGGATCTCGGTCACCGTGCCGACCGTCGATCGCGGGTTGTGGCTGGTCGCCTTCTGCTCGATCGCGATCGCCGGCGACAGGCCCTCGATCAGGTCGACGTCGGGCTTCTCCATCAGCTGCAGGAACTGCCGCGCATAGGCCGACAGCGACTCGACGTAGCGGCGCTGCCCCTCGGCATACAGCGTGTCGAAGGCGAGCGAGGACTTTCCCGATCCCGACAGCCCGGTGATCACGACCAGCTGGTTGCGCGGCAGGTCGAGATTGACGTTCTTCAGGTTGTGCGTGCGTGCGCCGCGAATGCGTATCGAATCCATTTCGGGGAGCAGGCGTCGATCGGTCGACCGTCAGCGTCCGGCCAGGGCGGGAAGGGCAATCGGCTAATATAACCGGTCGCAGGTTGCCTCGATGATGCCCCCCGGTTCCCCACCCGATACACCCGATCCCCGCGGCATGACACGCTCCGAGCTGCGCGCCAGCGCGTCGCTCGCGTCGATCTTCGCGCTGCGCATGCTCGGGCTGTTCCTGATCCTGCCGGTCTTCGCCGTGCACGCGCGCGGGATGCCGGGCGGCGACGACGCCGCGCTGATCGGGCTGGCGCTCGGCATCTACGGCCTGACCCAGGCGCTGCTCCAGCTGCCGCTGGGCATCGCATCGGATCGGCTGGGGCGCAAGCCGGTCATCGTGGCAGGCCTGCTGGTGTTCGCGCTCGGCAGCTTCGTGGCCGCGGCGGCCGACACGCTGTGGCTGGTCGTGGCCGGCCGGGCGCTGCAGGGGGCCGGGGCGATCTCGGCGGCCGTCACCGCGTTCATCGCCGATTCCACGCGCGACAGCCAGCGCACGAAGGCGATGGCGATGGTCGGCGGCTCGATCGGGCTGACCTTCGCGCTGTCGCTGGTCCTGGCGCCGCTGCTCTATGCGGCGATCGGCATGGACGGGATCTTCGCGCTGACCGGCGTGCTCGCGCTGGCCGGGATCGTGGTCGTGCACTGGATCACGCCGCCGGCATCGGCGCCGGCATCGCACGGCGACGAGCCCACGCGCTTCCGCGAGGTGGCCTTCGAGCCCGACCTGATGCGGCTGAACCTGGGCATCTTCGTCCTGCATGCGGTGCAGATGGCGATGTTCGTCGTCGTGCCGATCTGGCTGGTCGAACGTGCCGGACTGCCGGTCGATGCGCATTGGAAGCTCTACCTGCCGGTCGTGCTGGCTTCCTTCCTGATCATGCTCCCGGGGCTGCTGTGGGGCGAGCGGCAGGGCCGGATGCGCAGCCTGTTCATCGGCGCGGTGGCGCTGCTGCTGCTCGTGCAGCTGCTGCTCGCGCTTCAGCCGAGCGGCCTAGTCGCGCTGACGGGCTTGATGCTGGCCTTCTTCACCGCGTTCAATGTGCTCGAGGCGAGCCTGCCTTCGCTCGTTTCGCGGCTCGCCCCGGTCGATGCGAAAGGGGCTGCGCTCGGGATCTACAACACAACGCAGTCGCTGGGCCTGTTCGCCGGCGGACTGCTCGGGGGCGCGCTGCAGCAGTGGCTGGGCAAGCCGGCGGTGTTCGTGGCCTGCGCGGCGCTGAGCGGGCTGTGGCTGCTCGCCGCGCGCGGCCACCAGCGCTGGCCGTCGCGGGCGCAGCCGCAGGCGGCCTGAGCCGCAGAAGGCGCGCGATGATCCATTTTCATTCAATCGATTCGGCAGTTCGGAGGACGGCAGCATGGCGGCAGTAAACAAGGTGATCCTGGTCGGCAACCTCGGGCGCGACCCGGAGGTTCGCTATTCGCCCAACGGCGGGGCCATCTGCAACGTGTCGCTGGCGACCACGCGCAGCTGGAAGGACAAGGCCACCGGCGAGAAGCGCGAGGAAACCGAATGGCACCGCGTCGTCTTCTACGACCGGCTCGCCGAGATCGCGGGCGAATACCTGAAGAAGGGCCGCTCGGTCTACGTCGAGGGCCGCCTGAAGACCCGCAAGTGGACCGACAAGGAAGGCCAGGAGCGCTACACGACCGAAATCATCGCCGAGGAAATGCAGATGCTCGGCTCGCGCGAGGGCGCAGGCGGCGACTATTCGCGCGAGTCCTCGGGCGGCCGCGGGCGCGGCTCGTCGGGCGGCGGCTACGGCGGCGGGTCTTCGGGCGCAGGCGGTGCCGATGCGCGTGGCCAGGGCTCGCGCAACGCGCCGGTCGGCGGCGACGATCCGTTCGGCCCGATGGACGACGACATCCCGTTCTGACCGGGCGCGTCGCAGTCGGGACCTTATATAATGCAAGGTTTTCCTGCGCCCGCTGCCGGGCGCATCAGTCCGAATTCGAGGTCCCGAGCATGCCGATCTACGCCTATCGATGCGACAGCTGCGGCGTCCGGAAGGACGTCCTGCAGAAGATCTCCGATGCGCCGCTGGCGCAGTGCCCCGACTGCGGAGCCGACTCGTTCCGGAAGGAACTCAGCGCGCCTGCCTTCCAGCTCAAGGGTTCGGGCTGGTACGTGACCGATTTTCGCGACCAGGGCAAGAAGGACAAGGCGGGCGCCCCGGACGAGGCCGGAGTCGCCGACAAGGCCGGAGCCGCGGCGGAATCGGCCGGCGCGGCAACGGCCGGCGCGGCATCGGCCGGCGCGGCATCGGCCGGCGCGGCATCCGACAGTGGCTCGGCCGGCAAGGCAGGCACGTCCGACGCCGGTTCGGTACCGGCGTCGACCGGCGCGACGGCGGGTGCCGTCGCTTCGCCGGCGCCCTGAGTCCCGGCCCGAACGACCGCGGCGCCGCGACCCGAGCGAGCGCCTGAACAGAGAGCTTTCGATGCGCACCTGCTATACCGGCCACGTTTCCACCGAGCATCTCGACCAGGTGGTCACGCTGTACGGCTGGGTCCACCGGCGCCGCGACCACGGCGGCGTCATCTTCATCGACCTGCGCGATCGCGAAGGGCTGGCCCAGATCGTCTGCGACCCCGACCGCGCCGAGATGTTCGGCGTCGCCGAGCGGCTGCGCAACGAGTTCTGCGTTCGCGTCGTCGGCAAGGTCCGCCGCCGCCCCGAAGGCACCGAGAACGCGAACATCCGCAGCGGCCAGGTCGAAGTCCTGTGCCACGAGATCGAGATCCTCAACGCGTCGGTCACGCCACCCTTCCAGCTCGACGACGAAAACCTGTCGGAGACCACGCGGCTCACGCACCGGGTGCTCGACCTGCGTCGCCAGCCGATGCAGAAGAACCTGATGCTGCGCTACCGGGTCGCGATGGCGGTGCGCAAGTACCTCGATGCACTCGGTTTCGTCGACATCGAAACGCCGATGCTGACCAAGTCGACGCCCGAAGGGTCGCGCGACTACCTGGTGCCTTCGCGCGTCCATCCCGGACAGTTCTTCGCGCTGCCGCAGTCGCCGCAACTGTTCAAGCAGATGCTGATGGTCGCGGGCTTCGACCGCTACTACCAGATCACCAAGTGTTTCCGTGACGAGGACCTGCGCGCCGACCGCCAGCCCGAGTTCACGCAGATCGACTGCGAGACGTCCTTCCTGTCCGAGACCGAGATCCGCGACATCTTCGAGGAGATGATCCGTACGGTGTTCCGCGACGCGATCGGCGCCGAGCTGCCTTCGCCGTTCCCGCAGATGGCCTATGCCGACGCGATCCGGCGCTACGGTTCGGACAAGCCGGACCTGCGCGTCGGGCTCGAGCTGACCGAGCTCACCGACGTGATGAAGGACGTCGACTTCAAGGTCTTCAGCGGCCCGGCGAACGCCGTCGGTGGCCGGGTCGTCGGGCTGCGGGTGCCCGGGGGCGGCGAGCTGACGCGCAGCGAGATCGACGGCTACACGCAGTTCGTCGGAATCTACGGTGCCCGCGGCCTTGCGTGGATCAAGGTCAACGACGCCGGCAAGGGTCGCGAGGGGCTGCAGTCGCCGATCGTCAAGAACCTGCACGACGCGGCCATCGCCGCGATCCTCGAACGGACCGGCGCCCGGAACGGCGATCTGGTCTTCTTCGGCGCCGACAACGCCAGCGTCGTCAACGATGCGATCGGCGCACTGCGCGTGCGGATCGGCCATTCGGATTTCGGCCGGCGCCACGGGCTGCTTGCCGACGGCTGGCGCCCGCTGTGGGTCGTCGACTTCCCGATGTTCGAGCGCGACGAGGAAAACGGCCGATGGGTGGCCGTTCACCACCCGTTCACGTCGCCGAAGGACGGCCACGAGGACCTGATGGCCACCGATCCGGCCCGTTGCATCGCCAAGGCCTACGACATGGTGCTCAACGGCTGGGAGATCGGCGGCGGCTCGGTGCGGATCCATCGCGAAGCGGTCCAGAGCAAGGTCTTTCGCGCACTGAAGATCGGGCCCGAGGAGGCGCGCGCCAAGTTCGGCTTCCTGCTCGACGCGCTGCAGTACGGCGCGCCGCCGCATGGCGGCATCGCCTTCGGCCTCGACCGGATCGTCACGATGATGGCCGGTGCCGAGTCGATCCGCGACGTGATCGCGTTCCCCAAGACGCAACGGGCACAGTGCCTGCTCACCCAGGCCCCGGGCCCGGTCGACGAGAAGCAATTGCGCGAGCTGCATATCCGCCTGCGGCAGCCCGAAGCCGCGAAGGCCTGACGGGCCCGGCCCGTCGCCCGGTTCGCTGCCAGCAAGCAGCGCCCGGTCCGCGGCCCCGCAGGTATCGCCCGGTCGTTGCCCGCAGGCATCGGCCGGGCGGCTGCGCGCTCGCGCGGGCACTCGTCGGCGCATTCCGTACGCCGGGACTTGAGACTCGTCCGGTCCGCCCCGATCTACGATCTAATATGAGCAACACCGAATCGAATGTCGCCCGGCCGAAACCCGCACGACGCAGCTCGTGCCTGCGACAGCATGCAGACAACCGTGGGCACGAAGATCCCCATTTCCGTTCTCGTAGTCATCTACACGAATGACCTGCGTGTGCTGCTGCTCGAACGCGCCGATCATCCGGGCTTCTGGCAGTCGGTGACCGGCAGCGTGGATCGCGTCGACGAACCGCTGGCGCAGACCTGCAGGCGCGAAGTACTCGAGGAAACGGGAATCGATTCGGCACTGTACGAGCTGAGCGATTGGGGGCTGCGCAACGAATACGAGATCTACCCGCACTGGCGCCATCGCTATCCCGAGGGCGTGACGCGCAATACCGAGCACGTGTTCGGGTTGCGACTGCCCGAGCCCATGCCGGTGCGGCTGATGCCCCGCGAACACTCCGACAGCGTCTGGCTGCCGTGGCCGGAGGCCGCCGACCGCTGCTTTTCCTGGAGCAATGCCGAGGCGATCCGCATGCTGCCGGCGCGCAGCGGCCGCGACCTCGCGGCCGGCCGCGCGATCGGGCACGGAGAACGTCGATGACCGGCCTGCGCGTCGCAACCTACAACATCCACAAGGGGGTGCTGCGCGACTTCTTCGGGCTGCGCCGGGTCGCGCGCATCCACGAGCTGCGCTCCCGGCTGCACGATCTCGGCAGCGACCTCGTCTTCCTGCAGGAAGTGCAGGGGCACAACGAGCGCCATCTGCGCAAATTCGAGCAGTGGCCCGCCGAGCCGCAGGAAGTCTTCCTGGCCAAGTCGCCGCAACTGAAGCAGGTCTTCGAATCGGCCTACGGGCGCAACGCCAACTATCTGCACGGCCATCACGGCAACGCCTTGCTGTCGCGTTATCCGATCGTCGGCCAGGAGAATCGGGACATCTCCGATCATGCGCTCGAAAAGCGCGGGGTGCTGCGCTGCGTCGTCCGGATCGACGACTGCGACGTGCACTGCTTCGTCGTGCACTTCGGGCTGTTCGCCCGCAGCCGCGACCGCCAGCTGCTGGCCGTGATCGACTGGATCGAGCGCGAGATCAGCCCCGACGATCCGCTGATAATCGCCGGCGATTTCAACGACTGGCGCAACCAGCTTTCCGACCGGCTGTGTCGGCGCATCGGCGTGATCGAAGTCTTCGATGCCTACCGCCCGCGCGCCCAGGCGGCTCAGCGGGCCGTCTACTACATGCGCGACCGGCTCGCCGAGTTCGGCGTGTCGCCCGAGAGGGCGATCCCCGGGCTTCCGCGCACGGTGCGCGCGGCACGCACGTTTCCGGCGCTCGTGCCCTGGTTGCGGATGGATCGAATCTATCAGCGCGGGTTCCGGGTCCGCTCTGCGCAGGTCTATCGCGGCCTCGAATGGTCGCGACTGTCCGACCACAGCCCGCTGGTCGCAGACCTCGAACTGCTGCCGCGCGCTGCGCGTCGCGCCGCCTCGGTCATCGCGGCGCCGGAGCACCATGCCATCCGCTGAGCGCCGGCGAGCTCGCTCGAACCGGCGATAAGGATATGCGCGCGGCGAGTTTGCTCGCCGATTCTTCGCGCAGGATCAAAGATCGCGGTGTCCGGACATCGATCGCGATCATGACCACCTCGTTTCGCTTCGCCGCCATCCGCCTCGACCGTCGCCAACGGGTCCGGGGACCCGCCAGCGCGCTGGCCGCAGCGGCCGTCTCGGCGGTCCTGCTCGCGGCGCCAGCCTATGGGCAGGCGGACCCGTACGTGCCCGCAGACGCCGTGGCGGGCAAGGTTCCGGAGATCGCCGGCTTCACGACGCGCGACATGCTGTCGCGGCTGAACCAGCCCTGGGTGCAGCTGATCGACGTGCGCCCGGCGCAGCAATACGCGGGCCGCGACATCCGGACCTTGCGCGGCGGGCACATCCCTGGCGCGATCAACCTGCCGATCGAGCGCAGGCCGGCAGCGCACGGCCGCTCCGACGGCAGCGCCGCGTCTCCGGGCCCGGACGCCCCGCTGGCCGTCGCCTCGAAGCTCGCCGCGCTCGATCCGCGCAAGGAGACGATCGTCTACGGCAACGACGTGGCCGAGGCCGCTCGCTTCGCCGAGCTGCTCGAGCGCGAGGGATTCCGGCAGGTCAGGCTCTATGCGCCGGGCTGGCCGGCCTGGGCCGATGCGCTCGAGCTGCCGGTGGCCAACGAGCGCTTCGCCGACGTCGGCTCGCTGCGCAGGCAGATCGACGAGCTGCAGCGCACCGTCGCTCGCTACGCCGCCCGCGGCGACGAGACCGTGCAAGACGCCGGTTCGGTCGCCGGTCCGTTGCACAGCGCCCATCGCTGAGTCCGGGGCCGGCCGCAGCGCGCTCCGCGCGTAGTCACGCGCCTGTCATTCCGGCGGGCGAAGATGCGGGTTCACGGCTCGAACCGGCCAGCAGATGAACCCTTTCGTTACCGCCTTGTTGTCGACGACTGCGCGCCATTGGTTCGGATCGCTCGCTTCGCCTCTTCACCGGACGCGCAGGCCCGCGATCCGCGCAGCGGAGCTTGCCCCGTCGTCGCGTCGCAGGCCGGTCATCGGCCCGGCTTTCAGCCCCGCTCGTCGCGAAAGCGCCGTGCCGCCTCCAGGAAGTCGAGCATGATCGGCGAGCTGTCGAGCAGCTCCTGTACGCCCCCGTGGAATTCGGGGTGCCACTGCAGCCCGACCGCGTAGCCCGAGCCGCGCCAGCGGATCGCCTCGATGATGCCGTCGGCGCTCGAGCGCGCATCGACGACGAGGTCGCCGCCGAGCCGGTACACCGCCTGGTGATGGATGCTGTTGACGAGGCCTCCCGACAGGCCGGGATATAGCGCGCCGAGCCGGGAATCCGGCTCGAAACGGATTTCGTGGTGCAGGGCGTCGTACAGCTCGGCATCCACGTGCGGAATCGCGCCCGGGCACAGCGTCGGAATGTCCTGGTACAACGTGCCGCCGAAAGCGACGTTCAGCAGTTGCGCGCCGCGGCAGATGCCCAGCACCGGCTTGCGCTGCGCGACGAACTCGTGGATCAGCTCCATCTCGTAGCGGTCGCGCACGATGTCGCCGGCCCATTCGGCGCGCATCGGCTGCTTGCCGTAGGAGCGCGGGCAGACGTCGGCGCCACCCTGCAGCACGAGCCCGTCGAGTTCGCGAACGTAGCTGCGCACCGAGATGCCGCGGCGGCTCACCTCGGCGTTCGAGCTGATCGTCGGAATCATCAGCGCCATCGCGCCGTGCGCCATGATCCAGTGCGCGATCGATTGCTCGAGGTACTGCAGCGTCTTGTTGCGAAAGCCCATCTCCTTGGGCGGCGTGTGCAGCAGCCGCGCGGACAGCCCGATCTTCGGTGGGCGGTTCGGCATGGCTTCCGGTTTCGCGGCGACGGGGCCTCAGCCGCTCCAGCGTTCGCACTGCTGGCGCACGACCTCGGCCAGCAGGTGCTGCTGCTCGTAGGTCGCCCGGATCCAGGCGGCGTCGTTGCCGCGCGTCGTGACGTCGTCGCGGATGCTGCGGCAGGCGTCCTCGGCCCCGAGCTCGATCGCGTGCATCTCGATCGCGTCGAGCGTGCGCCTGATGTCGTCGCCGAGCGTGCTGTGCTCGCCGCTCTTCGGGTCGACGTAGGTGCCTTCGAAGCCGAATCGGCAGGCCTGGAAGCGGTTGAACTGGTAGACGAGATAGTCGTCCTCGCTGGGCCGGAACGGCTGCTCGACGGTCAGCCAGCGCGCCACGCACTGGATGTAGGCGGACAGCGCTGCCGCCTTGTCGATCGTCAGCGGCGTGTCGAGTACCCGGATCTCGATCGTCCCGAACTCCGGCTTGGGGCGGATGTCCCAGTAGAAGTCCTTCATGCTCTCCACGACGCCGGTGCGCGTCATCTTGTCGAAGTACTTGCGGAATTCGTCCCAGGACAGCATGAACGGCGCCCGGCCGGACATCGGGAACGCCGAGACCGAGTTCAGGCGCGCCGACTGGAATCCGGTGTCGATACCCTGCACGAACGGCGACGAGGCCGACAGCGCGATGAAGTGCGGAATGAAGCGCGACAGGCCGTGCAGCAGGACGAGGGCCGAGTCGGGGCCGGGGCAGCCGATGTGCACGTGCTGGCCGAAGATCGTGAACTGCTTCGACAGGTAGCCGTAGAGTTCCGACAGCATGTGAAAGCGCGGCGTGTCGTAGATCCGGCGCCGGCTCCAGTCCTGGAACGGGTGCGTGCCGCCGCCCGACAGCCCGATGTTCAGCCGGCTCGCGCAGTCGGCGAGCGCGTCGCGCATCTCGGTGAGCTGCGCCAGCGCGTCGGCGTAGTCGTTGCACACGCCGGTCGACATCTCGATCATGCTGTCGGTCATCTCCGGCTTCACCTCGCCGGGCAGCTTGTGCCGCGAGACGAGCCGCAGCAGGTCGTTCGATCCGTGGGTCAGGTCGTAGTCGTGCGTGTTGACGATCTGCAGTTCGAGCTCGACGCCGAGCGACAGCGCCCGCGAGTCGGCAAAGGCTTCCAGCGACATGTAGCGGTTCCGGTCCGTCAGCGGATGTTGTCTTCGCGGACCATCCGCAGCGCGTAGTGCACGGCGATCGGCCCGGCCAGTTCGAGGATCGCGATCGCGCTGAAGATCATGTGCGTCAGCGTCGCCGCGAAGTGCGGGTACAGGCTCTGCAGGTCGGCGAGCAGCACCAGCGCGGCACCCGAGACCGGCGCGAGCCCCAGCCCGAGCGCGAGTCCCTGGCGCACCGAGATACCGCTCGGGCGGCTCAGCGCGACGACGACGGCCGTCTTGGCGAGTTGCCGGGTGACGATGATCGCCACGCCGAGCCCGATGCCGATGGCCATCGACTCGGCCGACCAGACCGAACCGCTGATCACGAACAGCATCAGCACCAGCACGCCGCCGGCGGTGCCGAAGTGTCTGGGCCAGACCCAGGGTCGTTCGCTGGTGTTGCGCAGGATCAGGCCGGCAAGCAGCGGCACGATCAGCGTCGACAGGTTCGCCATCTTGGTCACCGAGAGCGCCAGCAGGATCATCCCCAGCAGCAACAGCGTCGAGTTCTCGTTGAGCAGGTCGAGCCGGCGCGACAACTGCGAGACCGCCAGCGCGAGCAGGGCCGCCACCACCGCCGAGCCGCCGAGCAGGTAAGCCGGATGCGCGAGCGCCGTGATCCAGCTGCCGGCGTACTGCGCGTGCAGGAATCCGAACACGAAGTTGGTCGCCAGCACCGCATACAGCATGTTCAGGCCCGTCAGCAGGATCAGCCTTTCGGTGACCTGGCCCGACGAGTTGAACTCGGCCGCGACCCGCATCACGACGGCCGGCGACGACGCGATCGCGATGGCCGCTGCGGCGGAGGCGATGCGTGCCTCGACGCCGAACCAGACCAGCGTCAGGTGGACGAGCACGAAGGTCAGCGCCGCCTCGGCCAGGCTGGTCGCGAGCAGCCACGGGTTGCGCCGCAGCCAGCGCAGGTTGATCCGGCTGCCCATCTCGAACAGCAGCAGGGCCAGCGACAGGTCGACGATCAGCCGCAGGCTCGGATTCATCACGCCGCCCGAGATGCCTTCGCCGAACGCGGCGACGATCGCGCCGACCGTCGCATAGCCGACGACCCGGGGCAGGCGCAGGCTGCGGAACGCGAGCTCGCCGAGCAGCCCGGCCAGCACCAACGTCAGCGACACCCAGAGCACCGCGCTGCCGGTGGGCGGCCACGCGGGCAGGAAGAAGAAGTCGGGACGCGGATCGCCGGTCATCGTTCGGTCTCCGGGTGAGCGACCGGCAGCAGGTCGTCCGGGAACGGAATCCGGATGCCCTCGTGTTCGCAGGCGGCCTTCAGCCGCCGCAGGAACTCGCGCCGCACCCCCGCCTGCTGCAGCGCCTTCGTGCGGATCCGGCTGCGGACGACATTGGCCGAAGCCGCCGGTTCGATGCCGACCAGCTCGTACTCGCCCTGCACGCGGCCGGCGAACGCGGGGTCCGCCTGCAGCGCCTGCGCGGTGCTCGTCATCAGCGCCAGCACGCGGTCGATGTCCTCGTTGTACGGCACCTCGAGGTCGATGATCGCGTAGGCGAAGTCGGTCGAGCGGTTCGTCACGGTCGTGATGAGACCGTTGGACACGTAGTGGATGCTGCCGTCGTAGCCGCGAAGCTTGACCCTGCGCAGCGAGATTTCCTCGACGGTCCCGGACAGGCCGGCGATCTG
>JAAZBL010000153.1 GCA_012513825.1 Limnobacter sp. | reverse complement strand
GCCCGCTTCGAGCTCGGGCAGCGGCGCCCGTGTTCCGGCGCGGGTCGGCATGCCGCGCACGTTGAACAGGTCCTTGATCGTGATCGGCAGTCCGTGCAGCGCGCGCAAGCCGCCGCCCGACCTGGCACGGGCATCGCAGTCGCGCGCGTCGGCCAGCGCGCCGTCCCAGTCGACGTACGCCAGCGCGTTGAGGTCGGCGGCGCGCTGCGCGCGCTCGCGCGCCTGCTCGACCAGCGATTCGGCGCTCAGGGTACCGCCGGCGAGGGCGGCGAGAGTCGTGGCAATCGAAGACATGGCAGCGGGACGCGGACGCTCGGAGAGCCGCTATTATCGTCCGATGGCCCGTGCACGACCGTCGGCAGTGCGATGAATCGGACCAGCGACCTCGCTGTCCCGCGCCAGGCCGCGTTGCTGCCGCCCCTGCTCGTTCGGAACGCGACGCTGCCCTTGCTGCGGGTGTCCGCACGATGCCTGCTGGTGTCGCTGCCGCTGTTGCTGCCGTGGCTGCCCGACGGCGCGCTCGCACGTTCGTCGACGAGCGCCGAAGCGCCGCTCGACGCCGGCCGGCCCGAGAGCGCGACCGGCTATCGCGCCCGACAGGCGCTGCGCGGCCAGGGCTGGATGGCCGTCACCGCGCATCCGCATGCCAGCGAGACCGCCGCACGGATCCTGGCCGACGGCGGCTCGGCGCTCGATGCCGCGATCGCCGCGCAGATGACGCTGACGCTGGTCGAACCGCAGTCGTCCGGCATCGGCGGCGGCGCGTTCCTGCTGCACTTCGACGCCGCCCGCAAGCGCCTGAGCGCCTGGGACGGTCGCGAAACGGCACCGCTGGCGGCCGACGAAACGCTGTTCCTCGACGCCGACGGCCAGCCGCTCGGCTTCTTCGAAGCCGTCGTCGGCGGTCGCTCGGTCGGCGTGCCGGGCGTGCTGCGGATGCTCGAGCACGCGCACCGCGTGCACGGCCGGCTGCCCTGGGCTCGACTGTTCGAGCCGGCGATCGCGCTGGCACGCGACGGCTTCGAAATCAGCCCTCGGCTTCACAGGCTGCTGGCCGCGGACCCGGCGCTGCGCGCCGACTCCGAGGCCGCCGCACTGTTCTACGCCGACGACGGCCAGCCGCATCCGGTCGGCCATCGGCTTCGCAATCCGGCGCTCGCCGACACGCTGGCACGGATCGCCGAACGAGGCAGCCTCGCGCTGCACGCCGGGCCGATCGCGCGCGACATCGCCGACCGCGTGCAGCGGCATCCGACGAATCCGGGGCGGCTCGGCGAACACGACCTCGCTTTCTATCGACCGGTCGAACGCGAGCCGCTGTGCGTCGAACACGGTCCATATCGTGTCTGCGGGATGCCGCCGCCCGGCGGTGGCCTCGCCGTTGCGCAGATGCTCGGGCTCTGGCGCGCCGCAGCCGGCACGGCCGCCTCCCCGCTCGCGGCCGGGCCCGACGCGCTCGACGCCGACGGCGCGCATCGCTTCGCCGAAATCGGCCGGCTGGTGTTCGCCGATCGCGACCGTTATCTCGCCGATCCCGGTTTCGCGCCGATCCCCGGCGGCGCACCGGCCTTGCTCGAGCCCGCCTACCTCGCGCAGCGGGCGCGCCTGGTCGGCGAGCGGGCGATGACGCAGCCGGCCGCGCCCGGCCGG
>JAAZBL010000152.1 GCA_012513825.1 Limnobacter sp. | reverse complement strand
GTCGTGCTGGTCTGGCGGCCCTGGGGCCTGCTCGGCAGGCCGATGGTCACGAGCCGCCACGCCGGCGCCGCCGAGGCGCCGCTGCGGCCGGCTTCGCCGGCCTTCGTCGCGGCGGGCGCCGCGCTGTTCGTCGCGCTGGCGCTGCTGCCTACCTTCGCCAGCGAGTCGCCGTACACGGTCGTGCTGGCGATCGACCTGCTGATCGCCGCGCTGTTCGCCACGAGCCTGCACTTCATCATGGGGCCGGGCGGCATGCACTCGTTCGGCCACGCCGCGTATTTCGGGCTCGGCGCCTACGGCGCGGCGCTGCTGGTGCGCGCCGCCGGCGTGCCGATGGAAGTCACGCTGATCGCGGCGCCGCTGGTCGCCGGGCTCGGCGCGCTGGTCTTCGGCTGGTTCTGCGTGCGGCTGTCGGGCGTCTACCTGGCGATGCTGACGCTGGCCTTCGCGCAGATCGCCTGGGCCGTCGTCTACCAGTGGGACGACTTCACCGGGGGCAGCAACGGGCTGACCGGCGTCTGGCCGGCCGGCTGGCTTTCGGACAAGTCGCACTATTACTACCTGACGCTGGTTTTCGTGGCCGGCGGCGTGCTGATGCTCCGGCGCATCCTGTTCTCGCCGTTCGGTTACGCGATGCGCGCCGGTCGCGACTCGCCGCTGCGCGCCGACGCGATCGGCATCGACGTCAAGCGGATTCACTGGGCCGGCTTCGTCGTCGCCGGCGTGTTCGCCGGGCTGGCCGGCATGCTGTTCGCGTTCTCGAAGGGCAGCATCTCGCCGGAAAGCCTCTACGTGACCAAGTCGATCGACGGCCTCGTCATGGTGCTGCTCGGCGGCGTGCAGACGCTGGTCGGGCCGGTCGTCGGCGCGGTCAGCTTCACCTGGCTGCAGGACGGCATCGCGCGCAGCACCGACTACTGGCGCGCGATGCTGGGCGCGATCATCCTGCTGCTCGTGCTGCTGTTCCCGCAGGGGATCGCCGGCTTCGCGCGCCAGGTGCTCGACTGGGCGGTCGCGCATCGCGAGCGGCGCGGCGTCGCGAGGGTGCGCGCATGAGTCTTCTCGCGGTCAGCGAGCTCGGCAAGTCCTTCGGTGGCGTGCGCGCCGTCGACGGCATCAGCTTCGAGGTCGCGCCGGGCGAGCTGCTCGCGCTGATCGGGCCGAACGGCGCCGGCAAGTCGACGACCTTCAACATGGTCAACGGGCAATTGCGCGCCGATCGCGGCTCGATCCGGTTCGACGGACAGGAGCTCGTCGGCATGCGGCCGCGCGACATCTGGCGGCTCGGCGTCGGGCGCACGTTCCAGATCGCCGCGACCTTCGCGTCGCTGACCGCGGTCGAAAACGTGCAGATGGCGCTGCTGTCCGACGACCGCAAGCTGTTCTCGATGTGGCGACGCGCAGCGCAGCACCGGCGCGAAGACGCGATCGACCTGCTCGCGCAGGTCGGGATGGCCGAGCAGGCCGACCGGCCCTGCAGCGTGCTGGCCTACGGCGACGTCAAGCGCGTCGAGCTGGCGATCGCGATGGCGAACCGGCCGCAGCTGCTGCTGATGGACGAGCCGACCGCCGGCATGGCGCCGCGCGAGCGCAACGAGCTGATGGCGCTGACCAAGCGGCTCGTCGTCGAGCGCAACATGGCGGTGCTGTTCACCGAGCACAGCATGGACGTCGTTTTCGCCTACGCCGACCGGATGGCGGTGCTCGCGCGCGGCCGGCTGATCGCCGAGGGCGCGCCGGCGGCGATCCGCGACGATCCGAAGGTCCAGGAGGTCTACTTCGGTACCGGCAAGACCTTCGAGAAGAAGCGTGCGGCCAGCGAGGTCGTCAGGTGAGCGGGCGATGCGCGATCCCAGGAAGCCGGCGGTGAGCGTGCCCGAAAGAAGCGGCGAACCCTTGCTCGCGGTCGACGGGCTGTCGGCGTGGTACGGCGCCGCGCACATCCTGTTCGACGTCGAGCTGCACGTGAACCGCGGCGAGGTCGTCGCGCTGATGGGCCGCAACGGCGCCGGCAAGTCGACGACGCTGAAGTCGATCATGGGCATGGTGCCCCGGCGGCGCGGCCGGATCGTGTTCATGGGCCGCGACATCTCGTCGAGCGAGCCGCACGAGGTCGCCGTTTCGGGGCTCGGCTTCGTGCCCGAGGACCGGCGCATCTTCACCGACCTGACGGTCACCGAGAACCTCGAGGTCGGCCGGCAACCGCCGCGACGCTGGCCCGACGGCGCCCCGGCGCCGGAGTGGACGCCGCAGCGGCTGTTCGAACTGTTCCCGAACCTGGGCGAAATGACCGATCGCCCCGGCGGCAGCATGAGCGGCGGCGAGCAGCAGATGCTGACCGTGGCGCGCACGCTGATGGGCAATCCGTATCTGGTGCTGCTCGACGAACCCTCCGAAGGCGTTGCGCCGGTGATCGTCGAGCAGATGGCGCAAATGATCGTCGAGCTGAAGGCGCAGGGCGTCAGCATCCTGCTGTCGGAGCAGAACATGCACTTCGCCGAGCTCGTCTCGGATCGCGCGTACGTGCTCGAGAAAGGGCAGATCCGTCACCATTCGACAATGGAGGCACTCGCCGACAACGAGGAGGTGCGGCGCGCGTACCTGAGCGTCTGAACATCGACCGTGTTCATGCCAGGCGGCGTCGACCGCAGGAGACGATGCGATGACCTTGATTCAACGAAGCCCCTTGCTCGAATACCTGGCGTTCGCCGGCCTGTGCCGCACCCGGATCGTGCAGTCGGCGCCGGCCGCGGCCGGGGCAGGGATCCGGCCCGACGCGCAGAGCGCGCTGATCGTCGTCGACGTGCAGAACGGCTTCGTCAGCGGCGCGCTGGCGGTGCCAGACGGCGAGCAGGTCGTTCCGGTCATCAACCGGATCGCGCCGGCGTTCGCGAACGTCGTGTTGACGCAGGACTGGCACACGCCCGGGCACGCGTCGTTCGCCAGCACGCACGGCAGCAAGCCGTTCGAGACGACGAAGCTGCACTACGGCGAACAGGTGCTGTGGCCCGACCACTGCGTGCAGGGCACGACGGACGCCGAACTGCACGCCGACCTGCGGCTGCCGCACGCGCAACTGATCGTGCGCAAGGGCTTCCACGAGGACGTCGACAGCTACTCGGCCTTCCAGGAGGCCGACCGGAAGACGCCGACCGGGCTGGCCGGCTACCTGAAGGAGCGCGGGATCTCGAAGGTCTTCATCGCCGGCCTGGCCACCGATTTCTGCGTTGCCTGGACCGCGCTCGATGCGCGCCGGCTGGGTTTCGAGGCCTGGGTCATCGAGGACGCCTGCCGGGCGATCGACCTGAACGACTCGCTGGCCGCGGCCTGGAAGCAGATGGCCGACGCCGGCGTGCACCGGATCCGGTCGGCCGACATCGAGCTGCCGGGCTGACGTGCGTATGGAACACGGGGGTCCCTCCCATGCGGTCATGAGACGGGGAGCGGCAGGCGGGGTTCGCGCGCGGCGCTGGCCGCGACGGTCGGCCCTTCGGGCCGACTTCCCTCCGCTGCTCGCCTTGGGCTGGCGCGGCGCAACTCGCTGCGCGCGCGCTGCGCGCTCCGCTGACATCCTGTGTCCGCTCGCTCTCCGTTCGCTCGACTTTCAGGCGCAACGGCTGTCGGCGTCCGCTGCGCGAGTGCGGTACGGGCGGTGTCGCGCAGCTGTCGGTCCAGGCCTGGCGTCCGTCGCTTCGCAGTCATCTTTGCGCAGTCACCCGCTGTTCAAGCAAAGGCGGGGGGCCGGATTCCACGGCGCCTGCCTGTGCGCAGCCGAGAAGCGCAGCGCCCCTGGCCAGCGCGCGAAGCGCGCCACCAACTTCATTCTCGCGGCGCCCTGTCTGAGCGGAGCGCCGGAACGGCGCGCAGCGAGTTGCGCCGCGGGCCAGGGGCGCGAGCATCGCAGGGAACCCCTGCG
>JAAZBL010000151.1 GCA_012513825.1 Limnobacter sp. | reverse complement strand
GCCGCCCACAGCCGCTGCCGATCCTGCGCGCGTCCGGCGAGCTGGGCCTGCTGCATCCCGGCATCCGGGAACAGGCCGAACTGCCCCCTGAGCTGCAGGTCCTGGCCCGACCACCAACCGGCCAGTGTCGGCAGGTCGTGCGTGCCGATCGTCACCAGCGCATCGCGCGGATACGACTGCGGCGGCAGGAATTCGCCGTCGTCGCCGCGCTCGAAATAGAGCAGGCGGCACGACAGGACGCCGGCCTCGGCGAGCGCGGCCCTGATCGCGTCGGGAACGGTGCCCAGGTCCTCGCCGACGACCATGCAGCGATTGCGATGGCTTTCGAGCCGGACGATCGCCAGCATCTCTTCGACCGGATAACCGACGTAGCCGCCCTCGCGCGCGCCCGCACCGGGCGGCACCCAGTACAGCCGCATCAGCCCCATCACGTGGTCGATCCGGAGCGCCCCGGCGTGCCGCATGTTGGCGCGCAGCGCCAGCACGAACGGGGCATGGCCGCAGGCGCGCAGCGCCTCGGGAATCAGCGGCGGCAGCCCCCAGTCCTGCCCGATCGGATTGAAATCGTCGGGAGGCGCACCGACGCTTGCCGAGCTCGCATAGCAGTGCGCGAACGACCAGCAGTCGGAACCGGAGCGATCGACCGAGACCGCCAGGTCGAGATAGAGGCCGATCGCCATCCGGAGCTCGCGGCAGCGCGCTGCGACGCCGGCGAGCTGCGCATCGGCCTGCCACTGCAGGTACTCGTGGTACTCGATCTGTTCGAGCCGCTGCCGCTCGAACTCGCGCAGCGCTTCTTCGTCGGCGCCTCTCCAGGGCTCGGGCCAGACCTGCCAGCCCCAGATCGACGGATCCTCGTCGTGCAGCCACTGCTGCAGCGTCTCGAACAGCGCGTGCCGACGAAGCGCACGCCCTCCGGCGGCCTGGAAGCGCCGGAACGCGGCGGCGCGCGCCGTGTCCTGCGACAGGTGCTCGCGGCGGAAATGCCGGTACATCTCGCCGAGCACCTCGTGCTTGATCGCCGACACGCCGCGATAGTCGACCAGCGCCGCCGAGCGCAGCCCATCCAGCCGCGCGCGGAACCCGGGCGATCGCACGCGCCGGCGAAGTTCCTCGTCTTCGGCGAAATCCTCGATCGCCTCGACGTCGAGCGCCAGCACGTCGAGCCACAGCCGCGACGACGGCGAATAGGGGCTGACCCGGTCGGGATCGTGCGTGAACCGGGCGTGCAGCGGATTCAGGCCGATCGCGCTGGCACCGCGCGAAGCGGCGACGTCGACCAGCGCAGCGAGGTCGCCGAAGTCGCCGACGCCCCAGTTGCGCTCCGAGCGCAGTCCGTAGAGCTGCACCGCCAGCCCCCAGACGCGCGCACCCGCGGCCAGGAACGGCGGCTCGAAGCAGCGCGGCGGCGCGACGATCACGAGCACCTGCGCGGGATCCCGATCGCCGCTGCGCAGCTCGAGCCGGTGATAGCCGGCCTGCAACTCGAGATCGAGCTCGAGCAGCCGCGCCTCGTACCGCTGGCCGTCGATCTCGGTCGCTTCGAGCAGCGTCATCCCGTCGGTCTCGACCTCGCCCGCGCGCGGCGCGCCATGCTCCGGCGCGAAACGCCATCCGATCCGGGACGCGCCGGCAGTACGCGGAAGATGCAGTTCGACGCGCAGGCGCGAGGCCGGCAGGCTCGCCGCAAGAACCGGCTCGGCGAGTCGCGTCCATCGCTGCCGCCGCTGCCGCGCCAGCGCTGTCGCGACCTCCTCGTCGCTTCCGGCCTGCACGCCGACTTCGCCGAGCAGCGCTCGCAGGCCGTCGTCGCTGACGAGGTGACGCTGCCCCCAGATGTCGTCGTAGCCGGACTCGATGCAGTGCTCGCGCGCCAGCGCCTCGAGCGCCTGCCGCCCGGCCTGCCCCGACGCGGGCTGCGCTGCCGCCGTCGCCCCGGCCGGCCGTTCATCCATGCGGGCTCTCCGGCGCGGTTTCGACGGTCACGACGATCCCGCCGCGACCGAGACGCCAGCCGTCGGCCTGCATTCCCGGGGCGGCGGCGTGCGAGAAGACGAGCTCGGCCTTGCCCTGCGGCACGACTTCGACCGGACCGGCGCCGAAATTGACGCGGATCGCCAGCACCAGCGCGGCGGCCGCTTCCGGCGTGTCCGCCCCGCCGCCGCTTGCAGGCGCGTCGCCCGCGTCGGCTCCGAGCGCCCAGCGCACGCTCAATGCGTCGCCGACGACGACCCACTTCCCGCCGTGCTCGACCACGCCGAAGCGGCGGATCAGCGCGTGGCGCGCAGCCAGCAGCCTTTGCACGAGCGCCAGCCGCTCGCGGTGCGGCGATAGCTCGCGTTCGTACCATCGCAGCCGCGAAGCCTCGAAGGTCGACAGCGCGTTCGGGTCCGCGATCGTCGCGCGCGCGGCCGGATCCCGGAACGCCGCGAAGCGGCCGAATTCGTCGCGCCGGCCCTCGCGCACGGCCTCGGCGAGCCCGCCCTCGAAGTCGCAGAAGAACAGGAAGGGCGTCGACGCCGCGTACTCCTCGCCCATGAACAGCATAGGCACCTGAGGACCGAGCAGCAGGCAGGCGAGCGCTGCCGGCATCAAACCGCCGTCGGCGATTGCATCGAGGCGTTCGCCGAAAGCGCGGTTGCCGACCTGGTCGTGCGTCTGCAGGCAGGAGACGAAGGCGGCCGGCGGCAGGTGCGCGCTGGGCGCGCCCCGACGCTCGCCGCCGCGGAACGCCGAAGCCTCGCCCTGGAAGACGAAGCCTTCGGCCAGCGCCCTGCCCAGCTTCGCAACCGGCTCGTCCGCATAGTCGGCGTAGTAGCCGTCGGTCTCGCCGGTCAGCAGCAGATGCAGCACGTGGTGGAAATCGTCGTTCCACTGAGCCGTCGCGTGTCGCGGCTGCAGCCCGCGTCGTCCGTCGACGTGGCGCTCGAGGTAACGGACCTCGTTGCGGTCGTTCTCCAGCACCAGGTGCACGGCGCGCGCCGCACCCGGACCGTCGCGCAGCGCCTGCGCGATCGATTCGACCAGGTCCGGCGACGAGCGATCCTCGATCGCGTGCACGGCGTCGAGACGCAGGCCGTCGAAGCCGTACTCCTCGACCCAGTACAGCGCGTTGTGAACGAAGAAGTCGCGAACCGGGCCGCTCGACGGGCCGTCGAAGTCGATCGCCGCGCCCCAGGGCGTATGGCGCGACTCGTCGAAGAACTGCGGTGCGTAGCTGCCCAGATAGTTGCCGTCCGGACCGAAATGGTTGTAGACGACGTCGAGCAGCACCATCAGGCCGTGGGCGTGCGCGGTATCGACGAGGCGCTTCAGCTCTTCGGGCCGGCCGTAGCACGCCGCCGGTGCGTACGGCAGCACGCCATCGTAACCCCAGTTCCGCGTCCCCGGGAACGCGGCCACCGGCATCAGCTCGACGCCGGTGACGCCGAGCCGGGCGAGCTCGGCGAAACGCTCGGCTGCCGCGGCGAAGCTGCCTTCGGCAGTGAAGCAGCCGGGATGAAGCTCGTAGAGCACCGCCTCTTCCCAACGCCGGCCGCGCCAGCGCGAATGCCGCCAAGGGTAGGCGCGTGGATCGACGACCTCGCTGGGCCCGTGCACGCCGAACGGATTGAAGCGCGATGCCGGATCGGGCACCGCGAGTCCCGGGTCGATCCGGAAGCGGTAGAGCTGCCCGGCGCCCGCCCCGGCTGCGAAAGCCTCGTGCCAGCCCTGACCGAGGTTTCGCATCGGGATCGTCTCGACGAGCTGCAGCGCGGCAGCGGAGTCGCCACGCAGCAACTCCAGATCGACCCGCTCGCGAGCCGGTGCCCAGAACCTGAAGACAACGCCCTTTCCCGGCTGCAGCGTCGCCCCGAAGGGCATCAGGTGCTGTCGCTTCATGATGCCGACGCGCTGCCCGACCGCTTCGGCGTCAGGCCGACCATTCGGGCCTCGAGAAATCGAGGATCCCGTTCAGCGGAATGTCGGCCCAGGCCGGACGGTGATGGATCTCGTATCGAAGCTCGTACATCGCCTTCTCGAGCTCGAGCACGCCGAGCAGGCCGCTCACCGCGGACAGGGACGGAAACAGCGGCGCGCCGGCCGTGGCGCTCGCATACGCATCGAGAAAGGCAGTACGCACTTCCGCGAGCCAGCGCGCGGCCAGCGGCGCCAGCCGGCGTGCGTCGCCGCCTCCCGCTATTGCGCCGCGCAGCGCGGTCCAGCGCACGTAGTCGAACGAGCGCAGCATGCCGGCCACGTCGCGCAGCGGCGTGTGCCGCGCACGCCGCTCCGCGATCGGGCGCGAGGGTTCGCCTTCGAAGTCGATGATCAGGAAGTCGTTGTTGGCCAGCAGCACCTGCCCGAGGTGCAGGTCGCCATGATGGCGCGCGCTGGCCACGCCGGGCAGGGGCCGCTGCGCATCGATGATCGCGACCAGTTCGGCGCGGCTCGCCAGCACGGCCTCGGCCGGCGTGCGCGCCTCGGTCGGCAGCTCGCCGAGCCGGGCGCCGAGCATGCCCAGCGAATCGATCGTCTCCTCGCGCACCCGCTGCAGCCATTGTTGCTGTTGCGCCGGGTCGGCCGGCTGCGGGTCGAAATCCGGATTGCCGCTGCTCAGCGCGAACGCGAGATGCAGCTCGCCGACGCGCGTGCCCAGCGTCGCGATCAGCTCGAGGAAGGCCGCATGCGGATCTTCGATCGTTTCGTCGGCGATGCTGTCTTCGAGGAATCGCTCGAGGTACTCGACGGCCCAGGTCCAGCCGTCGCCCTGGTGCGGCACGTACTTCTGGACGATCGCCAGCGTCGTCGGCGTTCCGTCGGCCGACACGTAGGCGACCGAACCGGCGACAGGCACGCAGTACGGAAAGCGCGCGACGTCGGTCAGGTGGCGGCCGAGCTCGACCTCGGGATTGATCCCCGGCTGAAGCGCACGATAGCCCTTGATGAACAGCCGCTCGCCGAGGATGGCGACCGCGTTGCTGGACTGCCCGGCGCCGCGCTGCAGCTCGAGCGTCTCGACCTCGTCGCCGGCGATCTCGGCGAACGAGTCGGTCGGCTCGAAGACGAGGCTTCCGTTGCCCATCTCGACGCGCCGGCCCTGGCCGAGCGCTTCGACGATCATCCGGCAGAAGGCCTCGTCGGCGATCGCGTCGGCGATCACGCCGAGCTCGGCCTGCTGGCGCACCTTGGCCAGCACGTTGGCACCGAGCGCCCTGACCTGCGGCTCGTCGACGTCGCCCCAGACCAGGCTCAACGGCAGGAAGTAGCGGGCCGGCGCCGGGGCCGGCGCATCGCGGCCGGCCGGTGCGAAATCCGCCGAAACGATCGCGATCAGCCAGCTTCGCCCCGGGCGCTCGAACACCAGCCAGTCGACCAGCGACACGCGCTCCAGCGGCTCGGCGCGCGCGGCGAACCAGCGCTGCTGCTCGAGGTAACGGGCCAGGATCTGGCGCTCGAACTTCTCGCGGTTCTTCTCGGCCAGCGACGCACGCCAGGGCTGGACACGCTCGGGGAACAGGCTGGACCAGCCGCCGAACAACACGACCAGCGGCAGGTCCTCGCGCACCAGATGTTCCTCGTGCCAGGGCGGCACCTCGACGTCGCGCGCGAGCCGGAACCAGTAGAAGCCGTGCGCGGGCAGCGTCAACAGATAAGGCAGATCGCCGATCGGCGGGAACGCCGTCCGGCCCATCATCTCGACCGGGACCCGGCCGCGAAAGCGCGACAGGTTGAGCTCGACCGGCTGCGCGGCCCGCGACAGGTTCGCGACGCACAGGATCGTCTCTTCGTGTTCGTCGGCCGCATCGCGCGGATCGCCGCCGCTCGCGGCGATCGCCGTCTCGTCGGTGTACTCGCGCAGGTACGCGAGGATCTTGCGGTTGCCGGGCGTGAGGAAGCTCAGGCTGCCGCGACCGAAGGCCCGGCTCGATTGCCGTACCGCGAGCAGGCGCCGCGTCCAGTTCAGCAGCGACGACGGGTCGCGCGCCTGCGCCTCGACGTTGATCGCCTGGTAGCCGTAGATCGGATCCATGATCGGCGGCAGGTACAGCCGCTGCGGATCGGCGCGCGAGAAGCCGGCGTTGCGGTCGGGGCTCCACTGCATCGGCGTGCGCACGGCGTCGCGGTCGCCGAG
>JAAZBL010000150.1 GCA_012513825.1 Limnobacter sp. | reverse complement strand
GGATCGGCGCGTGAATGCACTGCGCCGACAGTTCGACGACGCCCTGGCCTTCGATCGTGCGGCCGGCTTCGTCGAAGACGATCATGTCGCTGGCCTTCGCTTCGGACCAGTGCAGCCCGAAGGGCAGAATCAGGTAGCGGTCGCGCTGGCCGGGCACGGCGACCGTGAAGTGGTTGTCGATGCCCTCGTCGAGTTCGTGCAGCACGGCCAGGCGCAGCGCAGCGGCCAGGTGGATCCTGGCCTGCTGGACGGGATCGGGGGTGCGCGAGGGCGCCAGCGAATGCACGGTCATCGGATTTCCTTCGAAGCTCTTGCGGATGCCGCGAGTATAGCGACGCGACCGCGGGCGATCGCGGCACGATCGGCTTCAGGTCCCGCAGAAGGTCCTTCAGGTGCCGCAGAAGGTCCGATAGCAGGCAGTGACTTCGGCCGGGGCCGGCTCGGCGAACGGAGTCTGCGAGGGACCGTCGTCCCAGGGCCGGCGCAGCGCCTCGAGCAGGCGCTCGAACGGACCGAGGTCGTCGTCGTTCGACGCGGCGGCGAGCGCCTCTTCGACCCGATGGTTGCGCGGGATCACCAGCGGGTTCACGGCACGCATCCGCTGCGCACGGCGCGCGGCCTCGTGCCCGTCCTGCGCTGAGGCCGCGGGCGCGCGTTGCGCGGATGCGGCCGAACCCTCGCTCGCGGCCACCGCGTCGTCCGCGGCGCAGCGTGCGTGCCAGCGCGCGAGCCAGACCGACGGCGCCTGCGCGTCGGCGAACAGCGCGCGCAGCGGCGCTTCGTTGCCCTGCGCCGCGTCGGCGAGCCGGCGCCAGGCGAGCGTGAAATCGACCTTGTGCGTCTGCAGCAGCGCGAGCCAGTCGTCGGCGAGTTCGCGATCGCCTTTATCGTCGTCGGCCGTCGCCGACTGCAAACCCAGCTTCGCGCGCTGGCCTTCGAGCAGTGCGGCCGCGTACCAGCCGGGGAACGCGTCGATGATTTCGGTGACCTGCTCGACGGCCTGCTTCAGCTGTGCTTCGTCATCGATGTCGGCCATCAGCATGATCAGCGTTTCGGCCAGCCGGGCGAGATTCCAGCGGGCGACCAGCGGCTGATTCGCGTAGGCGTAGCGCCCGCCGTGGTCGATGCTGCTGAAGACGGCGCGCGGATCGTAGGCCTCCATGAACGCGCACGGACCGTAATCGATCGTCTCGCCGGACAGCGTCATGTTGTCGGTGTTCATCACGCCGTGGATGAAGCCGACGTTCATCCATTGCGCGATCAGCCGCGCCTGCCTCTGTCCGACCGCGTGCAGCAGCGCCCGGTAGCGATCGGGCACACCGGCAAGTTCGGGATCGTGGCGCGCGATCGCGTAGTCGGCGAGCTGGCGCAGCGTGTCGATATCGCCGCGCGACGCGAAGAACTGGAAGGTTCCGACCCTCAGGTGGCTCGCCGCGACGCGCGTCAGCACGGCCCCGGGCAGCACCTGTTCGCGATGGACGGGCTCGCCGGTCGCCGCCACCGCCAGCGCGCGCGTGGTCGGAATGCCGAGCGCGTGCATGCCTTCGCCGATCAGCACCTCGCGCAGCATCGGACCGACCGCCGCCTTGCCGTCGCCGCCGCGCGAGAACGGCGTGCGACCCGAACCCTTGAACGCGATGTCGCGGCGGCGGCCGGTGCGGTCGATGATTTCGCCGAGCAGCAGCGCGCGACCGTCGCCGAGCTGCGGCGAGAAGCCGCCGAACTGGTGTCCGGCGTAGACCTGGGCCAGCGGCTCGGCGCCTTCGGGCACCCGGTTGCCTGCGAACAGCGCCGCACCGTCGGGTCCGTCGAGCGCATCGGCGTCGAGCCCGAGCTCCTCGGCGAGCGGGCGGTTCAGGAACAGCAGCCGCGGCTGCGGAACCTGCGCAGGCTTCCAGGCGACGTAGGTGCCCGGCAGGTCGCGCGCATAGCTGTTGTCGAAGTCGAAGATCCGCATCGAAGCTCACTCGCGCGTGCGCGGCAAGCGCTCGCCCGCCAGGCCGAAGTCGCGAGCCGGGTCGAAGTCCGGATCGTCGGTCAGCACATAGCTGCCGTCGCGAAGCTGCCAGGCGTGTTCGTAGTGATTCGACAGCTCGACGACCCCGCCGCTGTGCGCGTCGCGATAGCCATGGACTTCGCGGATCGATCGGACGTTCCCGGTGTGGATCCGATCCTGCGTGGCCTGCGTCGATCGCCAGCCTTCGTTGCGCATCTGCGCGATCTCCTGTTGCGTCTGGTTGATGATCTGGCCGCGCCTGGCCATCTGCTGCAGCGTTTCGCGCGAGGTCTCGGCCTGGATGCGCCCGATCTGCGCCTGCGTCGCCGCGTTCTCTGCAGCCATCTGGCGTTCGGCGGCCGCGATGCGCGCTGCCCATTCCGACGCCGGCTTCAACGTATCCCAGACGAGGTCGAAATGCCGCTGGGGCACCGGCGCCGAATGCGTGCGCCAGCTCAGCACACCGAGGGCCTGGCCCTGCAGCGATTCGAGGACCTGCCCGCCGACACCGCCGGCCAGCCGCGTGTGCGTGAACGACACGGCGGTCGCCAGCATCTCGAAGACCTCGCGCCCGTCGACGCGGTAGCCGATCAGCGCCTGTCCGCTGTCGACCCAGGCGCGCAGGCCGGCACCGGCGGACTGGCTTTCCCCGAGCACGCGCGACTTGTCCGGGCGGGGGCTGTACTCGATCAGTTGCGCGTTCGCGCGATGTCGCCGGACCCACGAATCGAGGTACTCGCGCGCCCCGGGCAGATGCACCTGCGGGCATTCGCCGACCGGCATTCCGTAGTTCGTCGCGGCCCAGGTCTCCTGCCCGGACAGCTCGATCGCCGAGCTGCCGTCGGGCGCGACGGCCCTGAACGTCGGCGCGTAGGCCTTGCCGCAGCGCTGGCCGGGATTCCAGAGGACTTCGCCGCTGCCTTGCCAGCCCGCGGGCACCATGATCGTCGCCGCGACCATCGGCTTCTCGAAGCCCTGGCGGTCGACGATCTCCAGGCGCTCGACGCGCAGTGCCGTCGCGCTTTCCCTGGCCGCGGACGCGGCGCCCTGCGGCGCGGCCCAGGTCGGCGAGCAGGCGGCGAGCACGACGATTGCCACGGTCAGCGCGGACGGGTCGACGAAAGCGCTCGGTCGGGTCATGAGGCGAAGGCTGGCTGGGTCATCGGGCCAGTATGCGCCGACACCCACGAACGCGCCAAGGCAGGGCGGGTTACCCTTTCCGCTCGACCGGACTCGACGCGGGGAGGCCGAAAACGATGCTCGAAGGAACCGTTGCCTGGCCGGAGGAGTTTGCCGACCGCTATCGTCGCGACGGCTGGTGGGAGGACATCGGCCTGTTCGAGATCCTCGCGCGCGCGGCGCGGCGCAATCCGGACAAGACGGCCCTCGTGTCGCGCGATCGCCGCGCCAGCTATGCCGAACTGCATCGCGATGCGAGCCTGCTGGCCGTGCGGCTGCGGGCGCTCGGCATCGAGGCGCGCGACCGGGTCGTCGTCCAGCTGCCGAACGTCCCCGAGTTCGTGACCGTCTATTTCGCGCTGGCGAAGATCGGCGCCATCCCGGTGATGGCGCTGCGTGCTCACCGGCAGGCCGAGCTGTGCCATTTCTTCGCGGCTTCGGGCGCCACTGCCTACGTAATCGCGGACCGCGTCGGCAGCTTCGACTACCGATCAATGGCCTGCGAGCTGCAGGCCCGGGCGCCGGCCTTGCGTCACGTCATCGTAGTCGGACGGCCGCTGGCGGGCCAGCACGCGCTCGACCGCCTGATCGGCGAGCCCTCGGCGGCCTCGCCGGCGGACGGCAGCCGCGGTAGGAGCCGCGCGACCACCGACGAAGCCGCCGCCGAGCGGATCGGCGATGCGCAGGTCGATCCGGCCGAGGTCGCGACGATGCTGCTATCGGGCGGCACGACGTCGATGTCGAAGCTGATCCCGCGCACGCATCGCGACTACGTGCTGAACGCCCGGCTGTGCGGTGCCGCGGCGGGCTTCGACGCCGATACCGTCTTCATGGCGATCCTGCCGCTCGGCCACAACTACAACCTCGCTTCGCCGGGTCTGCTCGGCACCTTCTACTACGGCGGCACCGTCGTGCTGGCCCCGTCGACCGATGCCGACGAGATCTTTTCGATGGTCGAGCGCGAGCGCGTGACGGTCATCGCGGCGGTCGTGCCGCTGATCGCCAGCTGGCTCGCATCGGACCTCGAGACCCGCTATGAGCTGTCGTCGCTGAAGGTCGTGCAGAACGGCGGCGCACGGCTGGCGCCCGAGCTGCGCAGCCGGCTACGCGAACGCTTCGGCTGCTTCCCGCAGGAGATCTACGGCACGGCGGAAGGGCTGATCAACATGACGCGCCCCGACGATCCCGACGAGCTGCTGCTGCATTCGTCGGGCGCGCCGGTCTGCGAGGCCGACGAGATCCGGGTCGTCGACGACGACGGCAACGATCTCCCCGACGGCGAAGCCGGCGAACTGATCACGCGCGGCCCGTACACGATTCGCGGCTACTACGACGCGCCCGACAAGAACGCCGAGGCCTTCACCGTCGACGGTTTCTACCGGATGGGCGACATCGTCCGCAAGCAGGGACGCCATGTCTTCGCCGAGGGCCGCAAGAAGGACATGATCAATCGCGGCGGCGAGAAGATCAGCTGCGAGGAAGTCGAGAACCTGATCTTCGCGCATCCGAAGGTCAGGGCCGTGACGCTCGTTGCGATGCCCGACCCTGTGTTCGGCGAACGGGGCTGTGCCTTCGTGATCGCGCAGCCGGGCGAAACGCTGTCGCTCGACGAACTGGTCGCTTTCCTGCGCGGGCAGGGCATCGCGAGCTTCAAGCTGCCCGAGCGGCTCGAGCTCGTCGACGAGTTTCCGGTCAGCCCGGTCGGCAAGATCCTGAAGCGGCAGTTGCGCGAGACGATCGCCGAGCGGATCGAGCAGGAGCGCGAGCGATGAAGACGCTGATCGTCGGCGCCGGCCCGGCCGGCCTGTACCTGGCCTACCTGCTGAAGCGGCAGGATCCGGCTGCGGGAATTCGCGTCGTCGAGCAGAATCCGCCCGATTCGACTTTCGGCTTCGGTGTCGTGTTCTCCGACCGCGCGCTCGATTTCCTGCGCGACGACGACCCCGAAACGCACGCGCTGATCGTGCCTCGGATGCAGCGTTGGACCGACCTCGCGCTGGTGCATCGCGGCGAGCGCGTTGTCATCGACGGCGTGGGCTTCGCGGCGATCGGGCGGCTCGAACTGCTGCGGCTGCTGCAGCAGCGGCTGCGCTCGGTCGGCGTCGAGCCCGAGTACCGGCACCCGATGCGCGAGGAAAGCGAACTCGACGGCTACGACCTCGTCGTGGGCGCAGACGGCGCGAATTCCTTCGTGCGCGCGAGTCGAGCGTCGGGTTTCGGAACGCGCATCGAGCCGCTGAGCAACCGATTCGTCTGGTACGGCACGCCGCGCCGCTTCGAGACGCTGACGCAGACCTTCGTCGAGAACGAGTTCGGAACGTTCAACGCGCACCATTATCGCTACGCGCCCGACATGAGCACCTTCATCGTCGAGTGCGATCCGCAGACCTGGGCGCGCGCCGGCTTCGCCGGAATGGACGAGGCGGCCACCAAGGCGTTTTGCGAGCGCGTGTTCGTCGAGGTGCTGGGCGACACACCGCTGGTCGGGAACCGCTCGATCTGGCGCAATTTCCCGAAGATTTCGAACGAGCGCTGGTCGGTCGGCAATCGCGTGCTGGTCGGCGACGCGCTGCGCACCGCGCATTTCTCGATCGGCTCGGGCACCCGGCTCGCGTTCGAAGACGTCATCGCGCTGGCGAAGGCGCTGCGCGAAACGCTTCGCGGTTCGGGTGGAGCGACGGCGTCCGGAGCGGCGGCGCCGCGCGAGGCGCGGCCGTCGTCCGCCGCGATCGAGGAGGCGCTGCGGGCCTACGAGGCTGCGCGCCGGCCGATCGTCGACAAGCTGGTCGCCGCCGCGAACCGCAGCGCCGACTGGTACGAGCGCTTCCCCGGGCACATGCAGCTGCGACCGTGGCAGATGGCCTGGAGCTACATCCAGCGCAGCGGGCGCGTCGATGCGGCGAAGCTCGCGACGGTGTCGCCGCGGTTCGTGGCCGGCGCGCGCGAGCGCATCCCGGGTCTCTGAGCGCTCCGGTGCTTTTCTCGCGCGCCCGTGCGCAGCGGGCTCAGACGATCTTGCCGAGCGCCTCGTCGAGCCTGCCGACCGTGCGATCGATGTCGTGCAGCTTGTCCAGTCCGAACAGACCCATCCGGAAGGTCCGGAAGTCGGCCGGCTCGTCGCATTGCAGCGGCACGCCGGCCGCGGTCTGCAGGCCCAGGCCGGCGAACTTCGCGCCGCTGTGCACGTCGGGGTCGTCGGTGTAGAAGACGACGACGCCGGGCGCTTCGTAGCCGGCCGCGGCGACGCTGCGGAAGCCCTTGCTGGCGAACAGCGCGCGTACCCGGTCGCCGAGCTCCTGCTGCTCGGCGCAGACCTTGTCGAAGCCGTATTGCTTCGTCTCGAGCATCGCGTCGCGCACGCGGGTCAGTGCATCGGTGGGCATCGTCGCGTGGTAGGCGTGGCCGCCTTTTTCGTAGGCTTCCATGATCTGCAGCCACTTGCGCAGGTCGCAGGCGAAGCTCGTGCTGGTCGTTTCCTCGATGCGTTCGCGTGCCTGCTTGCCGAGCATCACGAACGCGCAGCACGGCGATCCGCTCCAGCCCTTCTGCGGCGCGCTGATCAGGATGTCGACGCCGGTCGCCACCATGTCGACCCAGATCGTTCCCGACGCGATGCAGTCGAGCACGAACATGCCGCCGACCGCGTGCACCGCGTCGGCGACCTTGCGCAGGTAGTCGTCGGGCAGGATCAGGCCGGCGGCCGTCTCGACATGCGGCGCGAACACGAGCGCGGGCTTCTCGCGCTCGATCGTCGCGACGACCTCGTCGATCGGCGGCGGCGCGAACGGCGCCTGTCTGCCTTCGCGCACCGGCCTCGCCTTCAGCACGATCGATTCGGACGGAATCGCACCCATCTCGAAGATCTGCGTCCACCGGTAGCTGAACCAGCCGGTACGGATGACCAGGCATTTCCGGTTCATTGCGAACTGGCGCGCGACCGCTTCCATGCCGAAGCTGCCGCTGCCCGGGATGACGATCGCCGAATGCGCGTTGTAGACCTCCTTCATCGTGGCGGAGATGTCGCGCATGACGTTCTGGAACTTGCGCGACATGTGGTTCAGCGCGCGGTCGGTGAAGACCACCGAATACTCGAGCAGGCCGTCTGGGTCGACGTGGGGCAGCAAGCCGGGCATGGAAAGGTCTCCGTCTTCGGGTCGTTCGTTCTTGGCGAGCGGGCAGCTTAGCACTTGCGGCGCGGCGCCGGGCAACGTACCGTCGATATCCGGGCGGCCCGCTCGGGTCGTTCCCACCAGCCCTCGATAAACAGGGAGGAACCGAGATGTCCGAGCTCGTCGCGATCGAATTCGACAATGCAACGGAGGCCGACCGGGTCCTGAACGAACTGAGGCGGCTGCAGAAGGAGTATCTGGTCGACCTCGAAGACGCGGTAGTCGTCTACCGCCCGCCGAACGGCGATGTGCAGCTCAAGCAGAGCATTCCGCTGGTCAAGACCGGTGCGATCGGCGGCGGCCTGTCCGGCTCGCTGTGGGGCACGCTGGTCGGGCTGCTGTTCCTCAATCCGCTGGCCGGCTTCGCGATCGGGGGGCTGGTCGGCGCCGGGGCCGGGGCGCTGTCGGGATCGCTGGCCGACTACGGCATCAACGACGACTTCATCCGGTCCCTTTCCAGGGACATCAAGCCCGACACCTCGGCGCTGTTCCTGCTGATCCGAAAGGCTCAGCCCGAGAAGGTGCTGGCCGAACTGTCGCAGTACAAGGGCAAGCTGATTCGCACCTCGCTGTCGCCCGATCAGGAAGCGAAGCTGCAGGCGGCGATCGCGAAGAGCGCGCCGGCCGGGGCGGAGGCAGCCTCCTAGAAGGCGGTCGGAGCCCCGACAGCCTCCTGGCAAGCGGGCACCGCCCGGGCGCCCCGCTCAGCGGGCTGCCCGGATCGCGCGGACGATCGGCCGCGCGATCGCCTTGCGCAGTTCGTCGTACCAGAGCACGCCGCTGGCCATCGCCGCGCAGACCAGCCATTGCTCCGGCGCCAGCGGCACGGTGCCGAAGGCCAGGTTCAGGAAGCCGAGGTTCACGACCGCGAACTGCAGCAGCACCGAGCCGGCGATCGCCGTCCACAGCCACCGGTTCACGAACAGGTGGCGGAACGCGCTGACCGATTCCGAGCGCGCGTTGAAGCAGTTGAACAACTGAGCGAAGACCAGCGTCGTAAACGCCGCCGTGCGGGCGTTGGCCAGCTCCTGCGAACCTTCGACCAGCCCGCCCGGCAGGTAGATGTCGAGCGTCAGCAGCGTGACCGCGGCCATCACGGCGCCGACCTGCAGCACGCCGGACCACATGCGCGCGTCGATCACGGGTTCGTTCGCCGGGCGCGGCCGGCGTGCCATGACGTCGTCGGTTTCGGGGTCGACGCCCATCGCCAGCGCCGGGCCCGAATCGGTGATCAGGTTGATCCACAGGATCTGCGTCGCGAGCAGCGGCAGCACGACGGCCCCGCCACCGCCGGGGTCGGCCATCCCGATGACCCCGGCGAGCACGACGCCGAAGAACACGGTCAGCACCTCGCCCATGTTCGAAGACAGCAGGTAGCGCAGGCACTTGCGGATGTTGTCGAAGATCCCGCGACCCTCGCGCACGGCGCGCACGATCGTCGCGAAGTTGTCGTCGGCCAGGATCATCCGCGCGGCTTCCTTCGTCACCTCGGTTCCGGTGATGCCCATCGCGATGCCGATGTCGGCCGATTTGAGCGCGGGGGCGTCGTTGACGCCGTCGCCGGTCATCGCGACGACGTTGCCGTCGGCCTGCAGCGCGTCGACGATCCGCAGCTTGTGCTCGGGGGCCACGCGCGCGAAGACCGAGGTGCGGCGCACGGCTTCGGCGAACGCGGCGTCGTCGAGTCCGTCGAGCTCGGGACCGGTCAGCGCCGTGGCGCCCGGCTCGACGATGCCGAGGTCGGTGGCGATCCGGATCGCGGTGCGCGGGTGGTCGCCGGTGATCATGATCACGCGGATGCCGGCGCGATGCGCTTCGGCGATCGCCGGCGCGACTTCCTCGCGCGGCGGGTCGATGATCCCGACCGTGCCTGCGAAGATCAGTTCGCGTTCGAGCGTGCCGGGTCGCGCCGGATCCGCTTGCTCGTCGGCGCGCAGCGGACGGTAGGCCACGGCGAGCGTGCGCAGCGCGGCGTCGGTCATCGCGTCGACGTCGGCCAGGATCCGGGCGCGCAGCGCGTCGTCGAGCGGAACCACGTCATGGCCGATGCGCGTGTGCGTGCAGCGCTCGAGCAGCACGTCGGGGGCGCCCTTGGCCACCAGCACGCGTTCGTCGCCATGCTCGTGGTCGACCTCGATCGTCGACATCATCTTGCGTTCCGACGTGAACGGCAGCTCGGCGACCCGCTCGAATCGTCGCTCGCGGCGTTCGTGCACGCCGAGCTTGCGCTCGGCGACCAGGAAGGCCGCTTCGGTCGGATCGCCCTGGATCTCCCAGCGACCTTCGTCGGCCTGGTTCAGCTGCGCATTACCCGCAAGGCTGCCGCCGCTGAGCACGAGAATCGCTTCGGCGCGCTGCGCTTCGTCGCGCAGCTCGGCGCCGCCCGCCTCGACGACGCCGTCGGGGGCATAGCCGACACCGGTGATCCGCGCCTCGCCCGAAGCCGTCTTCACCCGTTCGATCGTCATTTCCGAGCGGGTCAGCGTGCCGGTCTTGTCGGAGCAGATGACCGAGGCCGAACCCAGCGTCTCGACCGACGACAGCTCCTTGACGATCGCGTTGTGCCTGGCCATCCGCTGCACGCCGAGCGCCAGCACGACCGACAGGATCGCCGGCAGGCCCTCGGGGACCGCCGCCACGGCCAGCGACACGCCGAGCAGCAGCACGCCGACGACGTCCGCCGCGCCGCGCATCTCGGACATCGCGAACACCGCCGCGACGACGATCGCGGCGATGACGATGACGGCGATGCCGAGCATGCGTCCGATGCGTCCGACCTCGCGTTGCAGCGGCGTCGGCTGCGCTTCGGTGGCTTCGAGCATGCCGGCGATCGCGCCCATCTGCGTGTCCATGCCGGTGGCGGTCACGATCGCGCGGCCCGTGCCCTGCGCGACCGCAGTGCCCTTGAAGACCATGTCCCGCCGGTCGCCGAGCGGCGCCGATGCGGGCAGCGTGGCCGGATCCTTCAGCACCGCCTCGCTCTCGCCGGTCAGCGAGGCTTCCTGGATGCGCAGCGTCGCCGCCTCGAACAGCCGGCCGTCGGCCCCGACGGCGTCGCCCTCGCCGAGCACCAGCACATCGCCGCGCACCAGTTCGGCGTTCGGGATCCGGTGCAGCTGGCCGTCGCGCAGCACCGACGAGCTGACGGCGGTCATCCGCGACAGGGCCGCGACGGCATCGCGCGCACGGGCTTCCTGCGCGAAGCCGAGCAGCCCGTTGAGCAGCACGATCAGCGCGATGACGATCGCGTCGACCGGCCAGCCGGCGCGGCCTTCGACCAGCCAGGCGATCAGCGAGATCGCGATCGCGCCCAGTAGCAGGTAGATGAGCGGATCCCTGAACTGTTCGAGCAAGCGGCGCCAGGCCGGTGTCGGCGGCGTCGCGAGCAGTTCGTTCGGCCCGTCGCGCTCGAGCCGGCGACGTGCTTCGGCGGCGCTCAGCCCCCGTTCGAGGTCGGTGCCGAGCGTGCGCGCCAGTTCTTCCGGCTCGACGAGCGATGGGTCGTCGAGCCGGAGTTCGTTCAGTTCGCGCATCGTGCGCGAGCACGGGACGCAGGTCTGGCCGCGCATGCGAAGCCGTCGTCGGGGCCAGGATGCAAGAACAACGCCGGGGCGGGGCCCCGGCGTTGCGGTTCCTGCGATGCCACCGGCAGCCCGTCGCGCTAGCGCACGAGGTCGAGCGGCAAGCCGTTGCTCAGCGCGGCGCCATCCGGATCGCACCGTCGAGGCGGATCGTTTCGCCGTTGAGCATCACGTTGGCGAAGATGTGCTCGACCATCGCCGCGTATTCGGCCGGCCGGCCGAGCCGCGACGGGAACGGCACCTGCTTGCCGAGCGACTCCTGCGCTTCCTTGGGCAGGCTCTCCAGCAGCGGCGTCAGGAACAGGCCCGGGGCGATCGTGACGACGCGCACGCCATCGCGGGCGAGGTCGCGCGCGACCGGCAGCGTCATGCCGACGATGCCGCCCTTCGAGGCCGAGTAGGCGGCCTGGCCGATCTGCCCGTCGAACGCGGCCACCGATGCGGTGTTGACGATGACGCCGCGCTCGCCTTCCTCGTTCGGCGCGTTCTTCACCATCGCCGCTGCCGCCAGGCGCAGCATGTTGAAGCTGCCGATCAGGTTGATCGTCACGACCTTCGTGAACAGCTCCAGCGAGTGCGGGCCGTCCTTGCCGACCGTCTTGGCCGGCGGACCGATGCCGGCGCAGTTGACGAGCCCGATCAGTTCGCCCATCGCGAGCGCAGCGTCGACGGCGGCCTTCGCTTCGGCTTCCGAGGTGACGTCGCAGCGCTGGAAGCGCACGCCGGCACCGAGTTCGGCGGCGAGTTCGCCGCCCAGCCTGTCGTTGACGTCGGCGATCAGCACCTTGCCGCCGAGCTCGACGATCCGTCGGGTGGTCGCCGCACCGAGGCCGGAGGCCCCGCCGGTGACGATCACTACCTTGTCATTCACGTTCATGGACATCTCCGTTTCCGGGAGGCCTTCGGTACCCGCGCAAAGCCATCGCACGGGTCCGCGAGCCTCCGAGCATCGTTCGCCGGACTCAGTTCGCGGCGACCGCAGCGGTCGTTGCTGTCGTGGCCGCGACGGCCGGGGTCGGGGCCGCGACAGGCGGGGTCGTGGCCGCGACAGCCGGGGTCGGGGCCGTCGGCGCCGCAAGCGGCGCCGGCGCTTCGGCCGGCGCATGCGTGGCCGCCGGCGCGCGCGCCTCTTCGTTCGAATACATGACGCCCATCAGCGGCACCAGCAGCAGCGCGACGATGTTGATGATCTTGATCAGAGGGTTGACCGCCGGGCCGGCGGTGTCCTTGTACGGATCGCCGACCGTGTCGCCGGTCACCGCGGCCTTGTGCGCTTCGGAGCCCTTGCCGCCGTGGTTGCCTTCCTCGATGTACTTCTTGGCGTTGTCCCAGGCACCGCCGCCGGTGCACATCGAGATCGCGACGAACAGGCCGGTGACGATCGTCCCCATCAGCACGCCGCCGAGTGCGGTCGGGCCGAGGAAGATCGCGACCAGCACCGGCACGATGACCGGCAGCAGCGACGGGATCATCATCTCCCGAATGGCCGCACCGGTCAGCATGCCGACCGCTTTCGAGTAGTCGGGCCGGCCCTTGCCGGTCATGATCCCCGGAATCTCGCGGAACTGCCGACGCACTTCCTCGACGACCGAGCCGGCGGCACGGCCGACGGCTTCCATCGCCATCGCGCCGAACAGGTAGGGGACCAGGCCGCCGATGAAGAGGCCGACGATCACCATGTGGTTCGACAGGTCGAAGGACACGTGCAGGCCTTCGGACTCGAGCGCGTGCGTATAGTCGGCGAACAGCACCAGCGCTGCGAGGCCGGCCGAGCCGATCGCGTAACCCTTGGTGACGGCCTTCGTGGTGTTGCCGACCGCGTCGAGCGGGTCGGTGATGTCGCGCACGGCGCTCGGCATCTCGGCCATCTCGGCAATGCCGCCGGCGTTGTCGGTGATCGGCCCGTAGGCGTCGAGCGCGACGATGATGCCGGCCATCGACAGCATCGACGTGGCCGCGACGGCGATCCCGTAGAGGTCGCCGAGCCAGTAGGAAGCGATGATCGCCGCGCAGACCAGGATCACCGGCCAAGCGGTCGATTTCATCGACACGGCCAGGCCGGCGATGATGTTCGTGCCGTGGCCCGTCGTCGAGGCCGCCGCCACGTAGCGCACCGGCTTGAACTGCGTGCCGGTGTAGTACTCGGTGACCCAGACGATCAGGCCGGTGAGCACCATGCCGACCACAACGCACAGCCACAGGTTGGTGACCGAGGTGCCCACACGCGCGAGATCGGTGCCCGCGAACATCCAGGCCGTGACCGGCCACGCGACGACCGTCGCCAGAATGCCGGCCACGGCCAGACCCTTGTACAGCGCGCCCATGATGTTGGTCGTGCCGGGGTTCGCCTTGACGAACATGGCGCCGATGATCGACGCGATGATCGACACGCCGCCCAGGGCCAGCGGGTAGACGACCGACTGGAGTTCGGCGCCCGTCATCATCAGCGATCCGAGCAGCATCGTGGCGATCAGCGTGACCGCGTAGGTCTCGAACAGGTCGGCCGCCATGCCCGCGCAGTCGCCGACGTTGTCGCCGACGTTGTCGGCGATGACGGCCGGGTTGCGCGGGTCGTCTTCGGGAATGCCCGCCTCGACCTTGCCGACCAGGTCGGCGCCGACGTCGGCACCCTTCGTGAAGATGCCGCCGCCCAGACGCGCGAAGATCGAGATCAGCGACGAGCCGAAGGCCAGGCCGATCAGCGGCTTCAGCACGTCGTGCAGCGAGACCGTCACGCCGAGCCCGTGCGGCGCCGAACCCATCAGGATGCCGTAATAGCCGGCCACGCCGAGCAGGCCCAGTCCGACGACCAGCAGGCCGGTGATCGCGCCGCCCTTGAATGCGACGTCGAGCGCCGGGCCCAGGCCCTGCGTCGCCGCCTGCGCGGTACGCACGTTGGCACGCACCGAGACGTTCATCCCGATGAAACCGGCCGCGCCCGACAGGATCGCGCCGATCGCGAAGCCGACCGCGGTCGCCATGCCGAGGCCGGGGACCAGCCAGATCACGATGAACAACACGATCCCGACGACGGCGATCGTCCCGTACTGCTTGCCCAGGTAGGCACGTGCACCCTGCTGGATCGCCGTGGCGATCTCCTGCATGCGTGCGTTGCCGGCATCGAGCCCCAGGATCCACCGACTGGAGACGATGCCGTAGATCACGGCCGCAAGGCCGCACACGAGCGCGAGCCAGAGGCCCGCCGTGGTCGCTGTCATTTATTACCCCTCGAGTAGGACTTTTGGATTTTCAGGAACAGCAGCAACGGGCGTGGCGCCGCAACGGTTTGTCGGTGCGGCGTCAGCGAAATCGGGGTCAGGACAATGCGGCGAGCACTCTTTCGGTGATCTCTTCGACCGTGCCGACGCCTGAGATGCGCCGGTATTTGGGGGCGGCGGCGTCGCCGCTGCGAGCCCAGTCGCCGTAGTAGTCGACCAGCGGACGGGTCTGCGCCTGGTAGACCTCGAGGCGCTTGCGCACGGTTTCCTCGCGGTCGTCGTCGCGCTGGACCAGGTCTTCGCCGGTCAGGTCGTCCTTGCCGTCGACCTTGGGCGGATTGAACTTCAGGTGGTAGGTGCGGCCGCTGGCCGGATGCACGCGTCGCCCGCTCATCCGCTCGATGATGTCCTGGTCGGGCACGTCGATCTCGAGCACGTAGTCGATGCGGACGCCGGCGGACTTCATCGCCTCGGCCTGCGGGATCGTGCGCGGAAAGCCGTCGAACAGGTAGCCGGCCTGGCAGTCGGGCTGCTGCAGGCGATCCTTGACGAGGCCGATGATGATGTCGTCGGACACCAGCGCACCGGAGTCCATGACCTTCTTGGCCTGCAGGCCCAGGGGCGTGCCCGCCTTGACCGCCGCGCGCAGCATGTCGCCGGTGGAGATCTGCGGGATTCCGAACCGGGAAGTGATGAACGAAGCCTGTGTGCCTTTGCCGGCGCCGGGCGGGCCAAGAAGTATCAGACGCATTGCTTATCCTGCACTGAAGGGATGGGTTTCGGCCGGCCGAAACCCTCGAAGCGTAACGTCAAAATCGACGGGCGGTCAATTTGGGCCCGGTCGCGGCGCCCGGCCGGCGACGATTCGCCGGACCCGATCCAGGTCGGCGGGGGTGTCGACGCCCGGCGGTGGTTGCTCGGCAGCCACGTCCACGACGATCCGGTGGCCGTGCCAGAGCGCTCGCAGCTGTTCCAGCGATTCCAGCGTTTCGATCGGTGCGCGCTCGAGCATCGGATAGGCGCGCAGGAAGCCTGCCCGATACGCGTACAGGCCGATGTGGCGCAGCGCCCCGGCGGGCACCGAGGCGCTGCCGTCCCGATCGAAGGGGATCGTCGCGCGCGAGAACAGCAGCGCGCGACCGTGCCGGTCGAGCACCACCTTCACGACGTTCGGACTGCGCCAGTCGGCCGGATCGTGGATCGGGTGCGCGGCCGTGGCCATCGCGCAATCGGGCGACGCCGCAAGCCTTGCGGCGACCGCGGCGACCAGCGCCGGGGGAAGCAGCGGCTCGTCGCCCTGGAGGTTGACGACGATCGTGTCGTCGGGGAGTTCGAGCCTGGCCGCCGCTTCGGCCAGCCGGTCGGTGCCCGACGGATGCGCGGCCGAGGTCGGCACCGCTTCGAAGCCGGCCCGGCGCACGGCGTCGGCGATCCGCGCGCTGTCGGTCGCCACGGCGACGCGCGTCGCTCCGGCCTCGCGCGCGCGTTCGGCGACATGGACGATCATCGGCTTGCCGCCGATGTCGGCCAGCGGCTTGTCCGGCAGCCGGGTCGATGCGAGCCGCGCCGGGATCAGCGCGACGAAGGGTTCGGCGTTGCCCGGCGAAGTGCCGTCCGCGCCTTCCGGGGGGCTCGCAGGCATCAGTCGAACTGTTCGAGCCGGCGCGCCTCGTCGACGAGCATGACCGGGATGCCGTCGCGGATCGGATAGGCCAGCCGGTCGGCCCGGCAGATCAGCTCGCCGTCGAGCGGCGTGCCGTCGGTCGCTGCCGCGCCGCGCTCATGCTTGAGCGGGCCCTTGCAGATCGGGCATACCAGGATGTCCAGCAGACGTCTGTCCAAGACTTGCCTCGCGCAGTTCGTGGTCGAGCCAGTCGACGAGACCGGGGTCGGGCTCGGCCCGCACCTCGAGCGCCCAGCATCGGTCGTCGGCCCATCGCCGGCATTTTACGGCGTCCTTCGTCGTCATCACGACGAAGTCGGCGTCCAGTGCACGCAGCGCATCGGCATCGATGGTCCGGTGGTCGCCGGGCGCGATGCGCCATTCGGGCGACAGGCCGAGGGCGGCCAGCGTGTCGAACAGGCGCTGCGGCTCGCCGATGCCGGCGACTGCAGCGAGCCGCGGCACGGGGGCGAGCTGGTGCGCAGGGGCGAGCTGGGGCTCAGGGGCGAGCTGGTGCGCAGGGGCGTGTCGGGCGGCGGGGGCGTGCCGAAGGTCGGGGGTGTGCGACGCGTTCGACGCCGCGGTCCGGGAATCCCGCGGCAGTGCCGAAGACCGGCCTTCGACGAGCGCCCGAAATCCGGCAGGCGACAGCGGCTCGCCCCGGCCGTCGACGCGAACGAAGCGGTGCGGGCGCACGTGGAAGCGGAAGCTGCGCAGCGCGCCCGAACGCGGTGATGAAGGCGAGGCACGATCGGACGTCGTAGCCGCAGCCGCAGCCGCAGCCGCAGCCGCAGCCGTAGCCGTAGCCGCAGCCGCAGCCGCAGCCGGAGCCGGAGCCGGAGCCGCGCGCGTCGAGGCGGTCGGCAGCTCGGGCACGTTCGCTTCGTCGCCGTTCAGCGCGATCGCGTCCATCGTCGACAGATGCGCGATCGGTTCGCGCAGCGGTCCTGCAGGCAGCAGACGGCCGTTGCCGACCCCGCGGCGATCGAAGACGGCGATCTCGAGCGTGCGCGGCAGCGCCGCGTGCTGCAGCCCGTCGTCGCTGACGACGACGTCGACCTCGGGCCGTGCGGCGAGCAGCAGCGACAGCGCCTCGGCGCGCCGCCGCGCGGCGGCGACCGGACGCGCCGTCAACCGTGCGAGCAGCAGCGCTTCGTCGCCGGCCGTCTCGGGCGGATCGTCCGGGCCGACGAGTCGCGCATCCGCGCGGCTCGCTCCGTAGCCGCTGGCGACGATGCCCGGCGTCCAGCCGCGTTCGGCCAGCGCGGCGACGAGGGCGGTGACCAGCGGCGTCTTCCCGGCGCCGCCGACGACCAGGTTGCCGACGACGACGACCGGCACCGGCGGCTTCGGCAAGGCGAGGATGCGGGCGCGCTTGCGCGCGGCGATCCGGGCGGTCAGTCGCGACAGTGGCGAGAGCAGGGCGGCGGCGACGACGGCCGCCGGCCCGGGCGAGCGGGCGAACCAGAGCGCGCGCAGCGCCGGTTCGAGCCGCTCGCGAATCAATGGGCGCCGGCGCCCGCAGCGCCGCTTTGCGCGGCGAAGGTGACGCGGGCCAACCCCGCCTGTCGGGCCGCCTCGAGCACCTTGACGACGGCCTGGTGCGTCGATCCGGCGTCGGCGTGGATGACCAGCACGGTGTCCTCGCGCGCCGCCGCGGCCTGCGCCAGTTCGCCGGCCAGCATTGCCGGTTCGAGGAACTTCGGATCGCCGGCGTCGAACAGGTAGCGGCCGTCGGCCGACACGCCGACGACGATCTCGGCCGGGCGTTCGGCGGCCGCGTCGGCGCTGGCGCTGGGCAGGTTGACCTGCATCTCGGTGAACTTCGAGAAGGTCGTCGTGACCATCAGGAAGATCAGGATGACCAGCAGCAGGTCGATCAGCGGAATGAAGTTGATCTCGGGCTCTTCGCGGCGCAGCGCACCGCGAAAGCTCATCGCCCGCCGGCCGATCATGCTGCCGATCCCGTCCGGCTCGGCCCGGCGCTGCGCGCGGTCAGGCGTTCGACCGGCTTGCGCGCGGCAGCAGCGAGCATCGACGCGGTGGCGGCCCGCTGGCCGGCCTCGGCTTGCGCGGCAGCGGCCGGCGCGACCTGGCCGGCCGGCGCACCGGGGGCCGGTGCGGCCGGGACGGGCCCGGCGTGACCCGCCGCTCCCGCGGCATGCATCGACTGCACGCCGAGCGCGGGCTCGTCGGGCGCCAGCGCGTCGGCCAGCCGCAAGGCCATCTCTTCCATCTCGACCAGGTAGGCGTCGACGCGCGCGCGGAAGTGCCGGTAGGCGATCAGCGCGGGGATCGCGATCAGGATCCCGAGCGCCGTGTTGTACAGCGCGACCGAAATGCCGTGCGCCAACTGCTGCGGGTTCGTGCCGCCGGGCGCCTGTGCGCCGAAGATCTCGATCATGCCGACGACGGTGCCGAACAGGCCGAGCAGGGGCGCGACGGTGGCGATCGTGCCGATCGCCGACAGGAAACGGTCGAGCTCGTGTGCGACCAGCCGGCCGCTGTCCTCCATCGCCTCCTTCATGCGTGCGCGGCCGAAGCGTGCGTGTGCGATCCCGGCCGCGAGCACGCGGCCGAGCGGCGAGCTCGCCGCGAGCCGGGCGTTCATCTCCGGGCTCAGCGCATGACTGCCATGCAGGCCCATCACTTCGTCGAACACGCCGGACGGGACGATCTTCGTGCGCCGCAGCGCGAGCGAGCGCTCGAGGATCAGCGCGAGCGCAGCCACCGAAGCCAGGATCAGGAACCAGATCGGCCAGCCGGCCGCCTCAATCAACGAAAACAAGGCACTTTCTCCACGAAACGCGGGCGAGCCGGATCGCCGCTTGCCGCGACCGGGTACAGTCGCGACGATGCGCGCAGGGCCGCTGGCGGGCAATTGTCAAGGTTTTCGACACCCGACCGCAACCGCCGCCCGTCCGCTCGTTGCGGCGCAACACACCATCAACAACAACTGTGGATAACTCTGTGAAGAAAGCGCGGAATAATCGCGGGAAAGCGCGAAATCACGTGCTTGCCGGCGAGTGCCCAAAGCTTCGGCACAGAAAAACGCCATCACAATCAAGCACTTATGCCGAATCCACTTAGCGCAAGCGGGCGCGTGTGTCAAAACGCACACGATTACGCGGCTTGTGGAAAGGTTCTGCCCTGAAAGCCGCATGGTTATTGGATCTACGACCGGAAACCCAGCGCCGATGCGGGATTTCCTTACTGTCTCCCAGCTCAACCGCATGGTTGCCGGGCTTCTCGAACGGAACCTGCCGGTGCTCGGCGTGCAGGGCGAGGTGTCGAACCTGATGCGTGCCGGCAGCGGACACTGGTACTTTTCGTTGAAGGATGCCGGCGCTCAGGTGCGCTGCGTCATGTTTCGCGGACGCAACAGGTTCGTCGAGTTCGCCCCGCGCGAAGGCGACCACGTCGAAGTCCGTGCGCTGGCCTCGCTGTACGAAGGGCGCGGCGAATTCCAGCTCATCGTCGAGGCGATGCGTCGCGCCGGCGACGGCGAGCTGTATCGCCGATTTCTCGCGCTGAAGACGGCGCTGCAGCGCGAGGGCCTGTTCGAAGCCGGACGCAAGCGGCCACTGCCGCCATCGCCGGCGACGATCGGGATCGTCACGTCGCCCAGGGGCGCTGCACTGCGCGACGTGCTGGCGACGCTGCGCCGGCGCGCGCCGGGGATCCCCGTCGTCGTCTATCCGAGCGCGGTCCAGGGCGCCGACGCGCCGATGCAGTTGCTGGCCGCTCTGCGCCGCGCGTTCGAGCGGCGCGAGTGCCAGGTGCTGCTGCTCGTGCGCGGCGGCGGCTCGATCGAGGATCTGTGGGCGTTCAACGACGAAGTGCTGGCCCGGGCGATCGCCGACGCGCCGATCCCGGTCGTCAGCGGCATCGGCCACGAAACCGACTTCACGATCGCCGATTTCGTCGCCGACGTGCGGGCGGCCACACCGACCGCTGCCGCCGAACTGGTCGCGCCCGACCGACGCGAACTGGGCCGGGTGGCGGGGCGACTGACCGAGCGGCTGCAGCACGCGATGATGCGCACGCTCGAGCGCGCCGGCCAGCGCTTCGATTCGTCGGTACGGCTGCTGCGACCGCCTTCGGCGCTGTGGCGCGACCGCGCGCGCCGCACCGCGATGCTCGCGCAGCGGCTGGCATCGGCCGAGGCCTCGCAGCGCCTGCGGCGCTCGGCCGCGCTGGAGCGGCTGGCCGCCGGCCTGCGTGCGCCGCGCACCGAGCTCGCCGGCCAGCGGCTGGCCGCGCTCGAACGGCGTCTCGCGGCAGCGATGCGCGATCGGCGCGAGCGCGCCGGGCAGCGCCTCGGCGCCGCGGCCGCCGCGCTCGAGCTGGTCAGCCCGCAGGCGGTGCTCGAGCGCGGCTACGCGATCGTCGGCGACCGCCAGGGCAGGGTGCTGCGCGACGCCGCGCAGGCCGTCGTCGGCCAGTCGCTGACGATCCGGCTCGCCGCCGGCGGGCTCGATGCCGAGGTGACCGCAACTCGGCCGGAGCCGCGGCGCGTCGATCGCTAATCCGTTCGGCCCGCCGGGTCGCTCCGGGCGGATGGTCGGCCCGGAGCCGGTTTCGTCCTAGAATCGATGCTTCGCCGGTGTCCGGCAAGTTGCCAGCCCGCTCCGTCGTACTCTCACAAGGACAAGACCATGGAACACAAGCTGCCTCCGCTTCCGTACGCTACCGATGCACTCGAGCCGCACATGTCGAAGGAAACCTTCGAGTACCACTACGGCAAGCATCACCAGGCCTACGTCACGAACCTGAACAACCTGATCAAGGGCACCGAATTCGAGAACGCGTCGCTCGAGGACATCGTCCGCAGGTCGCAGGGCGGGATCTTCAACAACGCGGCCCAGGTCTGGAACCACACGTTCTTCTGGAACTGCATGAAGCCCAACGGGGGCGGCAAGCCCTCGGGAGCGCTCGCCAAGGCGATCGACGCCAAGTGGGGCTCGTTCGACGCGTTCAAGGAAGCGTTCACGAAGAGCGCCGTCGGCAACTTCGGTTCCGGCTGGACCTGGCTGGTCGGCAAGGGCGACGGCAGCGTCGACATCGTCAACACCAGCAATGCGGCCACGCCGCTCACCGGCAGCGACAAGCCGCTGCTGACGGTCGACGTCTGGGAGCATGCCTACTACATCGACTACCGCAACGCGCGGCCGAAATTCGTCGAGACCTTCCTGAACAACCTGGTCAACTGGGAATTCGCCGAGAAGAACCTCGGCTGATCCGGTTGCGGCACGACCGATGATGCGGCGGCGGCGTCGATCTCCGCCGCCGCGCCCGAGCTGACAAGGAGAAGAAGATGGGACTGATCTGGAGCGCGATCGTCGGTCTCGTTGTGGGCGCCGTCGCGAAGTTCTTCATGCCGGGCGAGCAGGGCGGAGGCATCATCGTCACGATGATCCTCGGCATTCTGGGTTCGGTCGTTGCCACCTGGATCGGGCAGGCGATCGGCTTGTACCCGCCGGGTGCGAACGCCGGCTTCATCGCCTCGGTACTCGGCGCGATCCTGCTGCTCTGGATCTACGGCCTCATCAGGAAGAAAAGCTAGCGCGCCGGCCGGGCGAGCAAGTGCTGCCGCTTGCCTCGGTCGCCGCTCAGTCGCCGAAGAACTGCTTGCTCCGCAGTCTCGAGCCGGGTTCGACGCCACGCCTGGCGAACCAGCCCTGCTCCATCTCCAGCGCATAGCGCACGGCCCGCAGCGGACAGTGGCTGGCCTCGCTGTGCGGCTGCATGTCGGCGATGTTGACGATCGTGCCATCGTCGTCGAGAAAGGCGATCGACAGCGGGATCGACGTGTTGCGCATCCAGAAACAGTGGCCGGCCTTCTCCGGGAACACGAACAGCATCCCGTGATTGGGCTCCATCGATTTCCGGAACATCAGCCCGCTTGCCCGTTGCTGTGGCGACGACGCGACTTCGGCGCGGATCAGGTGGATGCCCGACTGCAGCGTGGCGATCGGCAGCATCGGCTGGGCCTGCGTCTGGGCGGCGACGGGCGGCTGATGCCCGGCGCCGGCCAGCGCCGCAGCCGCGAGCAGCAGCATGCCGGCCAGGCGCCGGCGCGCGCCTTCGAAGAGCAGGCGGATCGAACGGAACGAGTGCATCGACGCCTCGGGCGACGGCAAGACGGTCATCGGGTTTCCTGGTTCGGGACTCGTCCGATCATGCCGGATCGCCTGATCTACGTCGAATGCGAGCCGAAGCCATCCGGCATAATCGATGGCTGTTCATCAAAGAGGAAGCCTGCACATGTATCAGCACATCAAAGTCCCTTCGGCCGGTGAGAAGATCAAGGTCAATGCCGACTTTTCGCTGCAGGTTCCCGACAATCCGATCATTCCCTACATCGAGGGCGACGGGACCGGCGTCGACATCACGCCGGTCATGATCAAGGTCGTCGACGCGGCGGTCGCCAAGGCCTATGCCGGCAAGCGCAAGATCCACTGGATGGAGATCTATGCCGGCGAGAAATCCACGAAGGTCTACGGCCCCGACGTCTGGCTGCCCGACGAGACGCTCGACGTCCTGAAGGACTACGTCGTCTCGATCAAGGGTCCGCTGACCACGCCGGTCGGCGGTGGCATCCGTTCGCTGAACGTCGCGCTTCGCCAGCAGCTGGACCTGTACGTCTGCCTGCGCCCGGTGCGCTGGTTCCAGGGCGTTCCCTCGCCGGTCAAGGAGCCCGAGAAGACCGACATGGTGATCTTCCGCGAAAACTCGGAGGACATCTATGCCGGCATCGAATACGAAGCCGAAAGTGCCCAGGCGAAGAAGCTGATCGACTTCCTCGTCAACGAGATGGGGGTCACGAAGATCCGCTTCCCGGAAACGTCGGGGATCGGGATCAAGCCGGTCTCGCGCCAGGGCACCGAGCGCCTGGTGCGCAAGGCGATCCAGTACGCGATCGACAACGACAAGCCCTCGGTGTCGCTGGTGCACAAGGGCAACATCATGAAGTTCACCGAGGGCGGCTTCCGTGACTGGGGCTACGCGCTGGCGAAGAAGGAGTTCGGCGCGGCCGAGATCGACGGCGGTCCGTGGTGCGCGTTCGACAACCCGAAGACCGGCAAGCGGATCGTGATCAAGGACGTGATCGCCGATGCCTTCCTGCAGCAGATCCTGCTGCGGCCGGCCGAGTACAGCGTGATCGCGACGCTGAACCTGAACGGCGACTACATCTCCGACGCACTGGCGGCGCAGGTCGGCGGCATCGGTATCGCGCCGGGCGCCAACCTGTCGGACTCGGTCGCGATGTTCGAAGCCACGCACGGCACCGCGCCGAAGTATGCGGGCAAGGACTATGTGAACCCGGGCTCGGAGATCCTGTCGGCCGAGATGATGCTGCGGCACATGGGCTGGACCGAGGCGGCCGACCTGATCATCTCGTCGATGGAAAAGGCGATCCTGTCGAAGAAGGTCACCTACGACTTCGCCCGCCTGCTGCCGGATGCCGAACAGGTGTCGTGCTCGGGCTTCGGGCAGGTGATGATCGAGAACATGTAGTTTCGATTCCGGGCTTCCGCGCCGCGCGCCGCCGCGAGACGGCGGTGCGGGGGGCCCTTCGCAGAGCCGGCGGCATAGAGCTGGGGGGCAGCGCGCATCCGGGGAGCCGGCTTCAGATCTGCCGGTCCTCGTGCGCCGCCTTGCGCAGCGCGTTGCCTTTGCGCTGCGTCTGCTGCACCGGCACGATCGCGATCTTGCCGTCCGACTCGAGAATCGCCCATTCGACTTCGTCGAGCGTCTGCAGGCCCGCCTTGTGCATTTCCGCGAAGATCTCGTCGGGCGAGACCCGCTCGGTGTTCAGCGTGCGCTCGAACAGCTTGCCGTTGTGCACCAGCACGCTGGGTACGCCGCCGATCGCGACTTCGACCTTCTTGAAGCGGTGCGCCAGCATCGAGGTCGCGAACACGAGCACGAGCAGCGTCGACACGCCGACGAACGCATTGGTGATCGAGTCGTCGTTCCCGGTCAGAGCCTGCGAAACGATCTCCGGAATCATCAGCAGTGTGACCAGCTCGATCGCCGATAGCTGGCCGAACTCGCGCTTTCCCATCACGCGCAATCCGACGAAGACGAACAGGTAGATCGCGGCGACCCGCAGCACGGTTTCCACGGTGCTTCCTCAGGGCAGGACCAGCGTGGTCACTTCGAGCTGTGCGGTAGCGCCGTCGGCCGCGGCAGCACTGATTCGACCGTCGTGAACGCCCGCGTGCTCGGCCTTCAGCGCAACGATCAGCTTGCGTGTCTGGCCCGGTGCCAGCTCGCCGATCGCGACTCGCACGCCGTGCTCGTCGAGCCGCTGCGGCTCGGGCATGAACCGGAAGTCGCCGAAGCCGGACAGGTACCGGTCCGGCAGGTGAACGAGCGCGTCGGTCAGCGTGTCATGGCCATGGTTGCTGAGCCGGACTTCGAGCGTCGTTGCCGTCCCATGGCGCATACGTTGCGGGTAACGGACCTCAAGCTCGAGGCCGCCGGCACGCTCACTCGCCTCGCGCTCGCCTTCGAAGGCGCCGGTCAACGCGGCGATCGGCAACAACGACAACAGCCCTACGCCGACGACCTGCAGCCACCCGGCACGCAGCTTTCGCGGAAAGGGCGGGGGGTCGGGCGGGGACGGCGGATCGGACGGGGTCACGACGGGTGGTTTCATCGGGAGAGGCTGCGCGGCGCAGCGAGAACGGAGTCGGGGCGCTCCGACGCGACACCCCGGTCGAGCAAGCCGCATTCCTGCCGTTGCGCCGAACGCCGGACGGGTCCTGCACTTGCTTCGAACCTCGCTCGGAGGTCGCTTGCTTCGGACCTCGCTCGGAGGTGTCCGATGAAAGCCTTGTGTTGGCGCGGCAAACACGACGTTCGTTACGAAACGGTTCCCGACCCGATCATCGAGGAGCCGCGCGATGCGATCGTCAAGATGACCCATTGCGCGATCTGCGGATCCGACCTGCACCTGTTCGACGGCTTCATGCCCGCGATGAAGTCGGGCGACGTGCTCGGGCACGAGTTCATGGGCGAAGTCGTCGAGGTCGGCAAGGGCAACGACAAGCTGCGGGTCGGCGACCGGGTCGTCGTCCCGTTCACGATCTGCTGCGGCGAATGCGAGCAGTGCCGGCGCGGCAATTTTTCGCTGTGCGAGCGAAGCAACCGGAACGCCGAGGCGGCGGCCAAGGTCTTCGGGCATCCGACCGGCGGTCTGTTCGGGTACTCGCACCTGACCGGCGGCTATCCCGGCGGGCAGGCCGAATACGTGCGCGTGCCGTACGCCGACGTGGCACCGGTGAAGATTCCCGACGGGCTCGACGACGAGCGCGTGCTGTTTCTCGGCGACATCTTTCCGACCGGCTGGCAGGCAGCCGTCCAGTGCGAAATCGAACCGGACGACACGGTCGCCGTCTGGGGCGCCGGACCGGTGGGGCAATTCTGCGTGCGCAGCGCGGTGCTGCTCGGTGCGCGCCAGGTCGTCTGCATCGACCACGTGCCCGAGCGGCTGTCAATGGCGGCGGCCGGCGGCGCGATCACGATCGACTTCAGCCGCGAAAGCGTGATCGAACGACTGCAGGAACTCACGCGGGGCAAGGGACCCGAGAAGTGCATCGATGCGGTCGGCCTGGAGGCGCATGCGACGCGTTCGATCGATTCGGTCTACGACCGGGTCAAGCAGGCGACGATGCTGGAGACCGATCGGCCGCACGTGTTGCGCGAGATGATCTACGTCTGCCGACCCGGAGGCACGCTGTCGATCCCCGGCGTCTACGGCGGCATCGTCGACAAGCTGCCGTTCGGCGCATTGATGAACAAGGGATTGACCGTGCGAACCGGCCAGACGCACGTGAACCGCTGGACCGACGGCTTGCTGCGCCTGATCGAGGAGGGTCGCATCGACCCGTCGTTCGTCATCACGCATCAGGTGGCCCTGTCCGAGGGCCCGCAGATGTACGAGACGTTCCGCGACAAGCTCGACGGCTGCATCAAGGTGGTGATGACGCCATGAAGACCCAGCGATATCCCGAAGACGCGCGTTTGCGCGAAGCCCCGCCGAACGGAGGTGTCGCCCAGCCGCTGGTCCGTGCGCTCGGCTGGGCGAGCCTGCTGATCGGCCTGGCCGAGCTGCTTGCGCCGGCGCGCGTCGAGCGTGCGGCGGGGATCCGCGATCGCCGGGCGGCGGTGCGGGGATTCGGCGCGCGCGAGCTGGTTACCGGGGCGGGCCTGCTGACGACCCGCAGGCCGGAACCCTGGGTCTGGGCGCGCATTGCCGGCGACTGCGCCGACCTCGCCGTGCTGGCGACGGCCAGGCAGCGTCGCCCGGGCTGGCGGCTGCGGCGAAACCGTCCCGATCCGCGCCTGGCGGCCTTCGCAGCGGTCGCCGCGCTGACCGCGCTGGACCTGGCTTGCGCCGAAGCGCTGCGCCAGCAGCGCCGGGCGCGCCTGCACCGCAGTCGCGACTGGGGCGATCGCAGCGGTTTTCCGCTGCCGGCCGACGAAATGCGGGGAATTGCGCGCGAGGCCGGCGTGCCCGCCGACATGCGCTACGTCCGGCGATCGGAGTAGCGCGGAGACCGCCTGCGTTCCGGCTGTTGTGCTCGTGCCGGCTCAGGCTTGCAGCAGGCTGCGCAGCGTGGCTGCGCCCAGATGCTCGTCGACGAGGCCGGCCAGCGCGTCGAAGCTGTCGTCGAGCGTGCGCACCGTGGCCCCGAACAGTGCGCGCAGCACGCCGGCGTCTTCGAACAGGCCGTGCGCGGCGATGCCCAGGACCGGTCCGGCCTGCCAGCCGATCGTTCGACCTTCGGCATCGAACAGGGCCGGGCGCGCCGCGGCCGAACGAGCGCGCGTGAGCCCGCAGCGAATCTCGTAGGCCGGCACTTCGAGCCCGGCGAGCGCGCGCCAGGATCCGGACAGAGGGCCGAAGCGTACCGGTGTCGTGCGCAGGCGCTTGGGTGGCGCGTACCGCGTTTCGAGCGGCAGCAGTCCGAGGCCGGGCACGGGACCATGCGGTTCGCCGTCGACGCCATCGGGGTCGTCGAGGATTTCGCCGAGCACCTGCATGCCGCCGCAGACGCCCAGCAGCGGACGGTCGTGGCGCAGGTGCCGCCGGATCGGCTCGACGAGGCCCTGCGCACGCAGCCAGCCGAGATCGCCGCTCGCCTGCTTGGAGCCCGGAAGCACGATCCAGTCGACGTCGTGAAGCTCGGCGGCGCAGCGCGCCCATCGAAGCGACGCGGCCACGGACAGCGAGTGAAACTCGTCGAGATTGCTCAGATGCGGCCAGGCGACGACCGCGATGCGCGGTCGCTGCGCCGAAAACGGCGAGCCGGCGCTCCATTGCTGCGGGCCGTCCTCGTCGGGCAGGCCGTGATCGCGTTCCATCGGCAACACGCCGAGCAGCGGAACGCCGGTGCGCGCCTGCAGCAGTTCGGGCCCCGGCGACAGCAAGCCCGCATCGCCGCGGAACTTGTTCAGCACGAAGCCGGCCAGCGCCGGACGCAGATCGTCGGGCAGCAGCGACCAGGTGCCGTACAGGTGCGCGAACGCGCCGCCACGGTCGATGTCGGCGACGAGCAGCGCACGCAACGCGTCTTCGCCCGCCGAGTCGCGGACCCAGCGTGCGGTGTCGAGGTTCGCGAAGTCCTGCGCCGACAGGTTGATCTCGGCCGGCGATCCGGCGCCCTCGACGATCAGCCGATCGTGGCGTGCCGCGAGCCGGCAGAAGCTCTCGCGCGCGGCAGCCGCCAGTGCGGCACTGCGCTCGCGCCAGGGCAGGCGCGACAGCCGTGAATCGACACGGCCCTGCAGCACGACCTGGCTGGCGGTGTCGCGCTCGGGCTTCAGCAGGACCGGGTTCATGTCGACCTGCGGCAGCGTGCGCGCGGCCAGCGCCTGGAAGTACTGCGCCGAGCCGATCTCGCCGAAGTCGCGTCCCCGGCCGCCGGCTTCGTCGCGATCGCCGCTGTCGCAACCCTCGTCACGATCGTCGCCGCCGCGGCCCGCTGCGTCGCCGCCGGCTGCGGCCGCGAGCGGGACGACGCGCGCGTTGTTGCTCATGTTCTGCGCCTTGAACGGCGCCACGTCGAGCCCTTCGCGGGCGGCCCAGCGACACAGTGCCGTTGCGAGCAGGCTCTTGCCGGCGCCGCTGCTCGCGCCCCAGACCATCGTCGCGGCCTTCATCGCAGCTCCTGCGCGTCGTCGGGTCCGTCGTCCAGCGCCAGGCTCAGCCGGGGAGCCCCGCGGTCGTCGGTCTCGATGCGGATCGCGCCCTCGAACACCTGCACCAGCGCCGCCTGGACGGCGGCGTCGGTCGGCGCGCCGTCGGCGCACAGGCGGCCGCGCGCCAGCACCAGCAGCCGGTCGGCGCGCAGCGCGACCGGCAGGTCGTGCAGCACGCTGAGGATCGCGCGTGCCTGCCTTCCGTCGCGGGCAAGTCGCCGGAACATGCGCGCCAGCGCGACCTGATGCGGCGCGTCGAGGTGCGTCGTCGGCTCGTCGAGCAGCAGCAGCGGCGCTTCGGTCGCCAGCACGCGCGCCAGCAGCACGCGCTGGCGCTCGCCACCGGAGAGTTCGTGCAGGCGGCGATCCTGCCATTCGCGGCATTCGGTCAGGTCGATCGCACGCTCGACGGCGGCGCGGTCGGCCGGGCCCGGTGTGCCGAGCAGGCCCAGGTGTGCGATGCGGCCCAGTTCGACGGTCTCGCGCACGGTCAGCTCGCCGGTCACCTCGCCCTGCTGGGCCAGCCAGGCGAGAGAGCGCGCGCGCTCGGCGGGGGGAATCGATCGCAGCGCGCGGCCCTGCAGCGTGACGCGGCCGCGCGACGGCGGCTGCAACCCTGCCAGCGCCCGCAGCAGCGTCGACTTGCCGGCGCCGTTCGGGCCGACCAGTGCCGTCCATCCGGCATCGATGCGCAGGCCCAGGTCGGTCAGCACCTCGCGTCCGCCGAGGCGCACGCCGAGCTTCTCGGCTTGCAGCAGCGCGCTCATCGCGCACTGCGCTGGCGCAGCAGCCAGAGCAGGTAGCAGCCGCCAAGCACCGCGGTCACCACGCCGACCGGCAGCTCCTGCGGCGCAATCAGCGAGCGCGCGACGACGTCGGCCCCGAGCAGCAGCGCGGCACCCATGCCGGCGCTGGCCTGCAGCAGCCAGCCATGCGGGCCCGGGGCGCTGCGCCGCACCAGGTGCGGCGCCACGAGGCCGACGAAGGCCACCAGTCCGGCCTGCGACACGGCCAGCGCAGTGCCCAGGCTCAGCATCGAGACCAGGGCCAGGCGCACGCGCGACAGGTCCAGGCCCAGGCTCGCAGCGCTGTCCTCGCCGAGCGTCAGCGCGTCGAGCGCGCGTGCGTAGCGGCGCGCCAGCGCCAGCAGCACGGCCAGGCCGACGCACATCAGGGCCAGCGCGTTCCAGCCGAGGAAGCTGGTGCTGCCGAGCATGAAGGCCTGCTTGCCGCGCAGCGCGTCCGGCGAAGCGACGGTGATCAGGTCGCTGACGGCGCCGAGCAGCACACCGACGACGACGCCGGCCAGCAGCAGGCGCAGCGTCTGCACGGCGCCGCGCGCCAGCGCCAGCGTCAGGCCGACGCCGGCGAGCGCGCCGACGAAGGCCGCCGTGACCAGTCCCGCCTGCTCGATCCAGGCGGCGGCCGAAAGGCTGATATAGGCGCCGCCCAGCGAGGCTGCCGCAAGGACGAGCACGACGCCCAGCGCCGCGCCCGACGCGCTGCCCAGCAGATAGGGATCGGCCAGCGGGTTGCGGAACAGGCCTTGCGAGATCGCGCCCGACAATCCGAGCAGCGCGCCGGCCAGCGCGGCGCCCAGCGTGCGCGGTGCACGGATCTGGCCGAGGATCAGCCCGGCGTCGCCGCCGGCGAGGTCGGCCCAGAACGCCGACGGCGAGAAACCGGCCGATCCGGTCGCCAGGCCCGCCGCGATCCCGAGCACGATCGCCAGCGCCATTCGTCCGGCGAGGCGGCGGCGCCGCCGCGTGTCGACCGCGACGGCATCCGGGGCGCCGGCCATGACGGCTTCCGAACCCGGGCTCACCGGACGGAGCTCGGCGCGCGCCGCCGCTCGCTTTCCGCGAGTTCGACGAGGCAGTCGACCAGCAGCGCGGCGGCTTCGCCGGCACGCGGACCGGGGCGCGTCAGCAGGTCGTATTGCGGCGTGTCGAAGCCGCACAGCCGTTGCTCGCGCACGGCGGCCAGCGCGCCCCAGCCCGGCCGCCGGACCAGCGCGGCCTGCTCTCGCCGGGTACCGACGATGATGTCCGGTTTGGCGCGAACCACGTATTCGGGGTTCAGCTTCGGAAAGGGCCCGAGCTGCGGTTCGACGATGTTGGCCAGCCCGAGTCGCGCGATCGTCTCGCCGACGAACGAGCTGGCGCCGGCGGCGTACGGGCCGCCGCCGATCTCGAAGTAGACGCGCTGGCCGAGCATCTGCGGCGGCACGCGGCGCGCGGCCGCCTCGATCTCGCGTTCGATCCGGGCCCAGGCACGCGCCCCGGCCGCGGGCGTGCCGAGCAGGGCTGCGACGAGATCCAGCGTGCGGCGCAGGTCGGCATGGGTTTCCGACTTCAGGCGAACGATCCGGAAGCCCAGCGCTTCGAGCCGTTCCATCGCGCGCGACGCGGTCGAGGCCAGCACGACGTCGGGCGCCAGCGCGGCGATGGCCTCGATGTGGGCGTCTTCGAGCCCGCCCAGCCGGGGCAGGCTGGCGATCTCGTCCGGCCAGTCGGAGAACCGGTCGACGCCCACCAGTCGCGCGCCGGCACCGAGCACCCAGGCGGTTTCGGTCAACGAGGGCAGCATCGTGACGATGCGCCGCGGCGCGTCGGCGAAGCGGTGCTCGATGCCGCGGTCGTCGACGATGACGATGGGCCCGGAGCCGGCGTCAGCGGGTCGGGCGGCGTCAACCTGCGTAGGCGGTGCGGCTTCTGCGAGCGCCGGCCGCGCGGCGCCGGCCAGTGCGTATCCGGCGAGCATCCGCAACGCGTCGCGCCGACGGCGAAGGACCTTCGTTGCGGACCGGGCCGCGGTGCTCGCCGGCGATTGGCAATCGTCGCTCATCGACGCATTTTCTCGGCTCAGGGCATCGTCCAGCGCAGCGTCAACTGCGCGAAGCGGCCCTGCGTCGCGTAGCCGCGCACGATCTCGTAGTCCTTGTCGCCGACGTTGTCGATCCGGGCCTCCAGCATCAGGCCGGGCTTCAGCGTCGTCGCGGCGAGCAGGTTGACCACGCCATAGCCGCCAAGGCGGTCGGTATTGGCGGGATCGTCGAAGCGCGCACCCGAGGCCTCGACTTCGGCGCCCCAGGTCCAGCCGGCATGCTGCGTCTCCGCCCCGAGAGCGGCCATTCGCCGCGCGCGGCGCTGCAGCACCTTGCCGGTGTCGGCGTCGCGCGGATCGTGCCAATCGAGCGAGCCGCGCAGCGTCACGCCCGCGACGCGTGTGCGGCCGGCCAGCGAGACGCCTTCGATCTCTGCCCGGCCGACGTTGGCGAAGCAGCCGAAGGGATCGGAGCAGGGGCCCGAGGCGCCGAAGGCGATCAGGTCGCGAACCTCGTTGCGCCAGACACTGAGGCTCGCCTCGCTCGTGCCCGCACTCCAGCGCAGGCCGAGTTCGAGGTTGCGCCCTTTTTCGGGCGTCAGCGAAGGGTTGCCGAACTGGCTGAAGCGCTGGTAAAGCGTGGGTGCGCGAAACGAGGTCGCGGTCGATACGCTCAGCCGCCATTGCGGCAGGAAGGCCCATCCCCAGGCGAGGCTGCCGGTGGTTTCGCCGCCGAACTCGCTGTCGTCGTCGTGCCGCAGGTGTGCCTGCAGGCCGTGGGCGCCGAAATCGGCGCGCCAGCCGAGGCTGATCGCGTTCTGGTGCCGATCGCCCTTTAGCCGCGGCGCGAACTCGGTCGCCGGGTTCAGCAGCTCGTCTTCGCGGCGCTCGAACGCCGCCGTCAGCACCTGGTCGCCGACGTGCTGCTCGTGCTGCAGCAGAAGGTTGCGCAGCGTCGTCTCGGACCGGTAGAAGTCGGGCCGCGACTCGTAGGTGGACTCGCTCTGCCCGAACTGCGCGCGCGTCGTCGAAAAGTCGGTCCAGCGGCCTTGCCAGGACAGGCTCGCGGTTCGCAGCGTCTGGTCGCTGACGTCGTCGAAGGTCGGCACGAAACCGTCGAAATGCGAGCGAAGGTCCGAGCCGAGCACCGAGGCTTCGATCCGGTGACGCGGCGTAAGCTTGAACCCGAAGCGGGCGTGCGCCGAGTTGCGGCGCCAGCCGTCGCGGTCGGGATTCGCCGTCGGGTCCCGGCGCGAGTTGAAGCCGTCGCTGCGGCCGTGGCTGGCCGACAGCGCGTAGTCGAAGTCCTGCGTCGCGCCGCTGATGCCGGCCCGCAGCTGCTTGGTGCCCTGCGATCCGAGCGTCGCCGAGACCGTCGGCCGGGCCGGGCCCTGGCCCCGCTTCGTGAACAGCTGGACGACGCCGGCCACGGCGTCGGAACCGTAGACCGCGGCCGCCGGCCCGCGCAGCACCTCGATCCGCTCGATCTGTTCGAGCGGGATCTGTTCCCACGGCGCCCCGCCGGTCGCCTGCGAATCGATTCGCACGCCGTCGATGTAGACGGCCGTGTGGCGGTTCTCGCCGCCACGGATGAAGACGCTGGTGGCCGTGCCGGGGCCGCCGTTGCGCGTGAACTCGATGCCGGGCAGCCGCGACAGCAGCTCGGCCACGTCGACGGCGCCGCTGCGTTCGATATCCGTGCGATCGACGACCGAAATGTCGGCAAGCACCGAGGACAGCGGCTGCGGTGCGCGGCTGGCCGTGACGACGACCGTGTCGAGGCCGGTATGCGTGCCGGCCTGAGCCAGCCCGGCGGAAGCCTGCGACGGATCGGACGGGCGGGCGGCCTGGCCGATCGCGGTCGCCGGCAGCAGCCAGCAGGCAGTGGAAATGGCGAGGACGGCGGCACTCGGCACGCGAACGGCAGCGTCGACGCTGCGGTCGGATCGGCGGGCAGCGCAACCGGAACGAAGGGATGTCATGACGGGAGACGGGACGGAACGCGCTTTTCCGCTTCCCCGCGGCTTAGCGCCCACCGGCGCACCGACGATGCGGCACGCCACCTCGCTGGCCGGTATCCGGGCTGACGGAGACTGCCCGAGACGCCTTCCCGGTCGATTCGCCGCGCTGCGCGGCGACCTTCTTCCAGTGGCCCAGTCCCGGGCCGGAAGCCGATGATCGCTTCCGTCCGCTTACCGTTGCGGGGGCAGCTCAGGTTGGGGCCGCGGGCCGATGCCGCCCACCCCTCCTGATTCCCGTTTAACTGTCTCGGCCGAACGCCTCGACGAGCACCAACGGCGCGATCCTAACATGGGCGGGTGTCGCCCAGGCGCCGCGCGCCGGGCCGACAGCAACGCGTGACCGGCGAGTGCCGGCCACGTGGCGCGCCGGCATCAGCGCGTCGCGAGCCCTTGCCTGCCCACCGTCGTCTGTTCGGCGAGCAGCCGCTGGACGGCCTCCATGTGCGCCCAGACGTCGACCAGCGTGGCAGACGCATAACGCTGCAGGTCGCCGTTCTGCCCCTGGCCGGCTTGCCAGATCAGCAGTTGCGCGGCCTTCTGATGCGCGACGAGCTGGGCCTGCAGCCAGGCGGCGTCGAAGCTCTCGCCGTCCAGCGATTGCAGCCGTTGAAGCGTGGCCTGGTCGTCGGGCGCGGCGTATTTCGATATCGGCACCTTCACCGACTCCGCGATCGAAGCGAGCTTCGCGCTCGAGTCGGTGTGCGCATCCTTCATTCGTTGCGCGAATTCCTTGATGCCGTCGCTGCCGGACTTCTTCAGCGCGAGCTCGGAGGCCTGGACCTCGAAGCGATCGCCTGCGCTGGCGAGCTGCACGAACAGCTCGTCCTGCACGTTGGTTCTCATCGGGGCCGGCTTGCCCGGCGGGTCGTTCATCGTCGTCGGCGCCCAGCCGGCGGGGTTGCCCAGTTGCGCGGCGGCCGGTGTGCAGACGCCGGCCAGTGCGAGGGCCGAGGCCGCGATGCACGCGCGGTATGCGGAAGCTTTCATGGCGATCTCCTTTCGGCTCACAGCACGAGCAGGTAGGCCAGTAGCGCATCCTTCTCCTGCTGCGTGAGCTTCAGCCCGAGCACCAGGTTGAAGAACTCGACGGTGTCGGCCAGCGTCATCAGCCGGCCGTCGTGCAGGTAGGGCGGCGTGTCCTTGATGCCGCGCAGCGTGAAGGTCTTGATCGGACCGTCGGGAATCGCGATGAAGTCGTTGACCGTTTCGCCCGTCTTGTAGAAGCGCTCGAGCTTCAGGTCGTGCATCGTATGGTCCAGGAAGGCGCTTTGAGGCAGATGGCATTCGGCGCAGCGGCCCTTGCCCATGAAGACGGCCTCGCCTTCGAGTTCCTGCTGCGTGGCCAGCACAGGGTTCAGTGCGCCTCCCGGATCGAGTTTCGGCGCCGGCGGAAAATCGATGATGTTCTGCATCTGCGCCATCATCGCGACCTGGTTCGGGCGGTTGGGCAAGTGCACGCCCTTGCGCGTGGCGCTGACGTGGTCGCCGTTGAAGTAGGCGGTGCGTTGCTCGAACTCGGTGAAGTCCTCGATCGAACGCAGCGATCGCTTCGAACCGTGGATCTGCTGCCCGAACATCCCGCGCAGGCTCGGAGTGTCGAGGCGGAAGCGCACGGCCTGCGGCCGCAGGTCCGGCGTCAGGTGAAAGGCCGCGTTCGAGTGGAAGTTCGAATGGCAGTCGAGGCAGGTCACGCCCAGGCTCTGCTGCGCGACCTTGCGGTCCTCGGTCTGGTTGAATTCCTCCTGCGGGAACGGCGTCAGCAGCAGGCGCAAGCCTT
>JAAZBL010000149.1 GCA_012513825.1 Limnobacter sp. | reverse complement strand
GCCGGCGACGATGCCGGCCAGTCCGATCGTGATCCCGGGCGGGCTCGTGCCGGTCGGCGGCGTATCGGGTTGCTGGATCGGCCCTTCCCACTGCACGCTTCCGGTCGCGATGCCCGAACTCGCCAATACGCGCAGCGCGACCTCGGCCTGCCCGCCGAACAGCCGTTTCGGCACCGCGAGCGAACGCTTGCGCGTGCGCGGGGCGACGCCGCGCCAGGTGCCGCGGCGGTCGCGCCATTGCACCAGGAACCAGTGCGACCCATCCTCGCCGTCGCGTTCTCCGTGAACGTCCCAACGCAAGCGCAGTTCATTGTCGCGCGAGTCGGCCCCTTCGACGCGGACCGACAGTTTCGGCGGATCGGGGATCGGCCAGCGACCGATTTCCTTGTCGCATTCGAGCAGCACCAGCGTGCGTGCGCGGGAATCGAAGGCGATCGCATGGCGGATCCTGACCGGCCAGCCGCCGCTGCACGCGCAGCCGCAGCCGGTTTCGTCGACGTACAGGCAGGCGCTGCGCAGCAATTCATCCTTCGCGTCGAGCAGCTCGATCGAGAATCCGGTCTTTTCGCTGCCGTGCGGCCGCGGCCGCGCGTCGAAGTGGAAGGCCGGCGCGAAGCGGACGCTGCGATTGCGCAGGATGTCGAGGCGCAGGAACAAGGCCGGCTGCTTCATCGGAATCCAGCTCCCGCGCGGTTCCGGCCTGCGCCCGGCAGCCATTGCGGCATCGGCCGAGGCACCCGACACGAAGTCCGGAATGCGGGCCATCAGCGCCTTGTAGGTGTACGGACTGATCCAGCGCCCGCCCGAGTAGCCCATCATGTCGTGCGCGGTCGACGGCGACAGTACCTGGCCGAAGGCCGGCCGCATGTCGAAGCCGTATTCTCCGATGCTGTCCGAGTCGAAACCGGCGTAGCGCGGATAGTCGCCGTCGGTGTTCTTCGGCTGCGCGCAGCGCGTGACGTTGTCGCAGGGTGCGTGCTTGCGTCCCAGTGCATGGCCGATCTCGTGCGCGGCCGTGCCTTGCGCGCCGATGCGCCCGACGGCCACGCCGCCGCCGCCGCAACCGCCGACGGAGCCGGTGTCGAGGCCGGCGTTGAAGAGCCCGTAGACGATGTCGTCGGAGTCGCCGCGCAGGTCGGCGACGGCATCCTTGAGGTCGCCGAGCTTGTCGCAGCCGTCGTTGATGTCTGACTTCACGTCCGCGTCGTAGTCCATCGTCACGAAGTTCGAGATCACGACCTGCGGAATCGGATACAGGGCCTCGGTCAGGCCGAACAGCGCGGTGAAGTCGGCCGGCGTCGGGGCGCCCACCTGCGCCGGGTCGATGACGTCGTCGCCGGTGTAGTTGATCGCGACTGCCATGATGGCCAGGTCGGGCATCGTTTCGAAGACGAGCGTGCGCGCGAAATCTGCCGAGAACTGGCTTCGGTCGCTGGCATCGAAGGCCCGCGCGACGAAGTCGATCGTGCCCTGGCACAGGCTCTCGGGAATCAGGAAGTTCAGCGTGTGGTCGCGCTGGCCCCGGTCGATCGACGCGTCGCGTCGCGGCGCGATCGGCCGCGACGCCCCGATCGTCGTGGTCGCGCCGGCGGCAGTGACGACCAGCTCGCCCGACAGCGATGTGATCGGCGCCAGCCCGCTCGATGCGTCGTAGTCGACATAGAGCCGTACGACGGTCGCCTTGCCGGCGACGAGCCGGATCGAATTGTCGGGAAAGACGTTTGCCGCATCGAGATGGCGGTCGCTGCGGAAATGCTGGATCGCCTGCGTGATTTCGGCGTCCACGACGATCAGGTCGCCGCGCGACGTACCGGGCAGCGGCGGCGCGACGGCGACCAGGTCGGCGATCACGGTGAATTCGATGAGCCCGCCGTAGTGGTCGTCCCAGTTGCCCGACCAGTCGCGCAGGCCGAAGCTGCCCGTCACGTCGACGAGCGTCGGGTCGCTGCCGTTGACGCTCGCGTTCAGCTCGACGATCAGGCGGCCGAGATGATGGTCTTCGTTGTTCTCGAAGCGTGCCGTGTAGCCGGTGATGCCGACGGCCGCCTGTCGCACGTCCCGGGGAAAGGCGAACTGCGCGCTCGCCGTTTGCGGGCCGCTGCCTTCGGTCGACGGGAAGTGGAAGGAGCTGGATCTCAGATCCATGAGGTGCCTCCCGCGCGGGCGTGTCGCGTTGCACGGCACGACGAGCCAGCATAGCAAGGCGCTTTCGCGGCCGTAATCATCCGTTTCCCGACACCGTCTCCCCGGCGATCCGCGATGTGCGGGCTTGCATCGTTATGATGGGCGCCGAGCCGATGGGTCCAGGGAGAAGGTCGATGCGAATGCTCGCGAAACGGGCGGTCGGCAGTGAGGCGGGCGCTTCGCGGCGGCGGATGCCGTTCGCATGAAGCGCGCCTTCATCAGCCACGTTCCCGAGGATGCGGCGCTCGCCGCCGAACTGTGCCGGGCGGTCGAGCAGTTCGGCCTCGCGTGCTGGCTCGCGCCGCGCGACGTCGCACCGGGCAGCGAGTATGCCGAGGCGATCATGGCGGGCATCGCGACCTGTCCCGCCTTCGTGCTGCTGCTGACGGCAGGCTCGAACCGGTCGATGTTCGTCCGGCACGAGCTCGAGCATGCGCTGTCGCTGGGTAAGCGGATCTTCGTCGTGCGCGCCGAGAGCGTCGTGCCGGACAGCCGGCTCGAGCCCTTGCTTTCGTCGGCGACCGAGATCGACGTCTGGAATCCGCCCAGTACCGAACTGCGCTGGGACCGGCTGGCCGACGCGCTCGCCGCATTGCCCGACCAGGGACCGGTTCCGGTCGCCGGACCGGCGAAGGACTCGGCGCCCGATTCCGGTGCTGGCGGCGTGAAGAGGCTGGCATGGGTGGCTGCAGCCGTCGTGCTGGCTGCCGGCGCTTGGATGATGTTCGGTGCAGACGAGTTCGTCGCAGACGACGCCAGGGAGGCAGGCGCCGATGCGGGGAGCGTCCCGCCCGTAACGACCGAGTCGCGATCGTCGACGATCGCGCCGACGCAGCCGGCCGGCGTCGCTCCGGCTCCGGCCGGCGCCGCCCAGCCTCCTGCCGGCGCCGAGTTCGCCGGCCCCGGCTACGATCCGACCCGCGCATCGTCCGGCGCAGCCCCGGCTCTGGCCGGCCCGCGCACGGGTCTCGACGCCGCGACCGCCGGCGCCATCGATGTCCTGGTGCCGCCGATTCCTGTGCCGAGCGGGAAGGACGCAGGCACGCCCGGGTCGGGCGGCGCGCAGGCGGGGGCCGCGGCGCCCGCGCTGCCGGCGTGCCCTCGCAGCTTTGCGCTGATTCCCGAACAGGAAGGAAGCTTCGACTGCCACTGCGACGAGAGCGCGACGCGCGACGGACTGGTCTGGGGCACCGACCATTACGCGCCCGAATCGAAGCTGTGCCGTGCCGCGCTGCATGCCGGCGTCATCGAGCCGGCGGGCGGGCCGGTTACCGTGGAATGGGCGGGCGCCCAGGATCTGTTCGTGGGCACCGAGCGCAACGGCGTCGAAACGGGCGACGAGCGCGCGCTCGTGCGCAGTGCCCGGTTCCGCGGTGCGCCGCCGCCGGCCCCCGGGCCCGGTCCGTGCCCGACGACCTTCGCGATGCTGCCGGCGAGCGTCGATTCGTTCAGTTGCGTCTGCGCGGCAGTGGCGATGCCTGGCAAGGGAGCGGTCTGGGGCTCCGACGTCTACGCGGACAATTCGGCACTGTGCCTGGCCGCCGTCCATGCCGGCGCGATCACGCCCGAGGGCGGTCCGATCACCGTCGAACGGGTGGCCGACCGGACGGCGTTGCAGGGCAGCGAACGGCACGGCGTGACCAGCCTGGATGCGAAGGTGCCGGCGCGCAGCATGCGCTTCCGTTGAAGCGCTCTTTGCGGAACGCCGGAGCGCGCGGATGCTGCACTGCATGTAGTGCAGTGCGCAATCGGCATCTATCATCGGGCTCCTGCCGTTTCCGGCAGCGGGTTCGCGACGAACCCGTCCTATGAGGAGACTACGACAATGAGGCTGACCATCATTGCCGCCGCGTTTGCGGTCGGCGGCCTGGCCATGGGCGGCGCTTTCGCCCAATCCGGGGCAGACAGCAAGAACCTGAGCGCGCTCAAGCAGTTCAAGGTCGCGACGACCGACCTGAACATCCCGCTGGTGCCGCAGGAAGGCCGCAACGCCGATGCGATCCGCGCGAACCTGAAGCGGGTCAAGCTACCCGAGGGCTTCAAGATCGACCTGTTCGCCGTCGTGCCCGACGCGCGGCACATGGCGGTCGCGCCGTCGACGAACATGGTGTTCGTCGGCACCCGCAAGACCTCGGTCTGGGCGGTCACCGACCGCAACAGCGACGGCATCGCCGACGAGGTCAAGTCCTTCGCGCCCTCGCTGAAGTTCACGAACCCGAACGGCGTCTGCTTCACGCGCGACGGTTTCCTGGTGGTGGTCGAGCACAACCGCGTGCTGAACTTCCCGGCTGCCGAGTTCTTCTACGAAGGCCCCGACGTCGCGGTCATCGAGGTCGTGCCGCAGGGCAAGCTGATCCCGGTCGAGGAAGAGTCGTTCAACCACGGCGCGCGCGCCTGCGTGGTCGGGCCCGACGGCAAGCTGTACGTCTCGATGGGCCAGCCGCTGAACGTGCAGCCGGCCGACAAGGTCGATCTCTACGACCGGATCGGGATGGGCGGCATCGTCCGGCTGGATCCGTTCGACGGCAGCGGCCGCGAGGTCTACGCCCGCGGCGCGCGCAATCCGGTCGGGCTCGACTTCAACCCGGCCGACAAGATGCTGTGGTGGACCGACAACCAGGTCGACGGGCTCGGCGACGACGTTCCCCCGGGCGAGCTGAACCGCTCCACGCAGGCCGGCGAGCACTTCGGCTTTCCGTACTGGAACGGCAAGTTCAAGGTGGCCGGCTCGCCGGCCGCGCCCGACCTGAAGGACATGGCCGAACCGGAGAACGCCGTCTTCCCGCAGGTCGAATTCCCGGCGCACCAGGCGCAGCTCGGGATGACCTTCTACACCGGCAAGAAGTTCCCCGAGAAGTACCGCGGCGGCATCTTCGTCGCTTCGCACGGGTCGTGGAACCGCACGACGCCGTCGGGCGCCGAAGTCCAGTTCGTCCCGATCAACGAAGACGGAACGGCCGGCGAGATGGAGGTCTTCGCCTCGGGTTTCCTCGATGAGGAGACCGGTGTCTACCGCGGCCGCCCGGTCGACGTCGCGCAGATGAAGGACGGCTCGATCCTGGTATCCGACGACTTCGCCGGTGCGATCTACCGGATCAGCTACGGCGACTGAAGCGCACGTGCCGGATCGAATCCCGAGCAAGCTCCTCGTCGTCCTGCTGCCGCTGGCGCTTTGCGCGCCGGCGGCGGCCGGCGACTCCGAAGCCGGACGCGCGAAGGCCAAGGCCTGTGTCCTCTGCCATGGCCCGATGGGCCTGGCCACGAATCCGGGAGCGCCGAACCTGGCCGGACAGCCGCAGGTCTACCTCGCCGAGGAGTTGAAGAACTACCGCAGCGGCAAGCGCCAGGACCCGGTCATGAACGTGATCGCCAAGCCCCTGACCGATGCCGAGATCGAAGACCTTGCCGCCTGGTACGCATCGATCGAGATCGACGTGAAGTCGCGCTGAATCGGCACGGCGGACGTGGCGCGCATCAGACAGTCGCAGGCGTCCGTTCGACCCTTGCTTCAGAATGCGGCCCTGACCGGCTGGAATCCCTGCATGTTCGTTGCGACCAGGATCGCCGCGCGATCCGTTTCCGTTCGTCACCAGGCTTCGCATCGGCGCGCCGCGCCGCTGTTCGCGCTGGCCTTCTGCCTGTCCCTGCTTGGCGGCTGCGGACGCGATTCCGGCTCGGACGCGCCAACGGCCGAGGCACCACCGCCACCGCAGGTCGGCGTCGTCACGGTGACGCTGGGGCCGGTGGCGCTGAGCGACGAGCTGCCCGGGCGCCTCGAAGCCTCGCGCGTCGCGCAGGTGCGCGCGCGCGTCGCCGGCATCCTGCAGAAGCGCGTGTTCCGCGAGGGCAGCGACGTGAAGGCCGGCGAGCTGCTGTTCGAGATCGACGCCAAGCCGTACCAGGCGGCACTGCAAAGTGCCGAGGCGACGCTCGCGCGCGCGCAGGCCAACTTCGAGCAGGCCGCCGCCCAGGCCAGGCGATACGCGCCGCTGATCAAGGCGAACGCGATCAGCCGGCAGGACTACGACAACGCCGTGGCCGCGCAAAAGCAGGGCGAGGCCGAAGTGGCGGCCGCGAAGGCGGCCGTGCAGACCGCGCAGATCAATCTCGACTACGCGTCGGTCACCGCGCCGATCGACGGCCGCGTCGGCCGCGCGCTGGTCACCGAGGGCGCGCTGGTGGGCCAGGGCGAGGCCACGCCGCTGGCCGTCATCCAGCAGATCCGGCCGCTCTACGTGAACTTCACGCAGTCGGCCACCGAGGTCATGCAGTTGCGCAAGGCGTTCGCGAGCGGCCGGCTGCGGCCCGCCGCCCGCGGCGACGGCATCGAGGTCCACGTCGTGCTCGAAGACGGCAGCGTCTACCCGCATCCGGGGCGTCTGCTGTTCTCGGACCTGTCGGTCGATCCCGCATCCGGTCAGGTGATGCTGCGCGCCGAACTGCCGAACCCCGACGGCCTGCTCCTGCCCGGCATGTACGTGCGCGTTCGCGTGTCGCAGGCCGAAGTCCCCGACGCGGTGCTGCTGCCGCAGCAGGCCGTCACGCGCACCGATGCCGGCGACACGGTGCTCGTCGTCGGTCCCGGCAACAAGCCCGAGCAACGCCGGATCCAGATCGGGCAGGCACGTGGTCACGACTGGATCGTGCTGGGCGGGCTCGAGGCCGGCGAACAGGTCATCGTCGACGGTTTCCAGAAGATGATGGTGCCGGGCGCGCCGGTCACGCCGGTGCCGTGGCGTCGCGATGCGGCCGTCGCGACCGGAACCCCGGGCGGAGCCGGCGGCGCCGCGGGCTCCGGCGCCGAAACCGGTGCCGCTGCGCCGGACGCTTCGACGTCCGAGCCCGAAAAGGCGCATTGAAGGCGTGGCTCGCTTCTTCATCGACCGTCCGGTCTTCGCGTGGGTGATCGCGCTGTTCGTGCTCGTCATGGGCGCGGTGGCGATCACGCAGTTGCCTGTTTCGCAGTACCCGCGCGTGGCGCCGCCGGCGATCGTCGTCTCGGTCGTCTATCCGGGCGCGTCGGCTCAGACGCTCGAGGACTCGGTCCTCAGCGTCATCGAGCGCGAAATGAACGGCTCGCCGGGGCTGATCTACATGGAGGCGGTCAGCCAGGCCAACGGTACCGGCACGCTGACGCTGACCTACGACACCAACGTCAATCCGCAGCTCGCGCAGGTCGACGTGCAGAACCGGCTGTCGCGTGCGGCGCCGCGGCTGCCGGCGGCCGTCACGCAGCAGGGCGTGCGCGTCGACCAGGCGCGCACCAACTTCCTGCTGTTCACGATCCTGTCGTCCGACCGGCCCGAGATCGATCCGGTCGCGCTCGGCGACTATGCGTCGCGCAACGTGCTGCCGGAGATCCAGCGGATTCCCGGCGTCGGCCAGGCGCAGTTGTTCGGCACCGAGCGCGCGATGCGCGTCTGGATCGATCCGGCGCGGCTGGTCGGCTTTCGGCTGTCCGCGGCCGAGGTCAACGCGGCGATCCGCGCGCAGAACGCGCAGGTCGCCTCGGGCACGATCGGCGACCTGCCGACGCAGCCCGGCCAGGCGATCTCGGCCACCGTCGTCGTGCGCGGGCAGCTCGGCAGCGTCGAGGAGTTCGGCAACATCGTGCTGCGCGCCGACACCGACGGATCGACGGTGCGCCTGCGCGACGTCGCCCGGATCGAGCTCGGCGCGCAGAGCTACGCGACGCGCGCACGCCTGAACGGCAACCCGTCGACCGGCATCGGCGTCCAACTGTCGGCGACCGGCAACGCGCTGGCCACGGCCACGCTGGTGCGCGAACGGATGGAGGAGCTGTCGCGCTACTTCCCGCAGGGCGTCAACTGGTCGATCCCGTACGACAGCTCGCGATTCGTCGAGATCTCGATCCGGCAGGTCGCGATGACGCTGCTCGAGGCGGTCGTGCTGGTGTTCCTCGTGATGTACCTGTTCCTGCAGAACATCCGCTACACGATCATCCCGACGATCGTCGTGCCGATCGCGCTGATGGGCACGTTCGCGACGCTGCTCGCGCTCGGTTTCTCGATCAACGTGCTGACGATGTTCGGCATGGTGCTGGTCATCGGCATCGTCGTCGACGACGCGATCGTCGTCGTCGAGAACGTCGAGCGGATCATGAGCGAGGAGGGGCTGCCGCCGCGCGAGGCGACGCGCAAGGCGATGGGCCAGATCCAGGGCGCGATCGTCGGCATCACCGTCGTTCTGATCTCGGTGTTCGTGCCGCTGGCGTTCTTCGGCGGCTCGGTCGGCAACATCTATCGGCAGTTCTCGGCCGTGATGACGGCGTCGATCGGGTTCTCGGCGTTCATGGCGCTGTCGCTGACGCCTGCGCTGTGCGCGACGCTGCTCAAGCCGGTGGAGGCCGGGCACCACCACGCCAAGCGCGGCTTCTTCGGCTGGTTCAACCGCGGCTTCTCGCGCACGGCGCGCAGCTACGAGACCGGCGTCGCCTGGATCCTGCGGCGCGCCGGCCGCTTCATGCTGATCTACGTCGCGATCCTCGGCGTCGTCGCGCTGCTGTTCATGCGACTGCCGACCTCGTTCCTGCCGAACGAGGACCAGGGCACGATGCTGGTCAACGTGCAGTTGCCGCCCGGCGCGACGATCGAGCGCACGACGGCGGTGATGAAGCAGGTCGAGGACTACATCCTGCAGCAGCCCGAGGTGCGCAGCATGGTCGGCGT
>JAAZBL010000148.1 GCA_012513825.1 Limnobacter sp. | reverse complement strand
GCCTACCGCGTCGTCGAAGGCCTGCATTTCGAAGGCATGCAGTACCGGCGCGACATCGGCCACCGCGCGCTCGGGCGCGGCGGATCGCGATGAGTGCGGCGGCCAGTGCGGCGGCCAGTGCGGCGACGGGCGTGTCGGCCAGCGCGGCGGCGGGTGCGGCGCCGAACGGCGGCCGGCCCGATGCGACCGCGGTCCGCGATTACCTGAGCGGGCTGCAGCAGCGGATCGTCGAGCGACTCGAAGCCTTCGAAGGCCCCGACGGCGGGCGTTTCCTGCGCGACGCCTGGCAGCGGGCGGGTGCCGACGCTGCGCTGGGCGGCGGCGGCCTGACGATGGTCATCGAGAACGGCAAGGTTTTCGAGCGCGGCGCCGTGCTGTTCTCGCAGGTGCTCGGCGCGAGCCTGCCCGCTTCGGCCAGCGCGCACCGGCCCGGGCTCGGCGGCCGCCCGTTCGAAGCCACCGGCGTTTCGCTGGTCCTGCATCCGCGCAACCCCTACGTGCCGACCGTGCACATGAACGTGCGCTTTCTCGTGGCCGGCACGCCGGCGCGCGCTGCTGCGGCGGGTTCGCCGGATTCGGCCGCTGCGGCCGCGTCGCCTGCCGCGCAGGACGCGTCGGCCGATCCGGACTCCGCGCCGATCTGGTGGTTCGGCGGCGGCATGGACCTCACGCCCTACTACCCGTTCGAGAAGGACGTCGTGCGCTTCCACGCCACCTGCAAGCAGGCGCTCGACCCGTTCGGTGCGCAGTGGCACCCGCGCTTCAAGAAGTGGTGCGACGACTACTTCTTCCTCAAGCACCGGAACGAGGCACGCGGCGTCGGCGGCATCTTCTTCGACGACCTGTTCGAACCCGGCTTCGATACTTCGTTCGCGATGATGCGCGCGGTCGGCGACGCCTTCCTCGACGCCTACGCGCCGATCGTCGAGCGGCATCGGGACGAGCCGTGGGGCGAACGCGAGCGGGCGTTCCAGGCCTACCGGCGCGGGCGCTACGTCGAGTTCAACCTGATCCACGACCGCGGCACGCTGTTCGGCCTGCAGTCGGGAGGACGCACCGAGTCGATCCTGTGCTCGCTGCCGCCGATGGCCGCATGGCGCTACGACTGGCGGCCCGAGCCGGGCTCGCCCGAGGCGCGGCTGCACGAGTTCCTCGTGCCGCGCGACTGGGTCTAGGAGGCTGTGGGCGCCCTCGCCCGCGGGTTCACGCCGCCCCTTCGACGGAACGCTTCGACCTTGAAACGCATCGGCCTGCTCGGCGGCACCTTCGATCCGGTGCACGTGGGGCATCTCGCGCTGGCGCGCGCCGCCGCCGACGCGCTGAAGCTCGACGAGGTCCGCTTCATCCCGACCGGACGCTCCTGGCAGAAGGACAGCGCCTCGGCCAGCGGCGAGCAGCGGCTGCAGATGCTGCGCCTCGCCGTCGACGGCCGTGCGAACTGGAGCGTCGACGAACGCGAGGTCCGCCGCGACGGTCCGACCTATACGATCGACACGCTCGCCGAACTGCGAAACGAACTCGGTCCGCAGGTCTCGCTGGTGCTGATCCTCGGCAGCGACCAGTTGCGCAACCTCGCGACCTGGCATCGCTATCGCGAACTGCTCGACTTCGCGCACATCGCCGCAACGCAGCGCGGCAGCCACCGGCTCGTCGACTTCGAGCCGCAGGTCGCCGGCTTGCTCGACGAACACGGGCGCGAGGCGCTGCCCGATGCGCCGGCCGGCACGATCGTGTTCTTCCGGATGCCGCCGGTGCCGGTATCGGCCACGGCGCTGCGCGCGGCTCTGGCGCGCGGCGAGCGCCCGGCCGAACTACTGCCGCCCGGGGTTCTCGACTATATTGACCGCCACCGCCTTTACCGAAATCCGAACGAAACGGCCTGAATGGATCCGAGAAAACTGCAACGCGTCATCGTCGACGCCCTCGAAGACGTCAAGGCGCAGGCCATCGAGGTCTTCAACACCACCGAACAGACCAGCCTGTTCGATCGGGTGATCCTCGCCACCGGCACGTCGAACCGGCAGACCAGGGCGCTCGCTTCGCACGTGCGCGACAAGATCAAGGCAGCCGGCGGCCATGTGATCTCGGTGGAAGGCGAAGACACCGGCGAGTGGGTCCTGGTCGACGCCGGCGATGCCGTCGTGCACATCATGCAGCCGGCGATCCGCGCCTACTACAACCTCGAGGAAATCTGGGGCAGCAAGCCGGTGCGGCTGAAGCGCCGCACGGCGGGAGTCCGCGCCGCGGACGGCGAAGGCGAAAGCGCGCAGCCGGCAGGCGGAATTGCGCCCTCGGAGGACGCCGGCGAGGCGGCGGAACCGGATCTGGACGACGTCGTCGCGGCCGGCCCGAAGCCCGCGAAAGCGAGATCCGCGGCGAAGCCGGCTTCGTCGAAGCGGCCGTCGGCAGGCAAGCGGGCAGCGACCGCGAGCCCGGCGAAGAAACCGTCTGCCGTCACGAAAGGCACGAAAACCACCGGCGCACGAAGCACCGCTGCACGAAGCACCGCCGCGCGCAGCACTCCCGAGCGGACTCCCGCCACGCGGAGCACCAGCGCACGAGGCACGAGTACACGGAGCGCGAGTACACGGAGCTCGGATACGCGCGGCGCGACTGCACGGGGCACCGGCGCGGCGTCCGCTGCACGCGGCGCGGCTGCACGGGGCGCCGGCACGACATCCGCCGCCCGGTCCGCCGGTTCCGCGCGCGCCAAGGCCGCCGGGTCAACCGCAGCGAAGCTGCCCGCCAAGGCGCGCCGGACCCGCGCGAGCTGAGCGCCTCCGCCTCCGGCTGCCAGGTCCGGTCCGGCTGCGCACACCACTGTGACTCGTCGGCGGCAGGCACCCCGGCCATGCTGATCCGCGTCATTGCCGTCGGCACGCGGATGCCGGCCTGGGTCGGCACCGCGGTCGACGACTATTCGAAGCGACTGCCGCCCGAACTGGCGCTCGAATGGCGCGAGGTCAAGACCGAAGCGCGAACGCGCTCAGGCAGGCCCGCCGCCTGGATGCAGAAGGAAGCCGCGCGCATCGAACAGGCGCTGCCGCCCGCCGGCCGGATCGTTGCGCTCGACGAGCGCGGCGCCGACCTGAGCACGGTGCAGCTCGCCGCCCGCCTGCGCGACTGGCAGCAGCGGGCGCAGCCGGTCGCGATCCTGATCGGCGGCCCCGACGGCCTCGACCCGGCGCTGAAGTCGCGCGCCGACGAATCGATCCGGCTGTCCAGCCTGACGCTGCCGCACCCGCTGGTACGCGTGCTGCTCGCCGAGCAGTTGTACCGCGCCTGGTCGGTGCTGGCCGGGCATCCGTATCATCGCGACTGAGCCCGCCGCGCCGGCATCCGTCCCGCGCGCCGGCCGGCCTCGATCCCGGACCCGCTGCCCACGCCGACGTGCCTGCCGATTCGATCTATCTCGCCTCCACCAGCCCGCGCCGGCAGGAACTGCTGCGCCAGATCGGCGTGCGCTTCGCGCTGCTGCTTCCCGATTCGCACGAGGATGCCGAAGCGCTCGAAGCGGTGCGCAACGGCGAATCTCCGACCGCCTACGTGCAGCGCGTGACGCTGGCCAAGGCGCGGGCCGCGCGCGAGCGCCTGCTGCGCCGCTCGCTGCCGCCCGCGCCGGTGCTCGCCGCCGACACGACCGTCGCGCTCGGCGGCAGGATCCTCGGCAAACCCGTCGACGACGACGACGCCAGCCGGATGCTCGGCCTGCTGTCGGGGCGTACGCACCGCGTGCTGACGGCAGTCGCCGTCGTGCGCGGCGCCCGGATCGAGATGCTGACCAATGTCTCGCGCGTGAGCTTCGCCCGGATGCGCGCGCGGGACATCGCGCGCTACGTCGCGTCCGGCGAACCGCGCGGCAAGGCCGGCGCCTATGCGATCCAGGGAGCGATCGCGCGCCATGTGCGCCGGATCGAGGGAAGCCACTCCGGTATCATGGGCCTGCCGCTGTACGAGACTGCACGGCTGTTGCGCGACGACGGGCTCGAGGAGGCTGTCGAACCATAGCCTTCCAGTCCCGGCTCCCGCCGGAGTCGAAACGAGTCCGCCGATGACAGAAGAACTACTGGTCAACCACGCCGCGCACGAGACACGCGTCGCCCTCGTCCAGCAGGGAGCGATACAGGAACTTCACATCGAACGGGCCAGCACTCGGGGGCTGGTCGGCAACATCTGCCTGGGCCGCGTCTCCCGTGTATTGCCCGGCATGCAATCGGCCTTCATCGACATCGGCCTCGAGCGTGCGGCCTTCCTGCACGTGGCCGACCTGTGGCAGTCGCGCAGTTCGGGCAACGGACACACGCTGCCGATCGAGAAGCTGCTGTTCGAAGGCCAGCCGCTGCTGGTCCAGGTGATCAAGGATCCGCTGGGCACCAAGGGCGCGCGGCTGTCCACGCAGATCAGCATCGCCGGCCGGCTGCTGGTCTACCTGCCGCAGGATCCGCACATCGGCGTATCGCAGCGCATCGGCGACGAAGCCGGTCGCGCCGAACTGCGCGCGCGGCTGCAGAAGCTGATGCCGGCCGACGAGAAAGGCGGCTTCATCATCCGCACGTCGGCCGAAGACGCGCAGGACAGCGAGCTCGCCGCCGACATCGACTACCTGCGCAAGCGCTGGCAGCAGATCCTCGACGGCAGCCGCCAGCGTCCGGCACCATCGACGCTGTACCAGGAACTCGAGCTCGCGCAGCGCGTGCTGCGCGACATCGCCAGCGAGCGGACCGGAGCGATCCTCGTCGATTCGCGCGAGGCCTTCGAGGCGCTGTCGGAGTTCGCTCGCACCTACATGCCGTCGATGGCCGGGAGGCTGCGTCGATACACGGGCGAACGGCCGCTGTTCGAACTGCACAGCGTCGAGGAAGAGATCGCGCGCGCCTTGTCGCGCCGCGTCGGGCTGAAGTCCGGCGGCTACCTGATCTTCGACCAGACCGAAGCGATGACGACGATCGACGTCAACACCGGCGGCTACATCGGCGGGCGCAACTTCGACGACACGATCTTCCGGACCAACCTCGAAGCGGCGCACGCGATCGCGCGCCAGCTTCGCGTGCGCAACCTCGGCGGCATCATCATCATCGACTTCATCGACATGAACGGGGCCGAGCATCGCGAGCAGGTGCTGCAGGAACTGCGCAAGGCGCTCGCGCGCGACCGCACGAAGTCCACCGTCAACGGCTTCACGTCGCTGGGGCTGGTCGAGATGACGCGCAAGCGTACGCGCGAGTCGCTGGCCCACGTGCTGCTCGAACGCTGCCCGACCTGCGAGGGCAAGGGCCAGATCAAGACCGCGCGCACCGTCTGCTACGAGATCCTGCGCGAGATCGAACGCGAAGCCGGCCAGTTCGATCCGAAGGAATTCCGGATCATCGCGTCGCAGAACGTAGTCGACCTGTTCCTCGAAGAGGAGTCGCAGCCGCTGGCCACGCTCGGGGATGCGATCGGGAAACGGATCGCGCTGCAGGTCGAGACGATGTACGGGCAGGAGCAGTACGACATCGTGCTGATGTAGCGCTTCGCACGCGGCTCCGCCCGCGCGGCCGGCAGCGGTCGGCAGGGTCGCTGCCCGATTCGATCAGGCGCCGGATTCGACCTGCGTCGCCTCCGGATGCCGCTCGCGCCACGCGCGCAGCGCCTCGCGGTACCTCTCCATCGCCATGTCGTGCAGGTCGAAGATGCAGGGACTGCATCCGCTGCCGCAACATTCGTCGAGCTCGGGCTCCCGGGGCGGCAAGGGCATCGGGTCGGAATCGGCAGGTCGCATCGCCCGAGCTTCTCATGCCGGGGCGTTCGCGACATGCTGCGGCGCGCCATCGAATGTCTTTGACCCTTTCGATGGAAGGGCATAAATTTTCAGCGCGCCGTGTCCCGTTCCGGAGACCCCAGATGACCATGCCGACCCAACGTGCCTCGTCCGCGCAATCCATCCACCTGCCCGGCAGGCTCGTGGCCGCATTGGCGCTCGCAGGATTCGGCGCCGCTGCCGTCCATGCGCAGCAGATTCCAGCCACGCCGGACGAGGTCGCCCGCCCGGGCGGAACGATTCCAGGCGCCCCGAAGCTCGCTCTGGTCAAGATCGCCGACGGCTTCCACGATCCGGTCGGCGTGACCGCCGCGAACGACGGCTCCGGCCGGATCTTCGTCGTCGAACGGGTCGGTCGCGTGCGGCTCGTGAAGGACGGCAAGGTCCAGCCCGAGCCCTTCCTCGACCTGACGAACTTCAACCCGCTCGGCTCGGACGTGCAGACCGGCTTCGTCGAGCAGGGGCTGTGGTCGATCGCGCTGCACCCGAAGTTCAAGGAGAACGGCCACGTCTACGTGCACTACGCGTCGTTGCCGTTCAATGGCGCGTCGATCGTCGCGCGCTTCACCGTCGATCCGGCCAGCCCCGACCAGATCACGAAGGAACAGCTGCTGAAGTCGGCCAAGGTCCTGATGAACATCCCGCAGCCGTACTACAACCACTACGGCGGCCGGATCGCGTTCGGGCCCGACGGCATGCTGTACATCGGCAAGGGCGACGGCGGCTGGGAGGGCGACCCGCTGAACGCCGGGCAGAACCTGAACGTGCTGCTCGCGAAGATCCTGCGCATCGACGTCGACACGCCCGACGACGTTCCGTACGCGGTCCCGAAGGACAATCCGTTCGCGAAGGCCGACCGGCCGCAGCTGATGTCGCTGTTCGGCATCACCGAGCAGGGCTTCGCCGTCAACCAGATCGGTTCGCGGCCCGAGACCTGGGCCTACGGGCTGCGCAATCCGTACTCGTTCCACTTCGACGCCAAGACCGGCGACCTGTTCATTGCCGACGTCGGCCAGAACCACTGGGAAGAGATCGACTGGCAGCCGGCCTCGTCGAAAGGCGGCGAGAACTACGGCTGGAAGTTCAACCAGGGCTCGCACTGCCATCCGACGACCGGCCCCGGCGAGAAGTGTCCGATCGTCGGTGTCCTGCCGGTCGCCGAGTATCCGCACCAGGAGCCGTATCCGGGCGCCGAGAAGCTGACGGACGGCTGGGGATGTTCGGCGCAGGGGCTCGGCGTGGCCAACTACGCGGGGATGAACCACACGTACCTGGTCGGCGACTGGTGCTCGGGCCGGCTGTTCGGTGTCGCCTGGGACGGCGGCGCGTCGAAATGGCAGATGCAGGAGCTGCTCCAGACGAACCTGCAGTTCACGTCGGGCACCGTCGACGCCGACGGCAGCGTGCTCGCGACCAACTGCGTGTGCTTCTACACCGAAGACAAGGGCCCGACGGCGAACCCGCCGGGTTCGCTGTGGCGGATCATGGCGGCTGACCAGGTTCCGGCCGGGGCCGAAACCGCGCGCACGCGGCAGCAGTGACGGGACTCGGTCCGGCGGTCCCGCGAGTTCGGCCCCACATCGGCTGCGCGGGCGCTTCGCTGGCGCTCGCGCTGCTCGCCTTCGCCGGCGGCGCCCTTGCCGACAAACCGGTTTTCGTCCACCCGTTCGACGGCGCGCCGATCGAAACGCCGCTCGAGGAAGGCGAGGCCGAAACGCCGGCCCTGAAGGAGTTCAAGGAGACCGGCGTCAACCCGTACCGCGACCAGGCCGAGGCAGTGGCCGACGGCAAGCGGCTCTACGAGCAGTGGTGCCAGGTCTGCCACGCGGCCGACGCGAGCGGGAACATGGGCCCGTCGCTGGTCGACGACAAGCACGTCTACGCGCAGACCGCGACCGACGTCGGCATGTTCGCGATCGTCTACGCCGGCGCCTCGGGGGCGATGCAGGGCTTCTCCGGCCGGATCACGCAGGACGACATGCTGAAGCTCATCGCCTACGTGCGCAGCCTCGGCAGATGAGCGGGTCGCGCCGTTCGCCCGGTCGCGGACGCTTCGGCAGCTTCGTTTCGCCAGCCGCCGTCGCGCTGGCCGGACTGCTGTCCTGCCTGCCGGCGCGTGCCCAGCCGGCAGTCGGCCCGGCGCCATCGGACCCCCGGGCGGCCGCAACCGCGGCGAGCGAAGCGAGCGCTGCCCGCGGACTCGACGCGGTCGTCGTGACCGGCTACCGGGTGCCGACGCTGCAGCGCGAAGCCGCCGACAGCCTGTCGATCGTCACGCGCGACGACATCCAGCGACAGCAGCCGGCCAATGGCGTCGACCTGTTCAGGCAGATCCCCGGACTGCAGATCGACCAGCCGGGCGCGCCGGGCGGCCTGAGCTCGGTCTACATCCGCGGCAGCGATCCGAACCACGTGCTCGTGCTGATCGACGGCGTGCGCGTCAACGATCCGACCAACTCGCGTGGCGGCGGCTTCGACCTGTCGAACCTCGAGCCGACCCAGGTCGATCGGATCGAGGTCCTGCGCGGCGCCGCTTCGTCGGTCTACGGCGCCGACGCGATGGGCGGCGTGATCAACGTCGTCACGCGGCGCGACGCAACGGGGGCGACGCGCGGCGAGGTCGGTGCGGGCGTCGGCGGGCACGCGTTCCGCAGCGCGAACGGCCGCGTATCGGGTGGCACGCCGCAGGCGAACTTCTCGATCGGCGCGTCGACGCGGCGCGACGGGCGCGACGAGGACGGCAGCGAACTCGACCTGCGCGTGTTCTCGGGCACCGCCCGCTTCGCGATCGGCCCGACGGCGGCCATCGACGTCGACCTGCGCCACAGCGAGCGCGACAGCAGCAGCTTCCCCGACGACAGCGGCGGCATCCGGCTCGCCGAGATCCGCACGCTGGAACGAAAGCATGCGCGCGACACCAGTTACAGCCTGCGCGGGCGCTGGGACTTCGGCGACACGAGCACGCTGAATGCGGCGCTGACGCGCTACGAGCGCGACGAAGACATCGATTCGCCGGGCGTGGCGCCCGGCAGCCGCAACCCGATCGGCGTGCCGGCCGCGAACTCGCGCACCGAATTCGAACGCGACAACCTGCTGGCGAACCTCGTGTTCCACCTCCCCGAAGGCAGCGAATTCGCGGTCGGCGCCGAATACCAGCGCGAGCACGGGATCAACCGCACCGTCTACACGCTGTTCGGGATGGCGATCCCCGCGAACTTCGACCTCGAACGCGACACGCGCTCGACGTTCGCCGAGTTCAAGTGGCTGGCCACCGACGACCTGGTGCTGCGGGCGGGCCTTCGCCACGACCGCGTCGACGGCATCGGATCGAACACGAGCCCGAGCGCCGGCGCCCACTACAGCCTGCGCAGGCTCGGCGGCGCGATCAAGCTCAGCTATTCGGAGGGTTTCAAGCCGCCCAGCTTCTTTGCGCTGGGACTGCCGCCGGCGCTCAGCGGCAACCCGGACCTGCGCGCCGAACACAGCAAGGGCGCGACCCTCACCTACGAGCAGCGGCTGGCCGGCGAGTCGAAGGCGGCGATTTCGCTGTTCAGGACCCGCTACACCGACCTGGTGACCTTCGACAACGCGACGAACCAGCTCGTCAACGCAAACACGGTCGACGTCCGCGGCGCGGAGTTCGAGCTGCTGCTGAAGCCGACCGACGCGCTGAGCCTGCGCGCACACTTCACGCGGCTGCTGACCGACGTCGTCGACAGCGACGAACCGCTGCGCCAGCGCCCGGGCCGGCGCGCCGGCTTCCAGCTCTTCTATTCGTTCGACGAATCCTCGCAGATCGCCTGGAGCACCGAGTACATCGCCGACGTCTTCGACTCGTCGGTGCCGACCGGCAACCTGATGCTGCCGACCGCGCTGCGCAGCGACCTGAATTACACGGTGCGCCTGCGCAAGTGGCTGCAGGCGGCCGTGGCGATCGACAACGTGTTCGACCGCGACAACGAGGCCTTCGTCGGCTTCGTCGACCCGGGCCGCCGTCTGCGGGTCAGCGTGACGGCGTCGTTCTGATCCCCGCCGGGCGCTCAGGCCTCGACGATCGTCTCGAACCCTCCGTAGATCATCCGCTTGCCGTCGAAAGGCATCGGATTCACGTCGGGCTGCACGCGCGGATCGGCCATCACCTTCTTCATGCCTTCGTCGCGCACTTGCCGCGACGGCCAGGTGATCCACGAGAACACGACCGTCTCGTCGGGCTTGCACTTGACGGCCATCGGGAACGACGTGACTTCGCCGTCGGGCACGTCGTCGCCCCAGCACTCGACGAAGCTCAACGCCCCATATTCCTTGAACACGACCGACGCCTTCGCCGCGTGTTCGCGATAGACGTCGCGGTTGGCAGTCGGAACGGCGACGACGAATCCATCGACGTAGGTCATGGCGGAAATCCTCCTGAAAGCGTGGATGCGTCCGTCGATGCTCGGCCCCGAATGTTTTCGGCAGGTTTCGATCGCGACCGGCTGGATGACATCTGAAACGGGCGATGCCGACGCTGCTCCGGGGGCGACGATCGGTCAGAGCCGTTCGACGATCGTCACGTTCGCCATGCCGGCGCCCTCGCACATCGTCTGAAGGCCGTAGCGCTTGCCCCGCTGGATCAGCGCGTGGATCAAGGTCGTCATCAGCTTGGTTCCCGACGCGCCCAGCGGGTGGCCGAGCGCGATTGCACCGCCGTTGACGTTCATTCGCTCGGGATCGGCGCCCGTGGCCTGGAGCCAGGCCAGCGGCACCGACGCGAACGCCTCGTTGACCTCGAAGAGATCGATGTCATCGATCCTCATGCCGGCCTTCTTCAGCGCGCGCGCCGTCGCAGGAATCGGCGCTTCGAGCACGATCACCGGGTCGTGGCCGAGCACCGACATGTGGTGCACGCGCGCCAGCGGCTTCAGCCCATGGTCCTTCAGCGCCTGCTCGCTGACCACGACAACGCCAGTCGCACCGTCGCAGATCTGGCTCGCGTTCGCTGCGCTGATGCAACCGCCCTCCTGGAGCAGCTTGACGGCACCGATTCCGTCGAGCGTCGCATCGAAGCGGATGCCTTCGTCGATCGTGTGCAGTTCGCCATCGCCCGAGCCGTCGGCGAAACGGACCTCGACCGGCAGGATCTCGGCCTCGAAACTGCCGTTGCGGCTCGCCGCGCTCGCGCGGCGGTGGCTGAGCAGCGCATATTCGTCGAGCTGCCGCCGGCTCAGGCCGTACTTGCGCGCCATCGTCTCGGCGCCGACGAACTGGCTGAACTCGCCTTCGGGCATCGAATAGCGGGCACGGATCCGCGGACTCATGTAGTAGCCCATCCCGTTCTTCGCCGGCAGCGACGACGGCGTGAACATCGGCACCCGCGACATGCTCTCGACGCCGCCTGCCACGACGATGTCCATCGTTCCCGAGATGACCGCCTGCGCAGCGAAGTGCAATGCCTGCTGCGAAGAACCGCACTGGCGGTCGATCGAGGTGCCCGGCACCGACTCCGGCAGCTTCGAGGCCAGGACCGCGTTGCGCGCGACGTTCGTCGATTGTTCCGCGACCTGGCTCACGCAGCCGAGGACGACGTCGTCGACGGCCGCCGGGTCGACGTCGATGCGCTCGACCAGCGAATCGATGACGGTCGCAGCCAGGTCCACCGGATGCCAGCCGGAAAGCCGGCCGCCCCGGCGCCCGCCGGCAGTTCGGGTGGCTGCGACGATGTAGGCTTCTGCCATGACGACTCCCATGCGCGTATTCGCAAAGGGTCGAGTTTATCCACGCGAAGCAGCGCTGGTGCGGCGGAGGCTGCGGGCGCAGGCGGATGCCTACAAGCTTCAGTCTCCTGCCGATTGCGCTCGGACGCCCGCCTTTCGATGATGACACCCGGCACTAGGGGGCTGCCTGCACCACCGTCGAGGGGAGTCCGTGGGCGCATCCGCGTGGGTTCGCTTTCTCCCGTCGGTCTGCACGTCGATGCGCGAGCGGGTGCTCGCGCTGTTGCGCGCCGGCGAACTCGAGCTGCGCGAGGCCCCGGCCGGCGCGCAAGGTTATGGCTTGCTGGTCTGCGAGCAGATCGACGACAGCGTCTTCGACGCGCTCGCCGAGAGCCGGGGTGCGGCACGCGTTCTGCTGATCGCGGTCGGCCGCCACGATTGGCCGGCGGCGCGCCTGTGGGAGCTGCTCGACGCGGGCGCCACCGACGTGCTGCGGTGGCCGACGCTGCCCGCGACGGGGGAGCAGGTGAGCTCCCGGCTTGCCCGCTGGGAGACGGTGCGCGAACTGGCGGAAAGCGCGGCGGTTCGCGATGTCGTGACCGGAGTCAGCGAACGCTGGCTCGGGCTGATCCGGCAGGTCGTCGCGATGGCGGCGTTCTCGCAGAGCGCGGTGCTCGTCATCGGCGAAAGCGGCACCGGCAAGGAGCTGATCGCCCGTCTGATCCACGCGCTCGACCGGCGCGAAGACAAGGGCGAGCTGATCGTCGTCGACTGCACGACGATCACGCCCGAACTGGCGGGCAGCGAGTTCTTCGGTCACGAGCGAGGCGCGTTCACCGGGGCGGTCGGCCCGCGCGACGGCGCCTTCGCGCTGGCCGACCGGGGCACGCTGTTTCTCGACGAGGTCGGCGAGTTGCCCGGGACGCTGCAGGCGCAGCTCCTGCGCGTGATCCAGGAAGGCCGATACAAGCGGGTCGGCAGCAATGCCTGGCAGCACACGGCGTTCAGGCTCGTCTCGGCAACGAACCGCGATCTCGAAGCCTGCGTGGCAGCCGGAACCTTTCGTGCCGACCTGTACTACCGGATCGCCGGCTGGGTATGCCGGATGCCGCCGCTGCGCGAACGGCGCGAAGACGTCGTTCCGCTGGCAACGCGTTTCCAGCGCGAGTTCGACGACGGCTGCGGCTGCGTCGGCTTCGACGAACCGGTGCGCCAGTACCTGCTGAGCCGCGACTATCCGGGCAACGTGCGCGACCTGCGCCGGCTGGTCGCACGGCTGTGCCACCGTCACGCGGGACCGGGGCCGATCACGATCGGCGACGTGCCCGAAGACGAACGGCCGGTGGGCGAGCAGGCCCGGGCCGATTGGCGCGATGACCGCTTCGAGCAGGCGATCCGGCACGCGATCGACATGAACGCCGGGTTGAAGGAGATCGGGCAGGCGGCGCTCGAAGCGGCGATCCGGATCGCGCTCGAGATCGAGCACGGCAACCTGCAGCGTGCAGCGCAGCGCCTGGGCGTCACCGCACGGGCGCTGCAGATGCGGCGCGCAAGCGGACAGCTGCAGGGCAAACGCGATCCGGGCTAGCGGCTAGGGGCTAGCGGTAGCGGTGGACGGTGCGCCTGCGATCCATGCTCGCCGGCTTGCGACCGGGGCGGTCGAATCGATGCGGCCCGGGTCGGGGCAGTCGGATCGGCGCGGTCCGGATCGGCGCGGCCCGGCCGGGCCTGCGGCGTCTGTCCGATCAGGCGCAGCAGGTTGCCGCCCAGCACGAGCGAACGCTGTTGCGGCCCAAGCTGCAGTGCATCGATCTTCGCCAGTTCGAGGCCCGGGTGCAGCCAGGGCCCGTCGCTGCCGAACAGGATCTTGTGCGCGCCCGCGCGGCGGACCGCCTGCACGAGCAGATCGAAACGGCGCACGCCGGAAGTGTCGGCGTGGATGTTCGGATGCCGGACCAGGTGATCGATGACACCGAGCTGCGCTCGCCAGTCGTCGCCGAAGCTTCCGAGGTGCGGCACGATGAACGCGACGTCCGGATACTGGTCGGACAGCAGCTCGAGCACGGCCGTGTCGCCGCCGATGTCGTAGAGCACCGGCAGCCGGAATCGGCGGGCGGCCTCGCAGACTTCGCGGTTGATCGGCGCGTCGTGGCGGTGCACCTTGATGCCGCGAAACGCGTAGCGCTTTACGGCGGTCTCGACCAGTTCGTGGATCCGGCCGCGATCGCGCGCCGCGTGGACCATCGCGAAAGCCTGCAGGCGATGCGGCGCACGCGCGACGATCCTCGCGAGCGCCCGGTTGGCTTCGCCGTAGTCGGAGCTGAAAGCCGGCAGCAGGATCGTTCGATCGATGCCGGCGGCGGCCGCGCGCCGCAGGTAGGCGCCCAGCGGGGCGTCCGTGTCCCAGGGGCCGGTGAACCCGTCGCCTTTGCCGGCGTGGCAATGACAGTCGACGATCATGTCGCTGCGGTCCTTCGTGCGTCGCGTCCGTCGGGGCTCAGGGCATGCACTGCGCGCGCTGCAGGTTTTGCCGCGCGCGCTGGCGCAGCGTCGCCAGCCCTGCCCCCGCGTAGCTCGCGCGCAGCGCCCGGATCCGTACGCTGTCCGACTGTCCGAGGCCGACGGTCGGCGACGGCCCGGTCGCCGTGAACCGGTCGTTCCGGAACGCATTCAGGCTGCGCGGCCTGCGCCTCGCACCCCGGGAACCGCAGCGCGGCACCGCCGCACCCACGGCGGGCGGCGCTTTCGGCCCCGGCCGATAGACGTGCATGAAGATCTCCTGCGTCGCGACGAAGCTGCGCAGCGCCGGCAACCAGTCGCCGGCATCGATTCCGGATTCCACGCACAGGAACGCGAACTCGGCAAACAGGAAATAGGCCGCTCCGTTCGGTTCGCCGACACCCGCGGCACGATCCGAGGCCAGCGGGCTGCGCAGTTCGCCGTTGGCGAACTGTTCGAAGCAGGCGTTCATCGCCGGGTGGTCGATGGCGCCGCCCGGAGCAGGAAAGAACTCGCGAAACAGCGCGAGCTGCGCCGCCGACAGCCGGACGGCCGCATCGCGCAGGCTGCCGGCCGCGATCGGCGCGAACGACGGGGAACGACCGACGAGCGCGTCGCGCGCGCGCTGCAGCAGGCGCCGACCGAGCGCAACGCGCAGCGCTTCGACGTCGGCGCTGCGCTGCAGCCTGGTGGCGGCGTCGAGGTTCGGATGCGCCGGTATGCCGAACACCGGAGTGTCCGGCAGGAAGCGCAGGTCGTATTGCGCGAAGAAGGCCTGGCAGGTGCTCGGCACGAACACGTTGACGCGCCGGTTCCGGGCCCGGCCGGCCGCCGTCCGGTTCGACGCCACCGGCGTCGTTTCGCCGCGCGACATCGGCAGTACGACGAGCCGGCCCGCGGGAACCTCGGTGCCCAGAGCGAGTATCGCGCCCTGCAGGGCCGTGCCGACGGACTCGGCGCGTCGCCGCGCGAGGTCCAGGTTGTAGACGCCGGTGCCGGTCGTGTCGGCGTCGCCGATGATCGTGACGAACTCGATCGGCTGCGAGGACACGCGGCTTGCAGCGATCAACCGGGCCAGCCGCTCGACGATCGGCACGTGCCGGGTCGGCATCGTCGCGTCGTCGAACGCGAAGCCGTCGAGCACGACGAACGGCGGTGGCGGCGACCCCGCAGCGGGTGGCGCCGCGATCTCGAAGCCTCGCTCGGAACGGGCCGGAAGCGATTCGAAGACGGTTTCGGCGCGCATCTGTTTCTCCTGCGTCAGTCGCCGACGGGTGCGAATCAGGCCCCCAGCAGCACGATCCGCGTGCCGCGTCGCAGCCAGCGGCCCGACGAAGCGCGCCCCCCTGAGGACGCCCGGCTCCGAGCGGGCGCTTCCTCCTCGTACTCCGCCTCGTCCTCGTATTCGCCCTCTTCCTCGTACTCGGATTCGTCCTCGAACTCCTCTTCGTCCTCGTAGTCCGATTCGTCCTCGTACTCCTCTTCGCCCTCGAACGCTTCCTCGCCCTCGTACTCCGCCTCGCCTTCGTACCCGAGCTCGTACTCGCCGTCGCTTTCGTACTCGGCTTCGAATGCCTGCGCGCCATAGCCGCCTTCGTACTCCGCTTCACCAGCGTACCCGGTCTCGAGTTCGCGCAGGTCCAGCTTCGGCAAGTGTTGCCGGGCCGACGCCAGCAGCGCCCGGCGTACGACCGCCTCGGGTTTCGCACCCGACGTATCGGACAGTGCGCGGTCGGCGGCCGTCGCGGCGATCCGCACGAAGCGCCGCGCCATCTCGAACTCGCCGTCCTCCTGGTCGAGTTCGCCGAACTCGAGTTCGAGCGCCTTGCTCGCCGCCGATCCGACCGCGGTGCCGATGGCCGTGCCGACACCGGGAACCGGAATCAGGGACCCCAGCGCCCCGCCGACGAAAGGCAGCGCCTTCTTCGCAAGCCCTTTCAGCGCCCCGCCGAGCTTCGGAAGGACCTTGCGACCGACGAAGCGGCCCGCCTTCTTGATGCCACGGCCGATCTTCTTGAACACCTTGCCGAGGAACTGCTCCCACTCCTCCTCGTCGGAAATCTCGAGCAGCTCCATCGCGAGCTCCATTTCCTCCTGTTCGCTGAGCGGCAGCCGTCCTGTGCCGGCCGGGGCAGATCCTTTCCGGTTCGCCAACAGCGCGCGGCGCGCGCCCGTGCATTTCGCGCACGTGCAGGTCATCTTGTGCATGATTCGCCTCCATGCGATGGGCGGGGCGCACCGTCGTTCGCGTCGCCGCACCCCGCTGGGTCAGGGTTCCGTTCAGCCCAGTTCGCGCGCCTTCACGTTGGTCAGCGGACCGCCTTCGGAACGGCGCTTCCAACGTGCGATCGTCGCGCTCTCGACCCGCTTCAACTGCGCCGCGTCGGCACCGCGCATCGGTGTCAGCTTGACCGTGTAGCTGGGTTTCGGCGCGGCGGCAGTCGACCGCTGTCGCCCGGCGTCGCAGACCTGTTCGAGGCACCAGCGGTGTTGCATCAGCCGGTTGCGCAGGTTCGTTGCGCGCCCGACGTACAGCCGCTGCCCGTTCTTGTACAGCGTGTAGATGCCGGGGCCGCGCGCGCGACGATCGTCGATGGCCTTGGCCAGTGTCAGCTCGGAATCCGTCTCGCCTTCCGGTGCGCCACGCCACGGCTGCTCGCCGCTTGCCGTTTCGTCGGCCTGCGCCTCGAAGGCAAGCTCCGGCGTACGGCCGCGACGCCAGGTCCGCCATTCATCGGGGATCGGCGAGCCGGTCCCGACCTTGAAGCCGGGGCCGCCATCGCTAAGCCCGAGCGTGTCGACCGCCCACTGGCCGACCTGCGACCAGATATCCGGACCGGGGTCGTTCATGCGCATGTTGCTCGACTGCCGATGCGTGAGCACGACACGCAGCCCCATCGTGCGGACCAGGTGCTGGATCAGGCAACGCCCCGACTTGATCTGCGCGGACGTGACCTGATTGCGGCCCATTTCGTCAGCGTTCCACCAGCGTCCCTTCGTGTCCGGAAAGTTGCCGGCGAATTCGACGGCCACGCTGCGGTTGTTGAATCCGTGCGAGGCCCAGATCAGCTTCGAAGCCGGATGCAGGTAAAGGATCTTCCCATCGGGCAGGATCGCGTAGTGCGCCTTGACCCGCAGGTAGCTGCGCATCGGATCGCGGCGCTGGAAGCAGCAGGCCATCTGGTGCAGGACCAGCGCGTAGACGGTCTTCGGATCCCGGTTTCCCTTCTCGACGTCTTTCGCCGACTGCGCGGTCAGATCGACGATCTGGCAGCCGCCGATGAGCTCGGACACGCGGCCGACCGCCGCGCCGAGCTTCCCGGCGACGCGCCCGGCAAGGTCGCCGATGCCGGATTCGTATTCGGAGAACTCGCCTTCGGCCGGTTGGCCGTCGCCCGCCGCCGCGGGTTCGCCGCCCGACGCATCGCCGTTCGCGGCGGGTTCGCCGCCCGGTCCCCCGGCCGCCTGCCCGTCGAAACCGGCCCCGCCGTCAGCGGCGGACGCGGCGTCGAACGCCGGTTCGCCCGCCGGCTCCGCCGCGGGCGCGCCCGGCGCGGCAGCGCCGGCCCGACAGGCCTCGCGAAGCGCCGCCTCGGTATCGGGACCGACGATGCCGGTCGGCCTGAGCCCGTTGCGTTGCTGGAAGTCGCGCACGCGGCTGCGGGTCGCGGCGTCCATCAGCCCGTCGACCGGCAACGCGGAGCCACTTGCGTGGTTCAGGCAGTCCTGTATCCAGCGCACACGCTCCGACGGCCGCCCGGGCGCCGCAGCGTCCCCCACCGGAAAGCCGCCTCCGACGATCCCCGGACCGCGCCAGCGAACGAACGGAAACGGGCGCCGGCCCGGTCGCCGCCGACGCGGTCCCTGCCCCGGGCCCGATCGGCGTCGGCCGCGCAACGGCGCCGGGCGCCGCTTCCGGATGCCGGGAACCCGCCCGCCCGGGACACGACCCGTCCGCCCCAAAGGGCCGGGCCGCCGCATGCCGCTGCCAGGGCGCCGTCCGGCGCCGCGCGACGTGCGCCGCGGCATGCCGCGCGGCGCGCGGCGTGCACCGCCGGGGCGCGCACCGCCGGGTCGCGCCCGACCGGGTCGCGCCCGACCGGGTCGCGCCCGACCGGGTCGTGCACCGCCGAGCCGCGAGCGGCCGGACCGCGCAGCACCCGGCCGCGGCGGCGGGCGCCGCCCCCCGCGGCGCCGGCGTCCGGCCTCGCCTTCCATCGACAGTTCGTCGAACCTGCCTTCGAATTCGTCTTCGAACTCGAACTCCCGCTGGCGGCCGAACGCTTCGCCTCGTGATCCATCGCCGTATCTCATCTCAGTGCTCCCGAACGGGCTGCGCGGCGGCCAGGGTCGCTGCGACCCTCGCGATGTCGCGCGGCCTGTGCTGTGCGGTCAGAAGGAAGGTCAGTTGGGCGGCGCAGCCGCTTGCCCGGCAGCCGCGCGTCGGCAGTGCCCGGATCCCGCCGTCGAGCAGGCGGCGGTACAGTCGATCGGCGGCGCCCGACCGACCGACTGCGAACGACTGCACCGGGAACGGCAGGCTTCCCGACGCGACCAGCCCGCGCTCGGCGAGCGTCCGACGAAGCGTGACGGCCATGCGCAGGAGTCGCGCGCGAAGCATGTCGCCGCAGGCGGTCGAGAAGCGAAGCGCCGATCGCGCCGCCCGGATCGCCGGGACCGACGGCGGGCTGCAGTGCACGCGAACGAGGCTGCCCCGTTCGAAGCGGTCGACCAGCTCGCTCGCCCCGGCCAGCACGGCCAGCGGCGCGCCGAATCCCTTGGCCAGCGACGCACCGACGGCAATGCCGGGGCTCGCCGCCAGGCCGTTCCAGCGCAGCGAACCGCCGCCGCCCCTGCCGTACGGACAGGCGCGATCGGGCCCGGCGCCGAGGACACCGAGCGCCTGCGTATCGTCGATGACGAGCAGCCCGTCCCAGTCGGCGCAGACCCTTGCGTAGGCGGCCAGCGGCAGCGGGCGGTTGCAGCCCGGGCAATAGCCGTCGGCCAGCACGATCGGACGCCGGCCGGAACGGACGCTGCGGCGAATCGAATCGGCCAGCGCCGCAACATCGTGGTGGGCGAACTGCGCGACCGGGCAGCCGGCCGCACGAAGCCCGTTCGCCGCCCAGTGCAGGATCGGATAGCTCCCCTCGTCGAGCAGCGCGATGCAGGGCGCCTGCTGTCGCAGCCACTGCAGCAGGTCCCAGAACAGATGCCAGGTCGACGGCTGCAGCGTCGCCCGCTCGAAACCCTGCAGCCGCGCCAGTTCGCCGGCAAGCAGGCGGCTGCCCGGCGGTTCGGACAACGCCGCCGGCCGGCCGAGCGTCAGCGCGTCCCAGGGCGGGAGCGAAGCGCTCGGGTGGTGCAGCCCGAGGTAGAGGGCCGAGGTGAAGTCGAGCATGGCCGCCTCGCCACCGGTTCAAGCGACGCGCTGCTGTTCGGACAGCCGGCGTTGCAGCAGGATCGACGGCAGCATCCCCTCGGCCTTCGCGTCGATCGTTTCGGCGGTCAGGTCGACCCCGGTGGCCGAACGGTAGGCGTGCACGTAGCCCTGGATCTGCGGCCGGAAGAAGCGGGCCCAGTTGAAGGCCTGCAGCGGCTCCTGGACGTCGCTCCAGTGGCCCCAGCGGATCGACAGCAGCACCTGCTCGCCGAACACCGCGAGATTGCGGAAGTGGATCACGCTGGTATCTGTCCAGCCCTGCAGCTTCTTCATCGCATCGACCCGGTCCATCCACGGCTCCGGATACGCGACCATGATCCGGGTCGGCAGGAACTCGCGGAACTCGGGCCGCGCGAGCAGCCACTGCTGCAGCAGCATTTCGATACGCGCCGTCGATGGCAGGTCGCCGAACTGGTTGTGCGCGCCCTGCGAAAGGATCAGGTGCACGTCCTTCAGTGCATTGAGCACCGGGAACGCGTCCGCCTTGACCGTCGTGTCGTCGTCCTGCCGGTAGAAGACGGCGCAGACGCGAAGCAGGTTATGGAACGCCTCGATGAAACGCGAACGGCTGTCCGCACCGCGCAGTCGCGGCACCGCCTTGCCCTCGAGGCGAAGGCCGTAGTGGTGGTCGTACTCGTAGTTGCGACGCACGACGCTCAGCCGATGCTGCTCGTCGAGCGTGTAGCCCCACAGCAGGTTCGACAGCGGCCGCAGCGGATCGATCTCGAGATTGGCCAGCGGATCGCGATCGCCGGCCCCGCGCACGTTCTGGAAGCGCCTGGCGATGTTGGCGATCGTCTGCACGAGCATGCCCTCCTCGTGCCAGTACGACCAGACGAGCTCGAGCAGGCACGGGTGGGTCAGCTTCTCCTGCAGGATGCCGTGGCAGTCGCCGGCCACGTCGGCCGGCACCTCGATCGGGCTGAGCTTGATCGAGATGTCGGGCAGCTTCGAACGGATCACGGCCAGGTACGGCAGCACGCCGCCGTCGACGCCGGGAACGTCGACCAGGTAGTCGTCGAGCCCGTCGAGCGGCGTCGGCAGGTCGCGCAGCTGAAGGTAGGCTTCGTCGCGCCGACGGCCGAAGAAGCCCGGCGACCGGACGATCCCGCAATTGACCATGACGTAGGCTTCGGTCGCTGCCTTGACGACGCGGTACGCATCCGCGTCGTTGAACGGCAGCAGCCGCAGCGGCCGGATCTGGTCGAAGCGCGCCCGTGCGCGGTCGAAGTCGCCGCGCCCGTCGTCGTCCCCGCAGAACAGCGCGTTCATGAAGCGCAGGTACTGGTTGAACGACAGTCGCTCGGTGCTGCGCATGATCGCCTGCCACAGCGCGATGTCGGTCGTCGTCGCGGTGGTCGACCGCGACAGCGAGACACCGAGGTTGCCGCTGACCGGCTGGGCCACGCGTTCGTTGGCGATGAACGCCTGTCGTGCCATCAGGCGGGCCGCCGGCGCATCCGACGGCGCACCGGTCGACGGGGCGAGGCGCAGGCCCCAGGCCAGCTCCTGGTTGCCGGCCGACGGGATCTGCCAGCGAAACGCGAAGCGGTCGTTCGGATCGACACGCGCGCCCGGCGGGACGATCAGCGAGATCTCTTCCGGCGTTCGCCGCGCCGAATCGTCGAAGCTCACCGCGACCTCGGCGATGTCCAGCGCGCGCGGCTCGCCGCAGTCGATCGGCGCGCAGTCATCGCGATGGAAACGGATCGTCGACTGCGCGTTCAAGCCGATCTCGAAGCAGGCCTCGCTTGCGCAGCCCGGCTCGATCTCGACCGACAGCGGCGGCGGGCTCGGCGCGTGGTCGAACCAGACCAGGT
>JAAZBL010000147.1 GCA_012513825.1 Limnobacter sp. | reverse complement strand
TCGGCGGTTCCGTCCTGCAGCCGGCGATGCGGGGTCGCTTTCATCGCTCCTGATCGGTCTGTGCCATGCAAAGTCGCATGGCAGCCCGATCATGCTCCGGGAAGCCCCTCCCCCGCTACTGCACCGATCCGTGCGAGCCGCTGCGCGGCTGCGTCGTCGATCCCGACTTCGGCGAGCACCTCGCGCGTATGTTGGCCGAGCCGCGGCGCAGGCAGACGCTGTCGACGCGCCGGCTCCGTCGAGGTGACCGCCGGACGCATCTGCCAGATCGTCCCCTCGCTCGGATGCTCGAAGCGCTCGAAGTAGCCGACCGCCTCGAGGTGCGGATCCTGGAGCAGCGATTCGGGCGTGTTCAGCCGCATGCAGGGAATGTCGGCGGCGTTCAGCCGGTCGAGCCAGTTCCGAGTCGTGTCGGTGCGGAAATGGCGAGCCGATTCCTCGCACAGCTCGGCGATGTGTTTCGTTCGTTCGCCGATCGTCTTCACACGCGGGTCGCGCGCGAACTCGTCCGACCGACCGGTCAGCTCGTAGAAGCTCTGCCAGTGCCGGTCGGTGTAGATGACCGCACAGACGTACCCGTCGCTGGTCTGGTAGGGTCGCCGCTCCGGGGCCAGCAGCCGCGGATAGCCGACCGGTCCGAGCGGCGGGTCGAAAGTGTGCCCGGCCATGTGCTCGCCGAGCACGAACGGCACCATCGCCTCGAACATCGGCACTTCGATCGACTGGCCGCGGCCCGTGCGCTCGCGATGAAACAGCGCAGCGGTGATCGAATTGACGGCTGCGAGCCCGACGGCGCGATCGACGAAGACCAGCGGCACGTAGCGCGGCACGCCGTCACCGACCCTGCCGATCATCGTCGGCAGGCCGATCGCGCCCTGGATCAGGTCGTCGTAGGCAGGGAACTCGGCATAGGGTCCGTCCTGGCCGTAGCCGAACACGCCGGCGTAGATGATTCGTGGGTTGACCGCGGCCAGATCCTCGTAGGCGAGCCGCAGGCGCTTCATCGCCGCCGGCCGCACGTTGTAGACGAGGACATCTGCCTTGCGCGCCAAGGCGAGCAGCACGTCGCGGCCGGCTTCGTTCTTCAGGTCGATGCAGACGGCCCGCTTGTTGCGGTTCACGTGCAGGAAGCTGCCACCCATGCCGGGACTGCGCATCGGGCCGATGCCGCGCGAGGTATCGCCGCGAGGCGGCTCGACCTTGATGACGTCGGCGCCCATGTCGCCGAGCAGCTGCGTCGCGAACGGCCCCATCAGGACCGCCGTCAGGTCGAGCACACGGACTCCGGCGAGCGGCCCGCCCCCGGCAGCCGACGGATCGGGCGCCGGGTCCGCGCCCGCTTGCGCGGACCGGTCGTGCGCCACCGCCCGTTCGCGGCTGCGTCGATCGCTCATCGCTCTATCGCGCTCTCGCGGTACGTCGGGCACGCAGCTCGGCCCATTGCGCGTCGGTCCAGCCGAGCAGGTCCTCGGCCCCCGAGCTGCGCAGGTGCATGCCGCCGTCGATCGTGACCATCTCGCCATTGATGTAGGCCGCCCGGTCCGAGACGAGGTAACTGGCCAGGTCGGCCAGTTCGGCATGCTCGCCGGTGCGGCCGAGCGGGTTGCGCTCGACATAGGCGTCGCTGCGACCGTCGGGCCGCAGCTGGCCCATCGCGCCGGGCGTCGGGAACGGACCTGGCGCGATACCGACGCTGCGAATCCCCTTCGGCCCCCATTCGACGGCCAGGCTGCGAATCATCGCGAGCTGGGCCGACTTGGCCATCGCCGACGGCACCGTGAACGCGCGGCCGGTGATCGTCGAAGTCGACAGGATGCCGAGGATCACGCCGGGGCGGCCGGACTCGATCCAGCGCCGGCCGATCGCGAGCGTGCAATACAAGGCACCGTGCAGCGTCGGCGCGAGGATCGCATCGGCGGCACGTGCCGACAGATGCTCGGTCTGCGCGATGAAGTTCGCTGCAGCGTTGTTCACGAGCACATCGACCGGCGCGACGGTCCAGGCTTCGGCGACCATCGAGTCGACGGCGTCGGCGCTGCGGATGTCGCAGGCGATGGTCTGCACATCGGCACCCGATTCGCTGCGAATGCGCTCTGCCGCTTCGTCGAGCACGGACTCGCGACGGCCGACCAGCACCAGCGAGGCACCGAGCTCCGCGAAACGGCGGGCCATCGCCTCGCCGAGACCGGTGCCGCCGCCGGTGACGAGAATGCGGCGCCCCTGGAGCAGGCCGGGTTGAAACATGTCGACGTCCTCGAGTATTGGAGTGAGTTGTCAGCGCCTGCTCAGAATCCGGTCGACGATCTCCAGCATCCGATCGCGCACCTCGATCAGGTCGATCTCGTCGTCGTTGAGCCGCTGCAGCATCACGCCGCGCATCGCGCCCAACAGGATCACGGCCGTGGTCTTCGGATCGATGCCGGGGGCGATCTCGCCGCTAGCCACGCCGTGCCGGATCTGCTGTTCGAAGAACGTACGGGCCGAACGCGTGTAGGCCGTGACGTGCTCGCTCAGGTCCGAGTCTTCCATGAAGCCCTCGGTCATCATCACCAGCAGCGCCCGCGTCGAAATCCAGTTCTGCTCGCTGCGGCTGAAGTAGACGCTGATGCTGCGCCGGATCGAATCGATGCCTGGCGCAGTCGGCGGGCCGGCTTCGCGCAGCTCGCGAAAGCGGGCGCCGATGTGCGCCACGAGCGCTCGCAGCAAGCCCGCCTTGTTGCCGAAACGGTGCGCCGCCAGCCCACGACTGTAGCCGGCGACTTCGCCGACTTCCGCGAGTGTCATGCGAACCGAGCCGCGCCGGGCGACGACCTCGAGCGCAGCATCGAGCAGGCGCTTTTCGGCCTCCTGGCGTCGCTCGGCCTGCGTGCGGCGACGCGGGCGCGCTGTCGGAACGGGTGCGGGATCGAGCGCCGGCGCGGACATCGGATTATTGCGGCTTGATGCCGGCGGCCTCGGCCACGCGCTTGAAGCGTTCGTATTCGCGGCGATGGAATTCGCCCATTTCGTCCATCGACTCCATCATCGGCTTGCCCGGCCGCGACGCCTGGTAGGCCCTGCCCTCGTCCGAAAGGAGCGCCGCATGGAAGGCGTCGGCCAGGGTCTTCACGATCGCGTCGGGCGTCTCGGAGCGCACGAACAGCGAAGCCCAGACGTAGGTCTCGAACTCGGGGAATCCGCTTTCGATCATCGTCGGGATGTCGCCGAGGGTCTCGTCACGCTTGCCGGCCGTGATCGCGAGTGCACGAAGCTTACCCGACTTGATCAGCGGAACGACGCCGTTGAAGTCGTTGATCCCCACGTCGATCTGCCCCCCGATCACATCGGTGACCATCTGTGCGCCGCCCTTGTAGCGCACGTGGCTCACCTCGACCTCGCCGGCCGTGCCGAGCCAGGCGCCGATGAGCTGATAGCCCTCGGAGTAGTTGCCGACCGTCAGCGAGCGCTTTTCCTTCTTGGCGGCCTCGATCAGGTCGTTCACCGTCTTGTACGGAGAGTCCGCCTTCACGACGAGCGCGGCCGGACCGACCGACAACCCATGGACCGGGCGAAAGTCCTTGAACGGGTCGTACTGGAGGTTCTTCATCACGACCGGATTCACCGCCATCGGCGAATTGCTCGCCAGCAGGATCGTGTGGCCGTCGGCTTCGGCCGCCTTGACCGTCTGGATCGCGATCAGGCCGCTGCCGCCCGGCCGGTTCTCGACGACGACCGGCTGGCCCAGCATCTTGGAGACGATCTCGCCGTAGACGCGCGAGGTCTCGTCCGAGCCACTGCCGGCATTGAACGGAACGATGATGCGAATCGGTTTGGACGGAAAGTCCGCAGCCGCTTGTGCGAGCGCCAGCGGCGCGGCCAGGAACAGCGCCGCGCAGGCAATCAGTTTTCTCATTGGTTCATCTCCTCGGGTCTTGTCGTAGGAACTGCGTGAATTACTGAGGATCGATTCCGGCGGCCTTCGCAACGCTGCGGAAGCGCTCGATCTCGGCAAGCTGGAACTTGCGCATCTGGTCGGGACCGAAGCGCATCACCGTCGACGGAATCGTCGCCTGGTAAGCCTTCGCTTCATCGGTCTCGAGCACCTTCTGCATCGCGTCCGCGAGCTTCTCGGTGATGTCGTCCGGTGTCTCGGCGCGAACGAACAACGATGTCCAGACGTAGGTCTCGAACTCGGGGAAGCCGCTTTCCTTCATCGTCGGCACGTCGGGGAAGTCGGGATGACGCTCGCCGGACGTGATGGCCAGCGCACGCAGCCGACCCTCCTTGATCAGCGGCAAGGCACCGCCGAAGTCGATCGCACCGGTGTCGAGTTGCCCGCCGATGAGATCGTTCATCATCTGCGCCCCGCCCTTGTACGGAACGTGCGTGACTTCTGCGCCGGTGACCGTACCGAACCAGGCCGCGACGAGGTGGTAGCCGGCAGAGTAGTTGCCGACCGTCAGCGATCGCTTGCCTGTCCTGGCCGCCTCGGCGAGATCATGAATCGTCTTGTATGGAGAGTCGGCATTGACGACGAAGGCGAGCGGCCCGCGTCCGAGCCCGGAAACCGGCCTGAACTCCTTGACCGGGTCGTAAGCCAGCTTCTTGAACACGACGGTATTCACGGTCATCGGCGAGTTGCTCGCGAGCATGATCGTGTGACCGTCGGGCTCGGCCGCCTTGACCGTCTGGATCGCGATCAAGCCCGACCCGCCGGGCTTGTTCTCGACGACGACCGGCTGGCCCAGGAACCTGGACAGGATCTCCCCGTAGACGCGCGCTCCGGTGTCGGAGCCGCTGCCCGCGGTGAAAGGAACGACGATGCGGATCGGCTTCGATGGGAAGTCGGCGGCGCCCTTCGCGATCGCGAGCGGCGTCAGCAACGCCAATCCGGCAGTCAGTAGAAGCTTTTTCATCGGTCTGGTTCTCCTCGGTATCCGGCAGGTTGCCGGCAAGCGATTGCTAACCCTGTTGGGCGGTCTTCCCGGGCAGGATCCTGTCGATCGCGGTCTCGTCGAGGCCGGCTTCGCGCAGGATCTCCACCGAGTGCTGCCCGATCGTCGGTGCAGGCAGCGCAAGTTCGGCCGGCGTCTTCGAGAACAGCGCCGCCGGCCGCATGCTGACGATCGGTCCCTCGGTCGGATGCTCGACGCGCTGGAACAATCCGACCGCCTTCAGATGCGGGTGCTCGGGCAACTCGTCGATCGAGTAGATCCGCGTGGCCGGCACATCGAGCCGGCGGCAAAGCTCCAGGCACTCGTCGGTCGTCATCTCGCGCGTGACGCTCGCCATGTCCGCATAGAGCTCCCTGATGCGGGCGTTGCGTTCGTGTCGATCCTCGAGGTCGTACTTCTTCGCGAGATCTTCGCGACCCACCTGGCGGAAGAACGCCGTCCAGTGGGCGGTCGTGTAGGGCAGCATCGCGACGAAGCCGTCGCGCGTGGGCGCGGGCTTGCGTCCGCCGGCGAGCAGGCGCGCGTAGCCGGCCTTGGCGCGCGGCGGGTCGAAGGTGAGCCCTCCCAGATGCTCGGTCAGCGTGAAGGCCGCCATCGTCTCGAACATCGGCACTTCGACATACTGGCCTTCGCCGGTGCGCGCCTTGTGGAACAGCGCAGCGAGAATCGCATTCGCCGTGGCGAGCCCGGCCGTCTTGTCGGCCAGCAGCGTGGGCGCGTAGTCGGGCGCGCCGCGTTCGTGGCCGATCAGGCTCGCGAGACCGCAGGCGGCCTGGATCACGTCGTCGAAGGCGGGCTTGTGCGCGTCAGGGCCGCTCTGTCCGAAACCGGTGGCGACGCAATAGACGATCCCCGGGTTGATCGCAGCGACCGCCTCGTAGCCGAAGCCGAGCCTCTCGATCGCTCGCACGCGCATGTTGTGGACGAACACGTCGACGGTCGGCAGCAGCCGCTCCAGCGCCGCCCGCCCCTCGGGTGTCTTCAGGTCGATCGCCAGCGAGCGCTTGTTCCGATTGACCGACAGGAAGATCGAGCTCATTCCGCGGTTCTTCGAAACGCCGTTGGCGCGCATCAGGTCGCCCTCGGGAGCCTCGACCTTGATGACGTCGGCGCCGTAGTCGCCGAGCAATTGCGTGGCTACCGGCCCGAGCACGACCGAGGTCAGGTCGAGCACGCGTACGCCCGCCAGGGGGCCGGACCGCTTGCCGGCAGAGGTTCGATTCAGGTCAGACATGGCTCTTGGCTGCAGGGTTCGGGCCGAACGTTAGCAGAATATTTGTTGACCGACAAACAATTTTGAGATCAAATCCTCCCCGTCGCGCCTCGGTGCGGCTGTCATCCATTCGAAGGAGTCCGGCCAATGCAGGCCATTGACATCAAGCCCGGCGAGCTGCCGCCGGAGTGCGAAGCGCTGCGGCAGGAAGTGCGCGCCTTCATCGCCGAGCACCTTGCCGACTACCCGGCCGCAAGACGAGCCCGCAACTGGTCAGGCAACGACCCGGAATTCAGCCGCAAGATGGCCGGGAAAGGCTGGATCGGAATGACCTGGCCGAAACGCTATGGCGGTGGCGAGCGTTCCCCGCTCGAGCGCTACGTCGTGCTCGAGGAGCTGCTGGCCGCCGGGGCGCCGGTAGGCGCCCATTGGGTCGCCGACCGACAGAGCGGCCCGCTGCTGATGCGTTTCTCGCCCGACGTCCTTGCCCCGCGGATCGTCCCGAAGATCGTGCGCGGCGAGGCATTCTTCTGCATCGGCATGAGCGAACCCGACTCGGGCTCGGATCTCGCCTCGATTCGCACGAAGGCCACGAAGACCGAAAAGGGCTGGTTGATCAACGGGCGAAAGGTCTGGACCTCCGGCGCACATCGCACGCACTACATGATCGCGCTCGTCCGCACCGGCGAGCGCGGCGAGAACCGGCACGCCGGCATGTCGCAGTTCCTGATCGACATGAAGACACCCGGACTGACGATCCGGCCGATCATCAGCCAGATCGGCGAGCACGACTTCAACGAGGTCACGTTCGACGACGTGCTGGTGCCGCACGAGAACCTGATCGGCACCGAGGGCGAGGGCTGGCAGCAGGTCACGACCGAACTCGCGTTCGAGCGCAGCGGGCCCGAGCGCTACCTGAGCAGCACGCAGTTGCTGCTGGAGATGCTCGACGTCGCGGATGCGGACGACCCGCGCCACGCGGTTGCGCTCGGACGAATCGCTGCGCATTACGCGACGCTGCGGCAGATGTCGCTCGGCGTGTCGGCGATGCTCGCCCGCGGCGAGAGCCCGGCCCTCGCCGCAGCGGCGGTCAAGGACCAGGGCGCGCTCGTCGAGCAGGCGATGCCCGACATCGCGCACGACCTGTTCGGCGGCCGCGTCGACCCGGACTCGCCACTCGCGCAGGTCATGCAGTACACGGCGATGGCCGTGCCTTCCTTCTCGCTGCGCGGTGGTACCCGCGAAATCCTGCGCGGCATCCTCGCACGGGGGCTGGGGCTGAGATGAGCGACTCGATGATCGAACAGAGCGCTGCGCGCCTGTTTTCGGAAAACGTCGACAAGGGATTGCTGGAGAAGTTCGAGACAGGCGTCTTTCCCGACGAATTCTGGCAACTGGCCGTCGACAGCGGTTTCCCGTTGGCGCTGGCAAGCGAAGACGCCGGCGGAATCGGCGAGAGCTGGGCCGCCGCCTACCCGATCCTGCGCGGCATCGGCTACTGGCAGGTCCCGCTGCCGCTGGCCGAGACGATGATCGGCGCGCAGCTGCTGTCGATGGCCGGGATCGACGTGCCCGAAGGGCCGATCGCGATCGTCGAACAAGGGCTCGACAACAGCTTGACCGAAAGCGGCAGCGGCACTTCCCTGAGGCTCAGCGGAAAGGCACCGCGCGTGGCCTGGGCGCGTCACTGCCGCTGGGCCGTCGTCTCTCTGGGTGCCGGTGGCATCGCGCTCGTCGACATCGCGGGCAACGAGTCGGCAAGGATCGTCGAGCGCACGAACCACGCGAAGATCCCGGCCGACGCCCTGAGCTTCGACGACGTGCGCGCGGTCGCGCAGGCAGCGAACCCGCTGCCGCAGCTGGACCGGCCCTTATGGACGTTGGGCGCGCTCGCGCGCAGCGCGATGATCGTCGGCGCGCTCGAATGGGTGCTCGAGCAGTCGGTCCAGTACGCGAACGACCGCGTGCAGTTCGGCAAGCCGATCGGCAAGAACCAGGCACTGCAACAGCAGCTCGCACTGTTGGCCGGCGACGTGGCCGCGGCGCGCATGGCGACGCTCGTCGCGATGAACGACGCCCCGTCCCCGGGCTCGACCGACTGCAGTTCGACGGTATTCAGTGCCGCAGTCGCCAAGATCCGCAGCGGCGAGGCGGCAACCCGTGCGACCTCGATCGCGCACCAGGTCCATGGCGCGATCGGATTCACCTACGAGCACATGCTGAACTTCGGCACGCGGCGCCTGTGGGCCTGGCGCGAGGAGTTCGGTTCGGACTCGTGGTGGGCAGAGCGGCTCGGGCGAGCCGCGATCACGGGCCGCTCGGCAGCGTTCTGGAAAGGCCTGACGCAACGACGGTTCGAAGCCGGAATCCGGACGGCCTGACAGAGGGACTGGAGGAGACGATGGTATACACCGAGATCCTTTATGACGTCGCCGACCGCGTCGCGACGATCACGCTGAATCGGCCCGACAGGATGAATGCCTGGACGCCGACGATGGAAGCGGAATTCCGCGCAGCGATCGGAGCGGCGTCTTCCGACGACGAAGTGCGTGCGATCGTGATCACCGGCGCGGGACGCGGCTTCTGCGCCGGTGCCGACATGGGCAGGCTCCAGGGTCGCGCCGCGGGTGGCGTCGCCGCCGCCCCTCCGCTGTCCGGCGACGGCAATTTCGATCAGCGTTACAGCTACCTGCTCGCGGTGCCCAAGCCGCTGATTGCCGGGATCAACGGCGCCGTGGCGGGCGTGGGCCTGTGCGTCACGCTCTACTGCGATCTGCGCTACATGGCCGCCGGCGCCAGGCTGTCGACCGCGTTCGCGCGCCGCGGACTGATCGCCGAGCACGGCAGCGCATGGATGCTGCCGCGGCTGATCGGGCCCATGAACGCCGCCGACCTGCTGCTCTCTGGCCGGACGATCGACGCCGCCGAGGCCGAATCGATGGGTCTCGTGCGCATGCTGCCCGCCGAAAACTTCGCAACCGAGGTCCGGGTCCGCGCCGCCGAGTTCGCAAACCTGTCGTCGCCGCGCTCGATGCGCATCATCAAGCAGCAGCTTCGCAACGCGGCCTTCGAGACGCTGGCGGAGGCCACCCGCTTCGCAGACGCCGAAATCCCGAAGTGCCTCGAAACCGAGGACTTCAGGGAAGGCGTGGCGAGCTTCGTAGAGAAGCGCAAGCCGGCGTTCACAGGGCGTTGAGATGAAACCGACCGATCACTCCCGCCCCGCGACCGTCGGCGAAGACGGATCGACGGCATCCTCGCTGCCGCTGACAGGGATCCGCGTCGTCGAGATTGCGCAGAACATTGCAGGACCCTACGCGGGCGAGATCCTCGCCTCGCTCGGCGCCGGCGTGCTCAAGGTCGAGCGCCCCGAAGGCGGCGACGACGCGCGCGGTTGGGGCCCGCCGTTCTGGAAAGGCATGGCGACGACCTTCCATGCGATGAACCGTGGCAAACGCGGCATCACGCTGGACCTGAAAGATCCCGAAGCCATTGCGTGGCTGAAGCGCCATCTGTGCGAGTGCGACGTGCTCGTGCAGAATCTGCGGCCCGGTGTCATGGACGATCTCGGCCTCGACGCAGCCACCTTGCTCGAGCTCAATCCGCGTCTCGTCTACTGCTCGCTATGGGCATTCGGGAACAAGGGGCCGATGCACCTGAAGCCCGGGTACGAACCGATGATCCAGGCTTTCGCCGGGATGTTCTCGGTCAATGGCACCGAAGACGGGCCGCCCGCCCGCGTCGGCATGCAGGTGCTCGACCTCGGCACCGGCGTCTGGGCGGCACTCGGATGCATCGCAGCGCTGTTTCGACGACACGCCACCGGCCGAGGCGGAATCGTCGATACCTCGCTGTTCGAAACGGCACTCGGCTGGCTCGGCGTGCACTTCGCAGGTTTCAATGCAACGGGCGAGCAGCCGAGGCGGCACCGGAGCGGGAATCCACGCGTCGTGGTGTTCCAGTCGTTCGAAACGAGCGACGGCGAGATCGTCGTTGCCGCCGCCAACGACCGGCTGTTCGCGAAGCTCGCTCGCGAACTCGGACACCCAGAGTGGGCCGAGGATCCGCGCTTCGCAAGCAATGCGCTACGCGTAGCGAACAAGACGGAGGTGATCCCGCGGATCGAGGCGATCCTGCGCACGGCATCGACGTCCCACTGGATCGAACGGCTCGAAGCCATCGGCGTGCCGTGCGCGCCTATCCACGACCTGCAGCAGGTCACCGAGCAGGAGCAGACGACGGCGCTCGGCATCTTCCAGGACATCCCCGGCGCCGATCTGAAGGTGGTCGGGCTGCCGGTCTCGTTCGATGGGCAACGTCCGCCGGTCGGATGCAAGGCGCCCGAGCTCGGACAGCACAACCGGGATCTCGGCCTGCCCCCCATCGATGCACGAGAAACGAACAAGGAGACGACATGAAACGACGCGACCTCGCGAAAGCACTCGTTGCGAGCGCCCTGATCGCTGTTGCGCCTACCGGCTTCGCGCAACCGGGCGGGCATGCCACGCTGCGCATCATCGTTCCGTTCGCTCCGGGCGGATCGGGCGACATCACGGCTCGCATGCTCGGCGAACAGATCACGAAGAAGACCGGCCAGGCAGTCGTGGTAGAGAACAAGCCGGGCGCGAACGGCATCATCGGCGTCGAAACGGCGAAGCACGCACCGAGCGACGGATCGGTGCTGATGCTCGCGACGACATCGACGCACCTGGCCAATCCGAGCCTGTTCAGGAACCTGCCCTACGACCCGGAAAAGGATTTCACGCTGGTCGGTCATTTCGGCAGCGGCTCGACGTTCGTGCTGGTAAACAAGGATGCTCCGTACCGCACGCTCGCCGATTTCGTCGCGCACGCGAAGCGGCACCCCAGCAAGCTGAACTACGGCCACTTCAACGCGTCGTCGAACATTCCGGGCGCGATGATCAATCAGCTGGCGGGCATCGAACTGATGCCGATTCCGTACAAGCAGATCGGCAGCGCGATGAACGACCTGATCGGCGGCTCGCTCGATGTCATCTTCGTCGACAGCGTGGCAGGCGACAGCTACGTATCTTCGGGACAGCTGCGTGCGATCGCCGCGATGGGCGCGAGCCGGCTGCCGAAGTATCCCGACGTGCCGCTGTTGACGGAAACCTATCCCGACTACAACGTAGCCGGCGGCTTTCTCGGAATTGCGGTTCCCCGCGGCGTGCCCGAAGCGACGCTCCAGGCGCTCAACGACCTGATCAACGAGATCGTGACGACCGACCCGATGAAGACACAGCTCGAGAAGCTCGGCTTTCATCCGAAGCGGCTGAGCCTTGCCGAACTCGCCGGGTTCGTGACGCGCGAGCGTGCGAACTGGCGCAGCTACGTGGACATCGCGAAGATCGCGCCGCAGTGAGCCTCGAACCGTCAAACCGGAGATGAAAACATCGTGAGCAATACCGAGAACGCCCCATACATCGGCGTGAACTTCGAAGGGCACGTCGCGATCGTCGAGATCCAGCGGCCCCCGCACAATTTCTTCGACATTCCGATGATCTCGGCGATCGCGGACGCCTTCGAGCAGCTCGAAGCCGATGCGAACTGCCGTGCGATCGTCCTTTGCTCGCAGGGGACGGCCTTCTGCGCCGGCGCCAACTTCGCGAATCGCGAGGCGACGCCGAAGCACAAGAGTCCGCGCGCGGTCAATCCGATCTACTTCGAAGCGATCCGGCTGTTTGCCTGCACGAAGCCGGTGGTCGGAGCGATCCACGGTCCGGCGATCGGGGGCGGCCTCGGACTTGCGCTGGTCCCGGATTTCCGGGTGACGTGTCCGGAGGCCCGCTTCTCGGCGAACTTCAATCGCCTGGGTTTCCACCCGGGCTTCGGCCTGTCGCACACGCTGCCGAGAATCGTCGGGCCCCAGCATGCGGCGATGCTGTTCTACACCGGCCGGCGTATCGGCGGCGAGGAGGCCGTCCGGATCGGCCTGGCCGACGTGCTGGTCTCGCAGGACCAGGTACGAGCCAAGGCGATCGAGCTCGCCACCGAGATCGCGATCTCGTCGCCGCTCGCGGTCCAGTCGACCCGCGCCACGCTGCGCGCGGGGCTCGTCGAACAGATCCGGCTGGCCGTGGCTCGCGAAAGCGTCGAGCAGAACTGGCAGTTCGAGACCCAGGACTTCAAGGAAGGCGTCAAGGCGATGGCCGAGCGGCGCGCTCCGGTGTTCCAGGGCAAATGAGCGGGCTATCATCCCCCCGTCCCTGAACGCTCGACCGCCTGAGCGCGGTCGTGTTTTCTCCGGAGGAGTGATGACTACCGAGTTGATGCGCGCTGTCGACGAACGCAGCGCGGCAGCCAAGGCGAGCGGGGCGCTGCGCCCGATGCAGACGGAGCAGGCCGAGGTCTTCGACGGCGGCCTGCGCTTCGTCGTGCGATGGGCCTCGACGCTCGCCGGCAAGGACGCCGCGAGCCTGATGCCGGGCGGCCCGCGCGACCCGAACTTCAACCCGTTCCTGAATCCGGAACCGGCGCTGACCGTCGGTCCGCTGGGCGATCGGCACACGGCGATCCTGAACAAGTTCCCGATCTGCGACCGGCATCTGGTGATCGCGCGGCGTGAGTTTGCAGAGCAGCTCAGTCCGCTCGACCTCGCGGATTTCAGGGCGCTCGCACTCGTGATCTGCGAATCGGGCGGCCTCGGCTTCTACAACGGCGGTGCGGCCGCTGGCGCGAGCCAGCGGCACAAGCACGTGCAGTGGCTGCCGGAGGCGCCGGACAACCCGAGCCTCGCGATGCTCGCAGCCCGCCTGCCGGCCGACCAGCCCGAGCTGTCGTCGGTCACGCATCCGGGCCTGCCGATGAAGCACTGCTTCGTGCGCGTCGATGCTTCGATCGGAACGCCGGTCGAACAGGCGGCGCGCAGCATGCATCGGGCCTTCGAGCTCGCCTGCATGGAGCTCGAAATGGAAGCCGGCGAATCGGGGCTGCTGCCGCCGTTCAACCTGCTCGTCGGCAGCGGCTGGATGCTCGTCGTGCCGCGCAGCCGCGAGCACTTCGGCGAGGTGTCGATCAACGCGCTGACGTACGGCGGAGCGATCTACGTCCGCCAGCCGGAGCAGATCGAGACGATCAGGCAGGCGGGCCCGCTGCAGGTGCTGCGCGAGGTCGCCTGCTGATCCGAAGGAATCGCCTGCCGGCCTACTGCCCTTCGAGGAAGCTCTTCAGCTTGTCCGCCCGGCTCGGGTGACGCAGCTTGCGCAGCGCCTTGGCCTCGATCTGGCGGATCCGCTCGCGCGTCACGTCGAACTGCTTGCCGACTTCCTCGAGCGTGTGGTCGGTGCTCATCTCGATGCCGAAACGCATGCGCAGCACCTTCGCTTCGCGCGGCGTCAGCGAATCGAGCACTTCCTTGACCACGTCGCGCATCGAACCGTGCAGCGCGGCGTCGGCCGGCGCCAGCGTGGCCGTGTCCTCGATGAAGTCGCCCAGGTGCGAATCGTCGTCGTCGCCGATCGGCGTCTCCATCGAGATCGGCTCCTTGGCGATCTTCAGGATCTTGCGGATCTTGTCCTCGGGCATCTCCATGCGCGAGGCCAGCGTGGCCGGATCGGGCTCCTGGCCGGTTTCCTGAAGGATCTGGCGGCTGATCCGGTTCATCTTGTTGATCGTCTCGATCATGTGCACCGGGATCCGGATCGTGCGTGCCTGGTCGGCGATCGAACGGGTGATCGCCTGGCGGATCCACCAGGTGGCATAGGTCGAGAACTTGTAGCCGCGCCGGTACTCGAACTTGTCGACCGCCTTCATCAGGCCGATGTTGCCTTCCTGGATCAGGTCGAGGAACTGCAGCCCGCGGTTCGTGTACTTCTTGGCGATCGAGATCACCAGCCGCAGGTTGGCCTCGGTCATCTCGCGCTTGGCCTTGCGGGCCTTCATCTCGCCCGCCGACATGCGCTTGTTGATTTCCTTCAGGTCGGCCAGCGGCAGCACGACACGCGCCTGCAGGTCGATCAGCTTCTGCTGCAGGTCCTGGATCGCCGGCAGGTTGCGCTGCAGGACCGCGGCGTAAGGCGGATTCTTGGCCAGCAGCTGTTCCGCCCACTGCAAGTTCGTCTCGTTGCCCGGGAAGCTCTCGATGAACTTCTCGCGCGGCATCCCGACGCGATTGACGACGATGTCGCCGACCGCGCGCTCGAGCGAGCGCACTTCGTCGACCTGGCCGCGCAGCGTATCGCACAAGCGCTCGACCATCTTGGCCGTGAAGCGGATGCTCATCAGCTCGGACTGGATCTCGTGCTGCGCTTTCAGGTAGGCCTTGCTCTTGTAACCGTCCTTCTCGTAGGCCTGGCGCATCTTGTCGAACCATTCGCCGATGTGGGCGAACTTCTCGAGCGACGCGCTCTTGAGCTCTTCGAGCCGGGCGGCACCGGCGCGCGCGGAATCGTCCTCGTCTTCCTCGTCGTCGTCGCTGGCTGCGGCGGCCGGCGCGGCCGGACGCGGCGGCGCGACCTCGTCTTCGCTGCCGTCGAGCAGGCCGTCGACGACTTCGTCGATGCGCATCGTGCCGGCGCCGATCTTCTCGGCGTGCGCGAGCACTTCGGCGATCGTGGTCGGGCAGGCCGAGATCGCCTGCACCATGTGCTTGAGGCCTTCCTCGATCCGCTTGGCGATCTCGATCTCGCCTTCGCGCGTGAGCAGCTCGACCGAACCCATCTCGCGCATGTACATGCGCACCGGATCGGTCGTGCGGCCGAATTCGGAGTCGACGGTCGACAGCGCGGCCTCGGCTTCCTCCTCGGCGTCTTCGTCGGTGGCGACGACGGCACTGCGGTCGGAGATCAGCAGCGACTCGGCGTCGGGCGCCTGCTCGTGCACCGGGATCCCCATGTCGCTGAAGGTGCCGACGATCGAATCGAGCGATTCGACGTCGATCAGTTCCTCCGGCAACTGGTCGTTGATCTCGGCGAAGGTCAGGTAGCCGCGCTCCTTGCCCTGCTTGATCAGCTGCTTGAGCTTGTTGCGCGTGATCTCGCGCTGCTCTTCGGTGATGCCCTGGCGGCCGCCGAATTCCTTGAGCAGCTGCTTTTCCTTCGTGCGGGCGCCACGGCGCGACTTCACGGCAGGCGCAACGACCTCGACCTCCTCGGGGATCGTCTCGACCGCGTCGACGTCGTCGTCGGCCTCGTCGAAGGCATCGGTGTCGGCGTCGGCCAGGATGTCGTCGTCGATCTCCTCGGGCGCGCTGCCGGCCTTGCTGACCTTCGCCGCCTTGCCCTTGCCCTTGGGGGTCTTCGCCGCCGATTTCGACGCGCGCGTGGCCTTCGCGGCAGGCGCCTTGGCCGCAGCCTTCTTCGCGGGCGCAGCCGCCTTCTCGCCGGCCGCAGCCGTCCGCGATGCGGCGCTCGCCCGGGTCGTGGTGGTCTTCGCGGCGGCACGCGCCTTGGCTGCCGGTGCGGCGGCCTTGGCTGCGCCGGCTTTCGACGCCGCCTTGCCAGCGGCCTTCGACGCGCCGGCGGCCGGGGCCGACGCCTTGGACGGCTGTGCGGCCGCGGCCGCCTTCACCGTCGCCTTCGAGGCGTTACGGGTTTCGGCTGCGATCGAGTCTTTCGGCGTCGCGGTGTTGGCCGCGGCCGTGCTGCTCTTGGCGGAAGATTTCGTCGTCACTGGTTGAATCGCCTTGGACGTGGTGTTCCGGGCCGGGTCGACGCTGCCGCGGGGCGAGCGGACGGTGGGTCCGGAATCCTTGTTGTCGATCCTGCTGCGGCAGCCTTTCGTGCCGCCGGGCGCTGCGGAACTGCTCCGGCGGAGCACTCGAAGAACAGCGGCGAGGTTGGCGGACCTCGCCGACCGCCTTGCTCGAGGCGTGGTGCCGGGGTGATGCGACCCAGATCAGGGCAACTTGCCATTATATCAAGCCCGTCTTCTCATTGCCATCAGGTTCTGGTAGCGCACCCTGTCTTCGTCGCTCTGGATGCCGGCCCTGACGAGGGCGTCGATCTGGCGTCGCAGGTGCCGGTCGCGCAGCTGCTCGGTGGCGGCGACCAGCTCGTTCGCCGCCTCGGCCGCCGACAAGTCGGCCAGTGCCGCCGCGTCCGACGCGAGCTCGCGCTCGAGCCGTCGCTCGGCCTGCGGCGACTGCTCGCGCAGCATCGCCAGCACATTGCCGACCGTGCTGCCGGCCGGCAGCCGGGCCAGCGCGGCGGTCCAGTCGAGCAGCTCGGCGGACAACCATTCGCCTCGTTCGACTTCGGCGCTCAGGCCCGGATGAAGCGCGAGCAGAAGTCGCACGCGCGATTCCAGGTCCGGGCTTTCGACCGGCGCGCGCGGCACCGGCTGGTCGCGCGAAAGCCAGGTCCTGTGGCCGCCGGGGCGGCCACCAGGGCGCCAGCCATCGTCGCGGCGCCAACCACCACCTTCCTGGCGCCAGCCGCCTTCCTGGTGCCGGCCGCCCTCCTGGTGCCAGCCGCCTTCGTGGCCGTGCCCCCGCTGCCGGTCGCCGGGCGCGCCCTCGCCGCCTCGGCCGCTGCCGCCGCGACCGCCTGCCTCGCGACGCTCGTCGAACGAACCGAGATACGCGTCGACTTCGGCCGCCGACAGCCGCGTCAGCTCCGCGGTCCGGTGCACGAGCTGCAGACGAAGCGCGGGCGCTGCCAGCGCCTGCAGCAGCGGCCGGGCCTCGGCCAGGAACCGGGCGCGCGCCTCCGGCGAATCGAGGCCCGTGCGCGCCGACAGCTCGCGGACCAGCAGCTCCGACAGCGGCATCGCGTCGGCCAGCGTCTCGCGAAAACCGGCCTCGCCGTGCTCGCGCACGAAGCTGTCGGGGTCGTGCTCGGCCGGCAGGAACAGGAAATCGATGCGCTTGGCGTCGGCCGCCTGCGGCAGGCTCGCTTCGAGCGCGCGCCAGCCCGCCTTACGGCCGGCGGCATCGCCGTCGAACGCGAAGACGACCCGGTCGACCAGGCGCAGCAGCTTGCGCACGTGCTCGGGCGTGGTTGCCGTGCCGAGCGTGGCCACGACGTTGCCGACTCCGTGCTGTGCCAGCACGACGACGTCCATGTAGCCCTCGACGACGACGACGCAGTTCTCGCGGCGGATCGCGTCGCGCCCCTCGTACAGCCCGTAGAGCTCGCGCCCTTTCGAGAACACCGGCGTCTCCGGCGAATTCAGGTACTTCGGTTCGCCGCGGTCGAGCACCCGGCCGCCGAACCCGATGACCTGCCCGCGCGGATTGCGAATCGGGAACATGATCCGGTCTCGGAATCGGTCGTAGCGGCGCTTGCGGCCGTCGTCGCCGTCGTTCTCGACGACCAGCCCCGCTTCGACCAGGCCGGCATCGCCGTAGTCGGGGACGGCCGCCTCGAGCCCGCGCCACTGGTCGGGCGCGTAGCCGATCGCAAAGCGCGCGGCCGTCTGCCCGGTCAGGCCGCGCCCCTTCAGGTAGTCGATCGCACGCGCGGAGTCGCGCAGGCGCCGACGGTAGTGCAGGTCGGCGCGGGCCAGCTGGTCGAGCAGGCCCGGTGTGCGCGGGTCCGCGGACGGCCCGCCGCGTCCGGCTTCGCGGGGCACCTCGAGCCCGAGCGAGCGCGCCAGCTCGGTGATCGCATCGACGTAGCCGAGCCCGGCATGCTCCATCAGGAAACCGATCGCCGAGCCGTGCGCGCCGCAGCCGAAGCAATGGTAGAACTGCTTGGTCGGGCTGACGGTGAACGACGGCGACTTTTCGGCGTGGAACGGGCACAGGCCCAGATAGTTGGCGCCGCCCTTGCGAAGGCGCACATAGCGGCCGACGACATCGACGATGTCGACGCGCGCCAACAGGTCCTGGATGAAGCCCTGGGGGATCACGCCGTCAGCTTAGCTCGCGGCAAGCCGGCTGCGTAGCTGCGACGAAACCTGTGCCATGTCGGCGCGCCCGGCCAGCCGCGGCTTGAGCACGCCCATCACGCGGCCCATGTCCTGCGGGCCGGTGGCGCCGGCGGCGGCGATCGCGGCTTCGATCTCGGCGGCCACCTCGTCGGCGCTGGCCTGCCGCGGCAGGTAGGCCGACAGCACGTCGATCTCGGCCCGCTCGCGCGCGGCAAGCTCCGGACGACCGGCCTGCTCGTACTGCGTCGCCGAATCGCGCCGCTGCTTGACCAGCTTGTCGACGATCCCGATCACCAGAGCATCGTCGGCTTCGACGCGCTCGTCGATCTCCCTCTGCCTGATCGCCGCCTGCAGCATGCGGATCGCCGACAGGCGCTCCGCTTCGCGGGCACGCATCGCGGCCTTCATGTCCTCGTTGATCCGATTCTTCAGAGTCATCGTCGGTTCCTCCAGGAGGCGCAGCTCAGCAGCGCGCAAAGACGAAAAACCCGCCGCGGGATACTCCGGGGCGGGTTCTGGGGACCTGTGCCTGACCGGCCAGGCTGCCGGGGCCTGCGGCCGGCCTCAATGCAAGGGGCGGCGAAGGCGGGCCCGGCGGGCGGGGCTGGTCAGTAGAGCTTCTTCGGCAGCATCTGGCTGCGAATGCGCTTGTAGTGCCGCTTGACTGCGGCGGCCTTCTTGCGCTTGCGCTCCGCGGTCGGCTTCTCGTAGAACTCGCGCGCTCGCAGCTCGGTGATGATCCCGGCTTTCTCGATCGTACGCTTGAAACGGCGAAGCGCGACGTCGAACGGCTCGTTCTCCTTGACGCGGACGGTCGGCATTAACTCTCACCCCCTTTCATAGAGCCGGAAACTATAGCACGAAACGGACCGCAGCCGCAAAAGGCGACCCGCCGTTCCGCTTGTCGGGCATTTTCCACGTCCGGAATCACCTATTGTTGCCTGGCGCGCGCTGCGTGCCTAAAAATAAGGCGTGCCGTACTCCAGGAGTCCTGCATGTCGAACGCGATCTCGATCGCCGGCTTTCGCCGGATCTACTCGACCACCCGCGTCGAAACGGCGCTCGGCGACCTCGGCCCCAACGGCAACGAGGCGCTCAAGAGCGTCTACGAGAAGATGATCCGCTCCGGGGGCGAGCGCTTCAGCGTCAAGCCCGGCACGATGCCGGACTTCGAGGGGCTGGCCGACGAGCTGCCCAACTTCCGCGAGGTGCTCGACGATCTGCGCAGGCAGCTTGCGCTGTGCCTGGAGACCGACGATCCGATCGAGTTGCCCCCGCTGCTGCTGCTCGGCGATCCGGGCATCGGCAAGACGCACTTCGCGCGCCGGCTCTCGCAGCTGCTCGGCACCGGCTACGGTTTCGTCTCGATGAGCTCGCTGACCGCCGGCTGGATCCTGTCGGGCGCGTCGTCGCAGTGGCGCAACTCGCGCACCGGCAAGGTCTTCGAGACGCTCGTCAACGGCGACTTCGCGAACCCGGTCTTCGTCGTCGACGAGATCGACAAGACCTCGGCCGACGGCCAGTACGATCCGCTCGGCGCACTCTACAGCCTGCTCGAACCCGACACGGCGGCCGAGTTCGTCGACGAGTTCGCCGAAATCCCGCTCGATTGCTCGGAAATCGCCTGGGTCGCCACGGCGAACGACGCGAGCCGGATCCCCGAGCCGATCCTGAACCGGTTCAACGTCTACGAGATCGCGCCGCCCGACGCGCAGGCGGCACGCCGGATCGCGGGCGCGCTGTATCGCGAGATCCGCAACGCCCATAGCTGGGGCGAGCAGTTCCCCGAGACGCTCGACGACGACGTCGCCGACCGGATGGCCGGCGTGCCGCCGCGCGAGATGCGCAGGATGCTCGTCGGCGCCTTCGGCAACGCCAAGATCGCGAAGCGCGACCGGATCGCCGTCGAAGACCTGTCGATGGAGCGCAAGGGCAGGCGGCAGCGCATCGGCTTCTGACCGTCGGCCGCGTGCAGCCGCCGGGCCGCGTGCAGCCACCCGGCGGCGTGCCGCCTGCTGGCTGGCGGCCGCCGCATGCCGGCCGGTCGACAGCCATCCGTCGGCCCGCGGCGGCCGGCGCCGGATGCAGCACCCAGAATACCGGGCATGTTCGCCGCCGAGTTGTTCGACATCCCGACCGTCTACCTGATGACCGGCTTTTCCAGCGCGGTCGCGGCGGGGATCCTGCTGTGGCTGCGCAAGGACCACCGCGATTCGGGGCCGGCCCTGCACTACTTCGCCGCTGCCGTCCTGGCGATGGGCAGCGGCTTCACCACGTTCGCCTATCGCGAGACGATCCCTGCAATGCTCGGGCCACCGGTGGGTTATGCGCTGTACGGTCTGGCAACGATCATGCTCTGGCTCGGCAGTGCGCAGATGTTGGGCAGGCCGGTGCGCGCGAAGCCGGCCTGGGCCGCTTTCGCGGTCTACGTGCCGTGCATGCTGCTGCTGAACTCGGCGACCGCGCAGCACGCGCAACTGCGGATCGCGCTGGGCAGCGGCTTCATCGTCTTTTTCCTCGCGCTCGCCGCGCGCGAGGCCCATCGCTCGCCGTGGCGCGACCTGCTGCGTTCGGTGCGGCTGATGCGCGCGCTGACGCTGGCGATTCTCGTGGTCACGGCGTGCCGGATGCTGATGTTCGCCTTCGAAGGCATCCCGATGCATCCCGACGGCTCCGCGCCGCCCGGCGCGGCACGGTTGATGTTCGCGCTGATCTTCGGCGCGTTTCCGTTCGCGATGACCGTGGCCGTGCTCAGCGTCGCGAACTCGCAGCTCAGCACCCGGCTGCGCCAGCAGGCCGCGACCGACGACCTCACCGGGCTCGTATCGCGGCGCTCGCTGCACGACAGGGCGCAGGCGATGCTCGCGAGCACCCCGCGCGGCACGGCGGCCTGCATCGCGCTGCTGATGATCGACCTCGACGACTTCAAGACGATCAACGATCGCTACGGTCACGTGTTCGGCGATCGCGTGCTGTGCCACGTCGCCGGCGTGCTGCGCGCCAGCCTGCGCCCCGATTCGCTGATCGCCCGCTACGGCGGCGACGAGTTCTGCGCGCTGGTTCCGGTGCAGTCGGAAGCGGCGGCCTTCGCGATCGCCGAGCGCTTGCGCTCGACGATGCAGGACAGCCCCTGCACTGCCGACGGCGCACCGATCGCGGTGACCCTGAGCATCGGCGTGACGCTGCATCGCAGTGGCGCGAATCTTCGCCAGCTCCTCGAAGAGGCCGACCGGCGCACCTATCGCGCGAAATCGCAGGGGCGCAACCGGGTCGTCGTCGACGATACGGCGGCGTCGGGCGGCGAGTCGCGCGGTGCCTCCGAGGGACGGCAGCGCATCGGCGACCCGGGCACGCGCGGCACGACGTGAGACACGAGGAAGTCGTACTCGGCCGCCAGCCCGTCCTCGACGGCAGCGGGGCCCTGGTCGCCTACGAGCTGCTGTTTCGAAAGTCCGACGACGACGGCCCGGCCGCGAACTTCGAACGCCCGCTCGACGAGATGCGAGCGAGCAGCCAGGTGATGGCCGGCGCGCTGGTCGACATCGGGCTGTCCGACAGCCTCGGCCCGCACTTCGGCTACGTGAACACCGATCACTCGCTGCTGATGGACGACGTCGTCAACGTGCTGCCGCCCGATCGGTTCGTGCTCGAAGTGCTGGAGACGACGACCGTCGACGCGGCGCTGCGCGACCGGCTCGCCGAGCTTCGCGCGCTCGGTTACAGTCTCGCGCTCGACGACGTCGCTTCGCTCGACGACCCGCGCCTCGCGCTGCTGCCGCTGGTCGACATCGTCAAGGTCGACGTGCTGCTCGCGGGCGCCCACGGCTCGGCCCGGCTGGCCGGCGAGCTGGCGGGCAGCGGCAAGACGCTGCTCGCCGAAAAGGTCGAGACCGCCGAGCAGTTCGAAGCGGCGCGCAACGACGGCTTCGAACTGTTCCAGGGCTTCTTCTTCGCGCAGCCGCAACTGCTGCGAACCCGCCGGCCGATCGCGTCCTCCGACGCGATCCTGCGGCTGCTCACACTGCTCGAGCAGGACTGCGGGCTCGACGTGCTCGCCGACGAACTGCGGCGCCACCCCGACCTCGCGACGCGGCTGCTGCGCCTCGTGCGCTCGGGCGCCGCCGGGATCCGGCACACGGTCGACTCGATCCCGGCCGCGATCCAGCTCGTGGGCACGCGCCAGATCAGCCGCTGGGCCCAGTTGCTGCTCTATTCCTGCGACAACCAGCGCCCGGCCCGGCGGGATCCCCTGGTCCAGCAGGTCGGCACGCGCGCACGGACGATGGAGCTCGTCGCCGCCGACTGGCGTCCCGACGACGAACGGCTCGGCGCACAGGCGTTCATGACCGGCATGCTGTCGAAGGTCGACGCGCTGTTCGGGATGCCGCTCGCCGAGGCGCTGAAGGATCTGCCGCTGGCGGCGCCGATCCGGGCCGCGCTGCTCGAACGGGACGGCAGGCTCGGCGCGCTGCTGCAGCTTTGCGAAGCGCGCGAGCGGCTCGACGAAGGCGCAATCCGGCGATCGTGCCGGGAACTCGGCGGCATCGGGCTGGCCGCGGTGGCGCGCGCGGAGGCGAGCGCCGCCGCCTGGACGCTGTCGATCAGCGGAGCGGGGATCGATGACGCGTGAACGGGCCGACGCGGACCGAAGGTCCCGGCCGTTTCAGCCGGCCCCCCTCGCCGAATCGGCGGCGATGGCCTGCGCCGCCAGGTAGGCCGACGACCATGCCCACTGGAAGTTGTAGCCGCCGAGCCAGCCGGTGACGTCGACGACCTCGCCGATGAAGTGCAGCCCCGGCACACGGCGCGAGGCCAGCGACCTCGGGTCGAGCTCGTCGGTGGCGACGCCGCCGGCCATCACTTCGGCCTTGCGATAGCCTTCGGTGCCGGCGGGCACGATGCGCCAGTCGCGCAACGCGGCCGCAAGCGCGGCCAGGTCGCGATCGGCGACTTCGGCGAGCCGGCGCCGCCCCAGCTCGGCGAAGCGCGCCTCGGCGAGCCAGCGCACGGCCAGCCGACGCGGCAGCTGTGCACCCAGCACGCTTGCAAGTTGCTGCCGGCTGCTGCGCTTCCCGGCGAGCAGCGCCGCCTCGAGGTCCCGGCCGCCGGCCAGGTCGATCGTCAGCGCCTCGCCGTGCCGCCAGAAAGTCGAGATCTGCAGGACCGCGGGCCCCGACAGGCCGCGGTGCGTGAACAGCAGGTCCTCGTCGAAGCTCGGCGCGACGGGACGGGGCGCGGTCACGGCAGGACGGGGCGCGGCAACCGCGGGCCGCGGCGCGACGCCGACGACCCTGGCGTCCGGCATCGATGGCTGCACGCCGATGACGACCGGCAGGGCCAGCCCGGCCAGCTCGGCGAACGGGCGCCAGGCGCGCGCATCGAAAGTCAGCGGCACCAGCGCCGGCCGCGGCTCGACGACGCGCAGCCCGAAACGGCGCGCGACGCGAAGGCCGAAATCGCTGGCGCCGATCTTCGGGATCGCCAGCCCGCCGGTGGCGACGACCACCGACGCGGCACGCAGGTCGCCGGCCTGCGTGCGCACGACGAAGCGCAGCGGGCCGCGGCCCGGGTGGCCGCCGCTCGCGTCGGACCCCGGCCTGCCCGGACCCGACGCGACGCTCTGCGGCGAGCTGCCGGCCGACTCGACCGCATGCACGGCGACCGGCCGGAACCAGCGCACGCCCGCCTCGTCGCAATCGTCGCGCAGCATCGCGATGATCCGCTCCGACGAGTCGTCGCAGAACAACTGGCCCTTGTGCTTCTCGTGATAGTCGATACCGCGCCGGCGCAGCTGCTCGATGAAGCGCGCCGGCGGCAGCGCACGCAGCGCGTTGCGCGCGAAGGCCGGATCTTCGCCGCTGTAGCGTTCGAGCCGGTCGGCCTGCAGGTTCGTGAAGTTGCAGCGCCCGCCGCCCGAGATCCGGATCTTTTCGGCCAGCTTCGGCCAGTGCTCGACCAGCGCCACGTGCAGCCCGCGCCGGCCGAGCTGCGCCGCACAGTACATGCCGGCGGCGCCGGCACCGATCACGACGACGTCGAAGCGTTGGCTCATGGGGGCGCGATTATCCGGGAAAACGCGCATGCGATACTCGAACGATGATCGTGCTCGGCATCGAAACCTCCTGCGACGAAACCGGCGTCGCCGTCTACGACACCGAGCGCGGCCTGCTCGCGCAGGCGCTGCACTCGCAGATCGCGATGCACGAGCGCTACGGGGGCGTCGTGCCCGAACTGGCGTCGCGCGACCACATCCGGCGCGTGCTGCCCCTGGCGCGGCAGGTGCTCGACGAGGCCGGCGTCGGGCTGGACGCGCTCGACGCCGTCGCCTACACGGCCGGCCCCGGGCTGGCCGGTGCGCTGCTGGTCGGCGCCGGCATCGGCGCTTCGCTGGCCTGGGCGCTCGGCGTGCCCGCGATCCCCGTCCACCATCTCGAAGGCCACCTGCTGTCGCCGCTGCTGTCGGCCGATCCGCCGGAATTCCCGTTCGTCGCCTTGCTCGTCTCGGGCGGCCACACGCAACTGATGGACGTGCAGGGCATCGGCCGCTACACGCTTCTCGGCGATACGCTCGACGACGCCGCCGGCGAAGCCTTCGACAAGAGCGCGAAGCTGCTCGGGCTCGGCTACCCGGGCGGTCCGGCGATCGCGAAGCTGGCCGAAAGCGGCGAGGCCGGCCGCTACCGGCTGCCGCGGCCGATGCTGCGCTCCGACGACCTGGACTTCAGCTTCAGCGGCCTGAAGACCGCCGTGATGACGCTGGTGCGCCGCGAGCTGCCCGCGGCGGGCAGCGGCAATCCGGAGACGCCGGATCCGCAGCAACTGCGTGCCGACATCGCGCGCGAGGTCGAGGAAGCGATCACCGAGGTCCTCGTGGCCAAGTCGCTGCGCGCGCTCGAACAGACCGGCCGAGACACGCTGGTAGTGGCCGGCGGCGTCAGTGCGAACCGGCGCCTGCGCGAACGGCTGGCGGCCGCGCAGCAAGGCGCCGGCATTCGCGTGCATTTCCCCGAGCTTTCGCTGTGCTCGGACAACGGCGCAATGATCGCTTTCGCCGGCGCGCAGCGCCTGGCCGCCCTGCGCGCCGAGGGCGAGGCCGACGCCCTGGCCGCGCCGGCCGGATTCCAGGTGCGGCCGCGCTGGCCGCTCGATTCGCTGGCGCCGGCCTGAGGAGCGCGCACTCCGGCGAACCGGCGAAGCCGCGCTTCAATCGGCCAGCCGCGCGGCCCCGCGCACGCCGGACGAATCGCCGTGCCGGTTGCGCAGCAGCGACGTTTCGGCGCGATCGGCGAACACGCGCGCGGCCATCCGGCGCGGCACCTCGGCATAGAGTTCGTCGACGTTGCTCAGTCCGCCGCCGAGCACGATGGCGTCCGGGTCGAGCAGGTTGACCACCGAGGCCAGCGCGCGCGACAGGCGATCGCAGTAGCGATCGAAGGCCGCGAGCGCTGCCGGCTCGCCGGCACGCATCGCAAGGACCAGCGCCCGCGCATCGGCGTTGCCGCCGGCAACGGCAGCGCTGGCATCGGCATCGTCGGCACCGTCGGCACCGCCGAGCACGGCCGAGCCCGCACCGTCAGCGACCGTACGCACATGGTCGGCGGCGAAGCCGGGGCCGCTGAGCCAGGTCTCGATGCAGCCGCGGCGGCCGCACCAGCAGCGCGGACCGGGCAGTTCGCCGGGCAGGTGCGGCGCCGGCAGCGGGTTGTGGCCCCATTCGCCGGCGATGCCGTTGGCGCCGCCGAGCAGCCGGCCGTCGACGACGATCCCGCCGCCGACCCCGGTGCCGAGGATCACGCCGAAGACGACGCGCGAACCGGCTGCGGCGCCATCGACCGCTTCCGACAGCGCGAAGCAGTTGGCGTCGTTGTCGATGCGCGGTTCGCGGCGCAGCGCGCGCTTCAGGTCGGCGGCAAGCGGCC
>JAAZBL010000146.1 GCA_012513825.1 Limnobacter sp. | reverse complement strand
TCACGAACGTGCTGACGCTGCACGACAACATCGTGTTGCCGCAGGCGACGCAGACGCTGCCCGATGCACGCGTCGTCGTACTGGCCGGGCTCGGCCATCTGCAGCTGACGCGACACCCTTCGGTCCGACCGTACGTGGCGGCCGCGCTGGATCGGGCGATCGCACGGGCGCCCCGATAGACTGCGGGGCGCCCCGACAGACTGCGCACCATGCCCCGCAAGCCGCCACGCCGCACGCGCGAACGCATCCTCGAACGCGCGCTCCAGCGCTTCAACGAACTCGGCGAACCGAACGTCACGGCGAGCGCGCTCGGCGACGACCTGGGGATCAGCCCCGGCAACCTCTACTACCACTTCCCCAACAAGGAAGCGATCGTCACCGCGCTGTTCGCGGACTTCGAGGCCGGGATCGGCCGGCTGCTCGACGAAACCGCAAGGGTCGAGGTGCGCCTCGAGGACGCCGCCCCGTTCCTGCGACTGTTGTTCGAAGCGATCTGGCGCCATCGCTTCGTCTATCGTGACACCAACGACCTGCTGTCGCGACATCGCGCGCTGGAAACCGGACTGCAGGCGATCGTCGCGCGCAAGACCGAGGCGGCGACGCTGCTGTGCCGGATCCTGGCCGAGTCCGGTGCACTGAAGGCCGACGCCGACGAACTCGACGCGCTGGCGACCAACATGGTCGTCGTCGCGACCGGCTGGCTGCCCTTCGAGTACATCGGCAATGCGCGCCGATTCGGCGATCCGGCGTTCCAGGCCGAGTCGGTCGAACGCGGCGTGCGCCAGGTGCTGGCGCTGCTGCGCCCCTGGCTCGACGAAACCGGGCGCAGGCGCCTCGACGGTTCGTCCGCGCCGACGAGCCGGGGTGAGCCGGCTTGACGGCACGCCGACTCGCGTTTACCGTGTTCTGTATACAGAGTTCAGGATACGGACATCATGCTGCGGCCGCTCGCCCACGAACCCGACCTGGTCGACCAGGTTCACGCTTCGCTGCTCGAAGCGATCCTGTCGGGTGAGCTCGAGGCCGGCGAGCGCTTTACGCAGGAAGGGCTGGCCGAACGGCTCGGCGTGTCGCGCCAGCCGGTCATGCAGGCGCTGCGGCTGCTGCGTCTGCAGGGGCTGGTCGTCGACACGCCCAACCGGCGCGGCATGCGGGTCGCACCGCTGGACCCGGCCTTCGTCGGCTGGCTCTATCAGTTGCGCGCCGCGCTCGATTCGGCGGCCGCGCGCGCGGCGGCCCTGCGCCCGCGCCCCGAACTGCTGGCCGAAGGCGAGGCGATCGTCGCCGAAGGTCTCGCGGCGAACGCCGCAGGCGACCTGGCGCGGCTCGTGCAGGCCGACCTGCGATTTCACCTGTTCGTCTACGAAGCCTCGGGCAATCCGCTGCTGCTCGAATCCGCCCGCCACTACTGGCACCACACGCGGCGGGCGATGAGCGTCTACCTGCGCCGCGCCGGCACGATGCGGCCGGTCTGGTCCGAGCACGCGGCGATCCTCGAAGCGATCGTCGCCGGCGACGTAGAGACGGCCGCGCGGCTGTCGCACGAACACGCGGCGAGTTCGGTGCAGATGCTGCTGGCCGGTTCGGACGGATCCGGGCCGGTCGACGGCGGCGCCGACGCTCCCTTGGCCAAGCCACGATCGAAACCCGGCACCCGGGGCGCGAATCGCCGCGCCCGCTCAACCACGAAGAGGAGATCGGCCTGATGAAACTGAGCCCCGAACAACTGGCGCAATTCGAGCGCGACGGCTACCTGTTCTTCCCGTCGCTGTTCAGCCCCGAAGAGATGAAGGTGCTGCTCGACGAAGTACCGAAGATCTACGCAGAGCACCGGCCGGAAATCGTTCGCGAAAAGGACGGCGTCACGCCGCGCACGAGCTTCGCCGCGCACACGTACAACGAGGCCTTCGCGAAGCTCGGCCGCCATCCGCGGATGGTCGAACCGGTGCGGCAGCTGTTCGACGAAGACGTCTACATGCACCAGTTCAAGATCAACGGCAAGCAGGCCTTCGACGGCGACGTCTGGCAGTGGCACCAGGACTACGGGACCTGGCAGCGCGACGACGGCATGCCCGAGCCGCGCGCGATGAACGTGGCGATCTTCCTCGACGAGGTCAACGAATTCAACGGGCCGCTCTACTTCATTCCGGGCTCGCATCGGCTCGGCGTCGTCGAAGCCGGCCACGACGTGACGACGACCAGCTACCCGCTGTGGACGCTGGACCACGCCAAGGTCGCCGAACTGGTCGAGCGCGGCGGCGGGATCGTTGCGCCGAAGGGCCCGACCGGCTCGATGATGCTGTTCCACGGCTGCCTCGTGCACGGCTCGCCGTCGAACATGAGCCCGTGGAACCGCGTGATCGTCTACCTGAGCCTGTGCGCAGTGTCGAACCACATCACGAAGTTCACGCGGCCCGACTACATCGCGCACCGCGACTTCACGCCGATCGAGTGCCTGCCCGACGATTGCCTGCTGCGTTCCGACGTCAAGGGCCTGCCCTGGCCTTCGGCGAAGCGCGCAGCCTGAGCCGGTTTATCGTCACCGAGCGCCAGCCGTGATCGGAGCGGGCCGGCGAAGGGTCGGGTAGCTGCTCCGGGCACGAGGCTGCGGCCGCTGCCGGGGACCTCCAGAACCGGAGCGCGCCGCGTTGCCGGCCCGCACGCAACAGCGAGAATCGCGCAGAATCCGATCCCTACACATCGCTCGAGCTCACTGGCGCGGGGCGGCGGGGCGTGTGCGCTTTTCGCGCCCCTCGTGCAAGCCGAGCGCTTCCGAAGGGAGGGTGGGATCAGGCGCGCGTCTGAGCCCGCGCAGCGGGCGATTCACGCGCGCCCCCGCCCCGCGCCCGCACGAACCACACGAAGAGAAAGGAACAACGTGAATCTCCACCGCATGCTCCAGCAACGCGCCGCCGAAGGTCGCCCGATCCGGATCGGCCTGATCGGCGCCGGCAAGTTCGGCTCGATGTACCTGTCGCAGGTCCGGCGCACGCCCGGCATGCACCTGGTCGGCGTCGCCGACCTGTCGCCGCCTCGCGCGAAGGAAGCGCTCGCGCGGGTCGGCTGGCCGGCCGACGCGCTCGCCGCGCGCGATTTCGCCGACGCCGCGAAGCAAGGCACGACGCACGTCTCCGACGACGCACAGGCGATGATCGCGAGCCCGCACGTGGACCTGGTCATCGATGCGACCGGCCACCCGGCCGCCGGCATCGCGCACGTGCTCGCCTGCTGCGAGCACGGCAAGCACATCGTGATGGTCAACGTCGAGGCCGACGCGCTGGCCGGGCCGCTGCTCGCCAAGCGCGCACGCGAGGCCGGGATCGTCTACTCGCTCGCCTACGGCGACCAGCCGGCGCTGATCTGCGAGATGGTCGACTGGGCACGCACGGCCGGCTTCGAGGTCGTCGCCGCCGGCAAGGGGACGAAGTACCTGCCCGAATACCATGAATCGACGCCCGAAACGGTCTGGCCGCACTACGGCATCAGCGCCGAGGACGCGAAGGCAGGCGGCATGAATCCGCAGATGTTCAACTCGTTCCTCGACGGCACGAAGTCCGCGATCGAGATGGCCGCGGTCGCCAATGCGACGGGCCTGCTGCCGGCGCCTCGGGGGCTCGAGTTCCCGCCCTGCGGGGTCGACGACCTGGCGCGCGTACTGCGCCCTGCGGCCGAAGGCGGTCGCCTGCATCACCGCGGCCAGGTCGAGGTCGTCTCGAGCGTCGAACGCGACGGCCGCCCGGTGTTCCGCGACCTGCGCTGGGGCGTCTACGTCAGCTTCGCCGGCGACTCCGACTACGTGCGCCGCTGCTTCCGCGAGTACGGCCTCGTCACCGACCCGTCGGGCAACTACACGGCGATGTACAAGCCCTATCACCTGATCGGCCTCGAGCTCGGCATCTCGGTCGCCTCGGTCGGCCTGCGACGCGAACCGACCGGTGCGCCCGAGGCCTGGCACGGCGACGTCGTCGCGACCGCCAAGCGCGACCTGAAACCCGGCGAAACGCTCGACGGCGAAGGCGGCTTCACCGTCTTCGGCAAGCTGATGCCGGCAGCCGACTCGCTGGCGATCGGCGGGCTGCCGTTGGGGCTGGCTCACGGCGTGCGCCTGGAACGACCGGTGCAGGCCGGTCAGCCGGTGCGCTGGGACGACGTGGTGTTCGATGCCGACGACGGCGCAGTCAGGTTCCGGCGGGAGATGGAGAAGGCGTTCGCCGCTGATCGAGGCGCCTGACCCCGGCAGGCGCTGCCCGACGGACGAGCGGCACGAGGAGCGCGGCGTCGGGTACCTCGGTTTAGTGCCGACGCTCCGCCAGCGCCGCGATCTCGCCCAGCCGCTTCCGATACTCGACGCCCAGCCGCTCGATGAAGCGGGCCGCCGGCTGGACCTCCCGGATCGCCCCGATCCCCTGCCCCGCCCCCCAGATCTGGCTCCAGGCTTTCGGGCGCTCGCGCTCGCTGCCGAAGTTCATCCGGTTCGATTCCCTCGCGTGCAGCACCTCCGGGTCGATGCCGGCGGCGACGATCGACGGCATCAGGTAGTTGCCGTGCACGCCCGAGAAATAGTCGGTGTAGACGATGTCCTGCGCGCCGCTGTCGACGATCATCTGCTTGTAGGCCGGCGGCACGTTCGCCTCTTCGGTCGCGATGAACGGCGAGCCGATGTAGGCGAGATCGGCGCCCATCGCCAGCGCGGCGACGATCGCGTCGCCGCGGGCGATGCAGCCCGACAGCAGCAGCGGTCCGTCGAACCATTCGCGGATTTCCTGCACCAGCGCGAACGGCGACTGCACGCCGGCATGGCCGCCGGCTCCGGCGGCGACCGC
>JAAZBL010000014.1 GCA_012513825.1 Limnobacter sp. | reverse complement strand
GGCAGTGGGGTTCCCCCCCTACTGCCTGCGGAGTAGACTCGTCCGGATACCAAGCCTGCGATCCGGGTCCCGAAACGACATCGGGGCGCAGCGTGCTGCAGGAGGAGACATTGCAGTCGACCGACATCTCGAATCCCGACTACTTCCACCGCGTCGTGGACTGCCAATGGGCCTGTCCCGCGCACACCCCGGTCCCCGAGTACATCCGGCTCATCGCCGCCGGGCGCCACAGCGACGCCTACATGGTCAACTGGCGCTCCAATGTCTTTCCCGGCATCCTGGGTCGCACCTGCGACCGCCCCTGTGAACCCGCCTGTCGGCGCGGCCGCGTCGAACAGGCGCAGTCCGAGCGGCCGGAGCCGGTCGCGATCTGCCGGCTCAAGCGGGTTGCGGCCGACCTGAAGGACGACATCCGCCACCGGCTGCCGCGACCGCCGGCGCGCCCGGACGCCGCACGCATCGCCTGCATCGGCGGCGGGCCGGCCTCGCTGACCGTCGCCCGCGACCTCGCCGCGCTCGGCTACCGTGTCACCGTCATCGACGAAGGCCAGCGCGCCGGCGGCATGATCCGCACGCAGATCCCGCGCTTTCGCCTGCCCGAGAGCGTCATCGACGAGGAGACCGGCTACATCCTCGACCTCGGCGTCGACTTCCGTTCCGACACGCGCGTCGATTCGATGCGCGAGATCCTCGAGCAGGATTTCGACGCGATCTTCGTCGGTTGCGGCGCCCCGCGCGGGCGCGATCTCGACATCCCGGGCCGCCGCGAAGCGGCCGACAAGATCCACGTCGGCATCGACTGGCTCGCGTCGGTGTCCTTCGGTCACACGAGCACGATCGGCAAGCGCGTGCTGGTGCTCGGCGGCGGCAACACGGCAATGGACTGCTGCCGCACGGCGCGTCGGCTCGGTGGCGAGGACGTCAAGGTGGTCGTGCGATCGGGCTTCGACGAGATGAAGGCCTCGCCGTGGGAGAAGGAGGACGCGATGCACGAGGGCATCCCGATCCTCAACTGGCTCGTGCCCAAGGCCTTCGTCGTCGACAACGGCACGCTGGTCGCGATGGATTTCGAGAAAGTCCAAGCGGTGCACGACGACAGGGGACGGCGCACGCTGGTGCCGACCGGCGAGCCCGACGTGCGGCTCGAGTGCGACGAAGTGCTGATCGCCGTCGGCCAGGCGAACGCCTTTCCCTGGATCGAGCGCGACATCGGCATCGAGTTCGACGAACACGGGATGCCGCGGCTCGACCCGGTCACGCTGCAATCGACGCTGCCGCAGGTTTTCTTCGGCGGCGACGCCGCGCTCGGGCCCAAGAACATCATCTGGGCCGTCGCGCACGGCCACGAGGCGGCCGTCTCGATCGACCGGATGCTCAACGGCGAGGACATCGCCGTGCGCCCTGCGCCGGCAGTCGAGGTCGTCTCGCAGAAGATGGGCATCCACGAGTGGAGCTACGACAACGACGTCTCGAACGACGATCGCCACCGGGTCCCGTGGCGCGACGTCAACCTGGCGCTGCGCGACATCAAGGTCGAAGTCGAGCTCGGCTTCGACGCCCGCACGGCGATCCGGGAGGCGCACCGCTGCCTGAACTGCGACGTGCAGACGATCTTCAGCGCGCCGCAGTGCATCGAATGCGACGCCTGCGTCGACATCTGCCCGATGGACTGCATCACGTTCACCGAGAACGGCCCCGAAAGCGAGCTTCGCCCGCGGTTGCGTGCGCCGGCGCTGAATACCGAGCAGGCCCTCTACGTGCAGAACGGGCTGAAGACCGGGCGCGTGATGGTCAAGGACGAAGACGTTTGCCTGCACTGCGGCTTGTGCGCCGAACGCTGTCCGACCGGTGCATGGGACATGCAGAAATACCTGATTCACATGACGCACGCCGGCCCTGCCTGCCGGAACGCGCAGAGGAAGGCCGCCTGATGAAACGGATCGAGGCCGTCAACGACTTCGTCGTCAAGTTCGCCAACGTCAATGGCTCAGGCTCGGCGTCGGCCAACGAGCTGTTCGCGCGCAGTTTCCTGCGCATGGGCGTGCCGGTCAGCCCGCGCAACATCTTCCCGTCGAACATCCAGGGACTGCCCACCTGGTACGAGGTCCGGGTCACCGAAGCCGGCTGGCTCGGCCGGCGCGGCGGCGTCGACCTGATGGTGGCGATGAACCCGCAGACCTGGGACCGCGACGTGGCCGAGATCGAGCCCGGCGGCTACCTGCTCTACGACAACACGCGCACGGTGCCGGCCTCGAAGTTCCGGCCCGACATCCACCCGATCGGCGTGCCGCTCACGCAGATGTGCAATGCCGCCTACAGCGACCCGCGCGAGCGGCAGTTGCTGAAGAACATCATGTACGTCGGCGTGCTCAGCGCGCTGCTCGGCATCGACCCGGAGATCATCGCCCAGCTGATCGGCGAGCAGTACAAGGGCAAGGAGAAGCTGCTGACGCCGAACCTCGACGCGTTCCGCAAGGGTGCTCACTACGCGAGCGAGCACCTAGACGATGCGCTCGGGCTCCGGGTGCGCCGCTCGCGCAACGTCGGCGACCGGATATTCATGGAAGGGAACGCCGCGGCAGCGCTCGGCTGCGTGTACGGAGGGGCCACGGTCTGTGCCTGGTACCCGATCACGCCGTCGTCGTCGGTCGCCGAAGCCTTCCAGAAGTTCTGCTCGAAGCTGCGCGTCGACAAGGAAACCGGAGAGAACCGCTTCGCGATCGTCCAGGCCGAGGACGAGATCGCGTCGATCGGCATGGTCGTCGGCGCCGGCTGGAACGGCGCGCGCGCGTTCACCGCCACGTCGGGCCCCGGCGTCTCGCTGATGACCGAATTCATCGGCCTGGCCTACTTCGCCGAGATCCCGGTCACGATCATCAATGTGCAGCGCGGCGGACCCTCGACCGGCATGCCGACGCGCACGCAGCAGGCCGACCTGCTCGCCTGCGCCTACGCCTCGCACGGCGACACCAAGCACGTGCTGCTGTTCCCCGAGGATCCGCACGAATGCTTCGAGTTCGCCGCGAAGGCGCTCGACCTCGCCGACCGGTTGCAGACGCCCGTGTTCCTGATGACCGACCTCGACATCGGGATGAACCAGCGGCTGTGCGCGCCGCTGAAATGGGACGATTCGCAGCGCTACGACCGCGGCAAGCTGATGACCGCGGCGATGCTCGACGAGGGCCGCGACTTCGGCCGCTATCTCGACGTCGATGGCGACGGCATCCCGTACCGCACGCTGCCCGGCACGCATCCGACCAAGGGCGGCTACTTCACGCGCGGCACCACGCGCGACGCCTATGCCCGCTATTCGGAGGCCGGCCCCGACTACGTCTACAACGTGCAGCGGCTGCTGAAGAAGTTCGACTCCGCGCGCCAACTCGTGCCGTCGGCGATCGAGCAGCGCGCCGGCGACGCGCCGGCGCGCTTCGGCGCGATCCATTTCGGTTCCACGAGCCCGGCGATGGCCGAGGCGCACGCGGCGCTGACAGAGCAGGGACTCGAGCTCGACCTGCTGCGCCTGCGCGCCTTCCCGTTCGGCGACGAGGTCGAGCAGTTCATCGAGGCGCACCAGACCGTGTTCGTCGTCGAGCAGAACCGCGACGCGCAGATGCGCGGCATGCTGGTCAACGAACTGGGGATCGACCCGGCGCGGCTGGTGCCGGTGCTGCACTACGATGGCACGCCGATCACCGCGCGCTTCATCATCGAATCGATTTCCGAGCGGATGAGCGGCGCCAACGTGATGCCGCTCGAACGCGACAAGGTCGCCTGAACCGGCGGCCACACCCCATCCGCCTTGCTTGCCCGATGACCTACCTCGCAAAACCCGTCCTGCGCCACCCGACGCTGCCGACCAACACGCTCGGCTACACGCGCCGCGACTACGAAGGGAAGATCTCGACGCTGTGTGCCGGCTGTGGCCACGACTCGATCTCGGCGGCGATCATCCAGGCCTGCTGGGAACTCGACGTCGAGCCGCACCGCGTCGCGAAGCTGTCGGGGATCGGCTGCTCGTCGAAGACGCCCGACTACTTCCTCGGCAACTCGCATGGATTCAATACCGTGCACGGGCGCATGCCGTCGGTCCTGACCGGCGCCGCGCTCGCCAACCGGGACCTGATCTACCTCGGCGTCTCGGGCGACGGCGATTCGGCGTCGATCGGCCTGGGCCAGTTCGCGCACATCATGCGCCGCGGCGTGAACATGACTTACATCGTCGAGAACAACGGGGTCTACGGGCTCACGAAGGGCCAGTTCTCGGCCACCGCCGACCAGGGCTCGAAAGCCAAGCGCGGCGCCGTCAACAACGACTCGCCGATCGACCTGGTTTCGCTGGCGCTGCAACTGGGCGCCACCTACGTCGCGCGCAGCTTTTCCGGCGACAAGGCGCAGCTCGTTCCGCTGATCAAGGGCGCGCTTGCGCATCGCGGCGCGGCCTTCATCGACGTGATCAGCCCCTGCGTGGCCTTCAACAACCACGCCGGCAGCACGAAGAGCTACGACCATGTGCGCGCGCACAACGAGGCGGTCAACCGGATCGACTTCATCCCGCGGCACACGGAGATCACGGCCGATTACGAGCCCGGCGAACTGGTCGAGGTGGTCCAGCACGACGGTTCGGTGCTCGCGCTGCGCAAGCTCGCCGACGATTTCGATCCGCGCGACCGGATCGGCGCGATGAATCACGTGCTGTCGCACCAGGCGCGCGGCGAGATCGTGACCGGGCTGCTTTTCGTCGACCCCCAGGCCGGAGACTTGCACCAGCGTCTGGCCACGCCGGCAACGCCGCTGAACCTGCTCGACGAAGCCGCCCTGTGTCCGGGTGCCGCCACGCTCGAGCGCATCAACGCGTCGCTGCGCTGAGGCGCCCGCGCTCGATCGGGCCGGGCTCGTCGCCTGGAGAATACGACGATGGCAAAGGATTCAGCTCAGGGCACCATAGCGGAGCCCTCCCGGGCCGAGATCGACTCACTCGACGCACCGGTCATGCTGGAATTCGGCACGAGCTGGTGCGGTCATTGCCGCGCCGCGCAGCCGCTGATCGCCGACGCACTGTCCGCGCACCCCGGTGTGCGCCATATCAGGATCGAAGACGGCCCCGGTCGACGCCTGGGCCGCTCGTTCGGCGTCAAGCTCTGGCCGACGCTAGTATTCCTCGACGCGGGCGAGGAGGTCGTCAGGCGAGTCCGGCCCGGATCCGCGCGAGAGATCGCCGAAGCGCTCGAGCGAATCGACCCGCACGAATGAAGGCGCCGTCGAAGGCGCCGCCGACGGCCTGGCCGCGGCCGGCTCCAATCCGAAATACGCGCGCGTGGTCGCGAGTATCCGTGCAATCGTCGATCGCTGTGGCTGCGACGTCTGTCCGTCGCTTCGCATCCCCATCCTCCGTCATCGGTTCCGGACCAGGCGGACCCGCCTCTGCGCGCGGGTCCGCCCGATGGTCCCCCCCTCCCCTGCTTATCCGTTCCGGCCGCCTCCGGCCGCACTGAGATTGTCGTCAGCCCGATAAGCGGGCGTTTCGGCTTCGTCGCCATCGCGCTCGCTGCCCGGCGGCACGAGGCTCACCGACCGAAGCACGACCGAGGGTCGTGGCTTGCGCGGGCGCCCCGAGGCTGCCGGCCAGTTCCGCGGCGACGGTGCGGATTGGGCCGAGCCGCGCGCTGCAACGGGCTCGAGCGCCGCCCCCGGCGCGACCCCTGCGGCGGCGCGCCCGCCCTTCGGCCCCGGAGACGACGATGCGACGAGCGCCGGGCGCGATGCCGGCTTGCGACGGACACGGCGACCCGGACGCTCGTCGGCCCGTTCGCGCCCGAGCGCGTCGTTCCGGAGTTCGGGCGCGGCCAGGCCTTGGTACGCGACCGCGCTCAAGGCCTGCAGCCCGGCGGCGGCGGCCCGCGCGAAGGCGGCCCGCTGCTGGGCCGCCAGGCGTGCGCCCAACCATCCGAGCTCCAGACAGGCCCGGCACTGCTCCTCGAAGGCATCGCGTCGCAGCCCCAGCGCGAACAGCAGCGCCGGCGGATAGCCGACGCCGGCGCGCGAGCCGTCGAACGATTCGGCCGTGGCCGCGGCCGCCCCGAGCAGGACTTCGACCCGCCGTTCGGCCAGAAGGAACGAATGCAGCCAGACCTTCGAGGCGAACTGCGCCGAGGCCTCGATATCGCGGGTCATGGCAGCCATCAGACCATCGAATGAACTCAACGACGCTCTCCCCTGGAATCGGCCGCCATGATTCTCTCGCGAGTCAGCTTTGACATCCATACGCACGGACACGTATACCCATGGGCGGAACGCCGGAGCTCCGGATCCCGGCGGAAGTCCTGTCAGCGCATCGGCGCCGATCCCGGATCGCCGCCGGCGAGCATGCGGTCGAGCTCGAGCAGACTCGAGACGCCCATCTTGCGCAATACCCGCGAGCGGTGGATCTCGACGGTACGGTGGCTGATGCCGAGCCGCGCTGCGATCTGCTTGTTCGCCAGGCCGTCGAGCGCGAGCCCGACGACTTCGCGCTCGCGTGCCGTGAGCTGCGCCAGCCGCGACTGCGTCTCGTGGCGCCGCGCCGCATGCTCGCGGCAGGCGGCATCGGCCAGGATGGCGTCGCGCACCAGCGCGACCAGCACCTTGCCCTCGATCGGCTTTTCGACGAAATCGAAGGCGCCGGCCTTCAGCGCACTGGCCGTACTGGCCACGCTGCCCTTGCCGCTCAGGAAGATGATCGGCAGCCCGATCGAGCGGGCCTGCAGTTCGGCCTGCACCTGCAGCCCGTTCATTCCGGGCAGGTCGAGGTCGAGGACGATGCAGCCCGGCTGGTCGGGCTGGCAGGCCGCCAGCAGTTCGGCCCCGTCGGCGCACGCGGTCACCGGCAGGCCCGCACCGGCGAACAGACGCGACAGCGCGTCGCGGACGGCGTCGTCGTCATCGACGAGGAAGACTCGGGCTTGCATGCGCGAACGGCAACGTGAAATGGAAGATCCCGCCCCGGCTGCTGGGCTCGGCCCACAGGCGGCCGCCGTGGGCCTCGATGATCGAACGGCTGATCGTCAGTCCCATGCCCAGGCCGGTGGCCCGCGAAGTATGGAAGGCCTCGAACACGCGCTCCTGCTCGCCGAGCTTCAGCCCCTTCCCGTCGTCCCGCACGGTGACCTGCGCCATCGTGTCGGACACCGCGTGGCTCGAGATCCGGACGGTGCCGGCTTCGACGACTTCGCGCATCGCATCCAGCGCATTGACGATCAGGTTCATCATCGCGTGCTCGACGTGCACGGCTTCGGCCAGCACCGGCGGCAGGTCGGGCGCCAGGTCGAGTTCGATTGCGTTACGACGCAGCCGGACGTCGGCGCCGACCAGCTCGCAGGCCACGCGCACCAGTTCGTTCAGGTCGCAGGGCGCGGCCCGGCTCGCACTGCCCTTGGACAGGAATCGCCGCAGGTCGGCGATCGTGCGCCCCGCCCGGTGCGCCTGGGCACAGATGCGCTCGAAGTCGTCGAGGAATTCGCGCTGCGCGTCGGTGCCCTGCGCCAGCCGCTCGATCGCCGCCTCGGCGTAGGCGGCGATCGCCGCCAGCGGCTGATTCAGTTCGTGTGCGAGCGCGGCCGCCATCTCGCCGGCCGTGTACACACGATGCAGATGGGCGACTTCGGCGCGCCGCTTGCGAACCTCCTCCTCGATCCGCCGCTGCTCGGTCACGTCGCGACCGGCCGCGATCAGGAACTGGGTACGGCCTTCGGCGTCGTCGAGGCGGCGGCCGAACCAGGTGACGATGCGACTTTCCTCGCCATCGCGGATCAGCCGCTGCTCCCAGTCGGGCGGCTCGCTGTCCGATCCGGCCAGGCGCGCGAGCCAGTCTTCGCATTGGCGCCGCTGGTACGGCTGCACGAGAGCCGTCGCGAACGATTCGCCGACCACGTTCTCGACCGGCTGCCCGGCCAGCTCGGCACAGCGACGGTTGCAGCGCACGATCCGGCCGCCCGGATCGAGCGTGACGACCCAGAGCCCGGCACTTTCGAGCGCCGCATTGAAGACGCTGCGCCGCTCGACCAGCTCGCGGTTCTTGCCGTCGAGCTCGGCGATCTTGGCCTGCAACTGGGCGGTGCGCGTCTCGACGCTGCGTTCGAGCTCGATCGCGCGGCGGCGCAGCGCCTCGTTCTCGCGCCGCAACGTATCGAGCGCGATCGCATCGGCTTCGCCTGCCACGGAACTCGCGGGCGTGCCCGTCGCCACCATCCGCCTGGCTCGACCCTCCATGCGCCCGTCCTCCAGGAACCTCGAACCGCCGGTCGCCAGGGCTGCAGCGCTGGCCCAGGCAACCAGTGTGCAGGGCCAGCGTATACCAAGATCGCGCCTTCGCGAACAGGGCGAAGGACGGCTCGTCCGGACGGACTCGTCCGGAATCGGCCGCGCGCGCAGCCTGCGTACGGTCGAGGAGCCTGCGCTCCCCGCTCGTCAGCGCTCGGCGATCGGCTTGACGTCGCGGCGGACCGGGCCGGTGAACAACTGGCGCGGACGCCCGATCTTCTGGTCCGGGTCGGCGATCATCTCGCCCCACTGCGCGATCCAGCCGACCGTGCGCGCCAGCGCGAAGATGCAGGTGAACATGCTGACCGGAATGCCGAGCGCCTTCTGGACGATGCCCGAATAGAAGTCGACGTTCGGATAGAGCTTGCGCTGAACGAAGTAATCGTCTTCGCGCGCGATCTGCTCGAGCTTCATCGCAAGCGCGAAGGTCGGGTCGTTCTGCAGGCCGAGCTCCTGCAGCACCTCGGCGCAGGTTTCCTCCATCAGCTTGGCCCGAGGATCGTAGTTCTTGTAGACGCGGTGGCCGAAGCCCATCAGCTTCACGCCCGAGTTCTTGTCCTTGACCTTGTCGATGAACTCGCCGATCTTCTCGATCCCGCCCTGCTTCTGGATCTCGTCGAGCATGACCAGGCAGGCTTCGTTGGCGCCGCCGTGCGCCGGGCCCCACAGCGTCGCGATGCCGGCAGCGATGCAGGCGAACGGATTCGCCCCCGAGGACCCGGCCAGCCGCACCGTCGAGGTCGACGCGTTCTGCTCGTGATCGGCATGCAGGATCAGGATCCGGTCGAGCGCGCGCACCAGCACGTCGTTCGGCTGGTACTCCTCGCAGGGCGTGCCGAACATCATCCGCATGAAGTTCGCCGTGTACGACAGGTCGTTGCGCGGGTACATCAGCGGCTGGCCCATCGAATACTTGTAGGCCGCGGCGACCAGCGTGGGCATCTTCGCGATCAGCCGGATCGCCGAAACGAAGCGATGCTCGGGATCGTTGATGTCGAGCGAGTCGTGGTAGAAGGCCGACAGCGCGCCGACGCAACCGACCAGCACGGCCATCGGGTGCGCGTCGCGGCGGAAGCCCTGGAAGAAGCGCGTCATCTGCTCGTGCACCATCGTGTGGTGCATGACCCGATATTCGAAGTCGCGCCGCTGCTCCGCGTTCGGCAGCTCGCCGTTGAGCAGCAGGTAGCAGGTTTCCAGGTAGTCGCAGTTCACCGCGAGCTGCTCGATCGGATAACCGCGGTACAGCAGCTCGCCCTTGTCGCCGTCGATGTAGGTGATCCGCGACTCGCAGGCAGCCGTCGACATGAACCCCGGGTCGTAGGTGAACTTTCCGGTCTGCGCGTAGAGCTTGCGGATGTCGACGACGTCCGGGCCGATCGTGCCCTCGTAGATCGGGAACTCGACCGGGGGCGTGCCGTCGGAGAACGTGAGAGTGGCGGTTTTCTGCGCAGTCATCGACTTTTTCCTCTGAATGTTTCGTAGTTTCGGCGACGTGGCCGGCTGGCTCATACGGAGCGCAGCGTTTCGAGCACGCGCCTGGCCTGCGGCGAGACGTCGGGCCCCGGTTCCTTGCGACGCAGGATCAGGTCCAGCAATTCGTTGTCCGGCAGGTCGAGCAATTCGTGCAGCCCGGCGACCTCATCGTCGTCGAGCGTGGACTCGAAACGGTCGAAAAACCGTTCGAAGATCAGGTCGTTTTCGAGCAGCCCGCGGCGCGCGCGCCAGCGCAGGCGCCGCCGGCGCGCGGCATCCGACTGGTGCGAGCCCGGCTGCGCGGGCCCGCCCGCTTCCGGACCCGTTGAACTGTCGGGCGCCATCAGACGCTGCGACGCACCATCAGGTCCTTGATCTTGCCGATCGCCCGGGTCGGGTTCAGCCCCTTCGGACAGACGTCGACACAGTTCATGATCGAATGGCAGCGGAACAGCCGGTACGGGTCCTCGAGGTCGTCGAGGCGCTCGTTGGTGGCCGTATCCCGGCTGTCGGCCAGGAAGCGGTAGGCCTGCAGCAGGCCCGCCGGGCCGACGAACTTGTCGGGGTTCCACCAGAACGACGGGCAGGCCGTGCTGCAGCTCGCGCACAGGATGCACTCGTAGAGGCCGTCGAGCTCCTCGCGTTCCTCGGGCGACTGCAGGCGCTCGGTTTCCGGCGGCGGCGTATCGTTGATCAGGTACGGCCGGATCGAGTGGTACTGCTTGAAGAACTGCGTCATGTCGACGATCAGGTCGCGGATCACCGGCAGCCCGGGCAGCGGCTTCAGGACGATCGGCTCCTTCAGGTCGCGCAGGTTCGTGATGCAGGCCAGGCCGTTCTTGCCGTTGATGTTCATCGCATCGGAACCGCAGACGCCCTCGCGGCACGAACGCCGGAACGAGATCGAGTCGTCGGTCTGGCGGATGCGCATCAGCGCATCGAGCAGCATCTTGTCGGTGGGCAGAAGCTCGATCTCGAGGTTCTGCATGTAGGGCTTGGCGTCCTTGTCGGGGTCGTATCGATAGATCGAGAACCTGACGACGCGCTTCGCCTGCGTACCGGCCACGGACGGGCTGGCCGCCGCCTGGCTGACCGGGGGGGATTCGACCACTGCGCTCATCGCTGCTCCTGCGCTCGTTCGGTGTGTCTGGAAGGATGGGGTGCGGCGCGCATCAGAACGTGCGCGCCTTCGGCTGGAAGGTCTCGACCGTCAGCGGCTGGGTCTTGACCGGCTTGTATTCGAGACGGCTGCCCTCGGAATACCACAGCGAGTGCTTCAGCCAGTTGACGTCGTCGCGTTCCGGATGGTCGCGGTGCGCGTGCGCGCCGCGGCTCTCCTTGCGCGCCGCCGCCGATACGATGGTCGCCTTGGCCACCTCGATCAGGTTCGCGACCTCGAGCGCCTCGACCCGCGCCATGTTGAAGACCTTGGACTTGTCCTTGATCAGGATGTCGTCGACGCGCTGGCCGATCTCCATGACCATTTCGACGCCTTCCTGCAGCAGTTCGTCGGTGCGGAACACGCCGCAATGCGACTGCATCGTGCGCCGCAGGTCGTTGGCGACGTCCTGCGCATGCTCGCCGCTGGTCGAACCGTCGAGACGCGCGAGCCGCGCCAGCGTGGCGTCGCCGGTGTCGGCGGGAAGCGGCTTCTGCGGCCTGTCCTTCAGGCGAGACTCGATGATGTGGTTGCCGGCCGCCCGCCCGAAGACGACGAGGTCGAGCAACGAGTTCGTGCCCAGCCGGTTCGCGCCGTGCACCGACACGCACGCGCACTCGCCGATCGCGTAGAGCCCGCCGACCACCGTGTTCGGGTCGCCGTCCTTCGGCACGACGACCTGGCCACGGTAGTTCGTCGGAATGCCGCCCATCTGATAGTGGATCGTCGGCACGACCGGGATCGGATCCTTGATCGGGTCGACGTTGGCGAACTTGATGGCGATCTCGCGAATCGAGGGC
>JAAZBL010000145.1 GCA_012513825.1 Limnobacter sp. | reverse complement strand
CGCTGCTCGGCGTAGCCGGCTGCAATTTCGTCATGGGCGTGCCCGGCGCCGACGACGTGATGCTGAACTACCAGAGCACCTCGTTCCACGACGCGCTGTACGCGCGTCGCGTGCTCGGGCTGCGGCCCGCGCCCGAGTTCGAAGCCTGGCTGCAGCGCGCCGGCGTATTCGAACCGGGCGAAGCGGCGCGACTCGCCGAAGGCCTCGCCCCGGTCTTTTCGCATGTGCTCGAGGGTCCCGCGCGATGAAGACCGAAGTGATCGCCAGTCCCTGGCACGCGCTGCGCCGCTACACGCCAGCGCGCATCGCGCTCGGTCGCTCGGGCGCGAGCCTGCCCACGGGACCGCAACTCGAGTTCCGGCTCGCGCACGCTCGCGCCCGCGACGCGGTCCATCGCGGCCTCGATGTCGCGGCGCTGGCCGCCGACCTGCAAGCGATCGGGCTGGAAAGCATTGCACTGGAGAGTGCGGCGCCCGACCGTGCCACCTACCTGCGGCGCCCCGACCTCGGCCGCATGCTGGACCCGGCCTCGCGCAAACGGCTGCGAGCCGGAGCCGCCGCCGGCCCGCAGCGCTTCGACCTGGCCTTCGTCGTCGCCGACGGCCTGTCGGCGCTCGCGGTACAACGCCATGCCTGCCCGCTGCTGGCCGATACCGTGCAATGCCTGCGCACTTCGCCGGCGCAGTGGCACATCGCTCCGGTCGCCGTCGTGACCCAGGGCCGGGTAGCGATCGGCGACGAGATCGGCGCCGATCTTCGGGCGGGACTCGTGGTCGTGCTGATCGGCGAACGGCCGGGACTGAGCTCGCCCGACAGCCTGGGCATCTACCTGACCTGGGACCCGCGGCCGGGCCGCCTGGATTCGCAACGCAACTGCATCTCGAACGTCCGCCCCGAAGGCCTGCCCTGCGCGGTCGCCGCCCAGCGACTTTGTCGCCTGCTCGAAGAGGCCCGCCGGCGCCGGGTCACCGGAATAGAACTGAAGGACGACAGCGATCCGGCCCTGTCGGCTGCGGAACCCCGGCGCAACTTCCTGATCGCCGGCGGCGGCATTTCGTCCGGGCCGTCGGCGGACTGACGCGCGCGTACTGAACGACCGACGGCCAGCGGCGCCCCCGCGCAAGCGTCAGACCGCCACCTGCGTGCCCAGCTCGATCACCCGGTTCGCCGGCAGCTTGAAGTAGTCGGCGACGCTCGCGCTGTTGCGGACCATCCAGCCGAACAGCGAGCGCCGCCAGCCGAAGGGCCCGCGCCGGCTGACCGACACGATCGTCGGCTTGCTGGTGAAGTACGAGGTTTCGTCGACGGCGCAGACGAGCCCCTTGCGCGCAGCCAGTCGCAGGATCCCGACGATGTCCGGATTCTCCCGAAAACCCACGTGGACGATCAGCCGCATGATCCCGTTGGCGCCGCGCATCAGCTGCACGCGCTCGTCGTCGGGCACGTTCGGGACGTCGTCGAACTCGACGGTCAGGAAGATCGTCGTCTCGTGGACCACGCCGTTGTGCTTCAGGTTGTGCAGGAAGGAGCTGGGGCAGCCGCCGCGCGACGAAGCGAAGAAGATCGCCGAGCCGGGCACCCGCTGGATGCCGGACAGGTCGATCGACAGCCCGTCGAGCGCCGCCTTCGGTCCGCTGTCCTTGCGCGAGCGCATGACCTCGGTGCCACGCCGCCAGGTGGTCAGCACGGTGAAGACCGCGATTGCGAGCGCCAGCGGAATCCAGCCGCCGTGCCAGAGCTTGACGGCGTTGGCGGCGAAGAACGCGGCTTCGCTCGCTGCAAACACGGCGAACGGCAGCATCAGCCAGCGCAGGCGCGCGTCGGACTGCAGCGGCAGCGTCACGAGCAGCAGGATGCTGACCAGCAGCAGGTTGCCGGACACGGCAACGCCATAGGCCGCCGCCAGCGAAGCCGAACTGCGGAACTCGAGCATCAGCGCGAGCACCACGACGAGCAGCAGCCAGTTGACCAGCGGAATGTAGACCTGGCCGTGGGTCCGGTCGGCGCTGTGCAGCACGCGCAGGCGCGGCAGGAAATTCAGCCGCGACGCCTGCTGCGTCGCCGAAAACGCGCCGGTGATCACGGCCTGCGAGGCGATGACCGTGGCGGCCGTGGCCAGCACCACCAGCGGCAGCACCATGCCCTTCGGCGCCAGCAGGTAGAACGGGTTCCTGACCGCCTGCGGATCGGCGAGCACCAGCGCCCCCTGGCCGAAGTAGTTCAGCGTCAGGGCCGGCAGCACGAGCACGAACCAGGCCAGCCGGATCGGCTTCGGACCGAACTGCCCCATGTCCGCGTACAGCGCTTCGGCGCCGGTCACGCAAAGGAAGACTGCGCCGGCGGCGATGAAGGCCAGCTCCGGATGCCCGATGATGAAGGCCATCGCGTACCGGGGATCGAGCGCGGCCAGCACCGCCGGATTCGACAGCACCGCGATCCCGCCGAGCACGGCAAGCGTGGCGAACCACACCAGCATCACGGGCCCGAACAGCGCGCCGACCGCCGCCGAACCGCTGCGCTGCATCAGGAACAGGCCGACGATGATGCCGATCGAGATCGGCAGTACCAGGCCGTCGAGGGCCGGCGCGGCGATCGACAGCCCTTCGAGTGCCGACAGCACGGAGATCGCCGGCGTGATCGCCGCATCGCCATAGAACAGCGAGACCGCGAAGGCGCCGACGATGGTGACCAGCCAGGTCGTTCGCGGGCGTCCGCGCAATGCGTTCACGCACCAGGACAGCAGCGCCAGCACCCCGCCTTCGCCACGATTGTCGAAGCGCAGCATCAGCGTGACGGTCTTCAGCGACACGATCAGCATGACCGTCCAGAAGATCATCGACAGCGCCGCGTAGACGTTGGCCGGCGTCAGCGGGATGCCGTGCTCCGGGCCGAACACTCCCTTGAACGCATAGAGCGGACTGGTACCGATGTCGCCGAAGACGACACCCAGTGCCGCGAGGCTGACCGCCGCCAGGCCGCTACGCTCGGAGGTTCTCATGGAGCGCGCAGTCTAGCAGTCAGACGGCGACGGCGTGGCCCGTCGCGACGCGAGTTCGCCCGGGACAACCCTTGGCTCGAGTGCGGCACCGGCGCGGTAGGCACGCCTCGGGTCTAAGCTCGGTGCCGGTGTCCGATGTCCCGAGGAGGTGCGACGAAATGGCCGGAATCGATGCAAGTGCGGTTCTCGAAGTCGGTGGCGAACGTTGCCGGATCCAGCGGCTCGATGCGCTCGAAGCCCAGTTCGGCGTGTCGCGGTTGCCGTACTCGCTGAAGGTACTGCTGGAGAACCTGCTGCGCCACAACGACGGCGTCAGCGTCAGCGACGACGACATCGAGGCGCTGGCGCGCTGGCGCGGCGGACGCGAGGGTGGCGAAGAGCGCGAGATCGCATTCCGGCCGGCGCGCGTGCTGATGCAGGACTTCACCGGCGTGCCGGCGGTCGTCGACCTGGCCGCGATGCGGCACGCGGTCGCCGAGCACGGCGGCGACCCCGCAGCGCTCGACCCGTTGATTCCGGTCGATCTGGTG
>JAAZBL010000144.1 GCA_012513825.1 Limnobacter sp. | reverse complement strand
TGAAGAAGGTCCACGAGGTCGCGACCATCAGCAGGCCGCCGAGCAGGAACCCGAGGACCGGCGAAACGATGATGAACAGTGCGACCTTCAGGATGCCCGAGGTCACCAGCGCATCGGTGCCGCCGGTGCCGACGATCGCCGCACCGATCAGCCCGCCGATCAGCGCATGCGACGAGCTCGACGGGATGCCGAACCACCAGGTGATGATGTTCCAGGCCAGCGCACCGACCAGCGCGCCGAAGATCACGATGTGGTCGATCGCGCCCGGGTCGACGATGCCCTTGCCGACGGTGGCGGCCACGTGCAGCCCGAAGACGAAAAAGGCCAGCATGTTGAAGGTGGCGGCCCACAGCACCGCATGGTGCGGCTTGAGCACGCCGGTCGACACGATCGTGGCGATGGAATTCGCCGCGTCGTGGAATCCGTTCATGAAGTCGAAGGCCAGCGCGAGCGCGACCAGGAAGACGAGGACGCCGAAGCCGAATTGCAGCGAATCCATTCTGGGTGTCCGGACGCGGCAGGTCAGGCGTTCTCGAGGACGACGCCCTCGATCACGTTCGCCACGTCCTCGCAGCGGTCGGAGACCGCCTCGAGCAGTTCGTAGATCGCCTTGAGCTTGATCAGCTGCCGCACGTCGGATTCGTCGCGAAACAGTTTCGACATGGCCGAACGCATGACGCGGTCGGCGTCGGATTCGAGCTTGTCGATCTCGGAGCAGATCCTGAGGATCGCTTCGGCGTTGTCCATGTTGTCGAGCAGCTTGACGGCCGCCTGTACGCGCTCGCAGCAGGAGGCGTTCAGGTCGGCAAGCTGGCGGGCTTCGGGCGTCACGCGCTGCAGGTCGTAGAGCATCGCCGACTCGGCCACGTCCTGGATCAGGTCGAGGATGTCGTCCATCTTCGAGATCAGCAGGTGAATCGCATCGCGGTCGAACGGCGTGATGAAGGTCTTGTGCAGCAGCGTGACCGTCTCGTGCGTGATCTTGTCGGCGTCCTTCTCGGCGGCATCGATCGCTTCGATGCGGCCGCGACGCGCGCTCACGTCGTCGAACTCGTTCATCAATGCGGCCAGATGGCTGCCCCCCGCGACGACCTGGTCGGCGTGCAGGTTGAACAGTTCGAAGAACTTGCCCTCGCGGGGCATCAGCGAGCCGAACATGGCGCGTTTCCGTTCAGGAGCCAGAAATCACGGGCGCGGAGCCCGGGTCGGGGCACCGCTTCGGCCCCGTAGGCAACTCGTGCGAGCTGCCACGGGGGCGAAGCGTAACAGAATCGTCATTGGCGCCGGATGCAGTCGAGGTAGGCGTCGCCGTCGGGAGGCGTGCCGTTGCGCTGCGCACGCCAGATCGTCTCGCCGAGGCAGTCCATGATCCGGTGCGCGGCCTCGTGCGGCGAATCGAGGCGTCGAACCAGGGCGTCGTAGGCGGCGCGGATTCCCGGCGGCTGGTCGATCTGCAGCTGCTCGGCGATCGCCAGGTGCATCGACAGGTGCAGGAACGGGTTGCTCTGGCCGGCCTCGATCGAATAGTCGGCCGCCACTGCGCGCTCGGCCGATTCGAGCTCGCCGTGGTACTCGGGGTGCTGCAGCGCCCAGTCGAGCGCGATCGACTCGAGCGGGCTCAGCGGCAGCTTCTCGCGGTGTTTGCGCCAGGTTTCGCAGAAGAACTGGCGCACCTGGTCTCGGGAGGGATCGAACAGCATCGTCGTCGTTTCGGACGCGGCGCGGCTCAGCCGTTGCCGCGGGGTTTCGGGCCGGCGTGCCGCCCGGCGGCATCTGCGGCAGCACGCCCGCGCGGTTCGCGGGCCGGTGTCGCGCTTTCGGGTGCCGGGGTTTTCGGCTTCCAGTCGCACAGGTCGGCGATCGGGCAGCGCCAGCATTCCGGTTTCCGCGCCTTGCAGACGTAGCGACCGTGCAGGATCAGCCAGTGGTGACAGTCCCGAAGATACGCCTTCGGGACGGTCTTCAACAATTTCTGTTCGACGGTGGCCGGCGTCTTTCCGGGCGCGATGCCGGTACGGTTGGCGACCCGGAAGATGTGCGTGTCGACCGCGACGGTCGGTTCGCCGAAGGCCGTGTTCAGCACGACGTTGGCCGTCTTCCGGCCGACGCCGGGCAGGCGCTCGAGCGATTCGCGATCGCGCGGCACCTCGCCGCCGTGCTCTTCGACGAGGATCCGGCAGGTCGCAGCCAGGTGTCGAGCCTTCGAACGATAGAGTCCGATCGTCCTGATGTAGCCGGCGATCCCTTCCTCGCCGAGCTCGAGCATCGCCGCCGGAGTCGGCGCGGCCGCGAACAGCGCCGGCGTGACCAGGTTCACGCTGCGGTCGGTTGCCTGCGCCGACAGCAGTACCGCGACCAGCAGCTCGAACGGGTTGCGGTAGACGAGTTCGGTCGTCGGTTCCGGATTCAGCGCCTGCAGTCGACGGAAGATCTCGGCGCGCCGTTCGCGGTTCACTGGCGGGTCGGCCTCGTTCAGCGCCGGATCGTGGCCAGCCGTGTCCGCGCTCGCTCGACCGCCTTCGCGACCGCTGCGCGACGCCGGGCGTCGGCCTCGCT
>JAAZBL010000143.1 GCA_012513825.1 Limnobacter sp. | reverse complement strand
CTCGCCATCCTCGACTGGGAGTTGTCGACGCTGGGCCACCCGCTGGCCGACTTCTCCTATCACTGCATGAGCTGGCATATCCAGCCCGGCAAGTTCCGCGGCATCGCCGGTCTCGACCACAAGGCGCTCGGCATCCCGACCGAGCGCGAATACATCGAGGCCTACTGCCGGCGCACCGGGCGCGAGGTCGACGCGGTCATGGCGAACTGGGATTTCTGCATCGCCTACAACATGTTCCGGCTGGCGGCGATCCTGCAGGGAATCATGAAGCGCGCGGTCGACGGCACCGCGTCGAGCGCGAGCGCGCTCGAACAGGGGCGACGCGCAAGACCGCTGGCCGAGCTGGGATGGGAGATCGCGCAGCGCGTGCGCTGAGGCGCCGGCGGCATTCACGGACAACGGATTTTTCCAACGGAGAGAGAAATGGAGTTCGACTTTTCACCGAAGTGCAAGGAGATGCAGCAGCGGCTGCTCGCGTTCATGGACGAGCACGTCTATCCGAACGAGCACCGCTATCACGAGGAAATCGAAGCCAATCGGCGCGCCGGCAACGCCTGGGTGCCGACCAAGGTCATCGAGGAGCTCAAGCCTAAGGCGCGCGAAGCGGGCCTTTGGAACCTGTTCCTGCCGAAATCCGAGCGCGTGCCCGAGGGGCTGTCGAACCTCGACTACGGGACGCTGTGCGAGATCATGGGCCGGGTCAGCTGGGCGCCCGAGATCTTCAACTGCTCGGCGCCGGACACCGGCAACATGGAGACGCTCGAGCGCTACGCGAGCGAACCGATCAAGCGCACCTGGCTCGACCCGCTGCTTCGCGGCGAGATCCGATCGGCCTTCGCGATGACCGAACCGGGCGTCGCCTCGTCCGACGCGACGAACATCGAGTCGAGCATCACCCGCGACGGCGACCACTACGTGATCAACGGGCGCAAGTGGTGGACTTCCGGCGCCGGCGATCCGCGCTGCAAGGTCTACATCTTCATGGGCAAGACCAACCCCGACGCCGGCCGCCACGAGCAGCAGTCGATGATCGTCGTGCCCGCCGACACGCCGGGGATCACCGTCGTCCGCCCGCTCAACGTCTTCGGCTACGACGACGCGCCTCACGGCCACTGCGAGGTGCTGTTCGAGAACGTTCGCGTACCGGTCGACAACATCCTGCTCGGCGAAGGGCGCGGCTTCGAGATCGCACAGGGCCGCCTCGGCCCGGGCCGCATCCACCACTGCATGCGCTCGATCGGCGCGGCCGAGCGTGCGCTCGAACTGATGTGCAAGCGCCTGAGTTCGCGCGTCGCCTTCGGCAAGGCGATCTCGCAGCACAACGTCTGGCACGAGCGGATCGCCGAATCGCGGATCATGATCGAACAGGCGCGCCTGCTTACGCTGAAGGCCGCCTACATGATGGACACCGTCGGCAACAAGGTGGCCAAGGCCGAGATCGCGATGATCAAGGTGATCGCCCCCAACATGGCGGCGCAGATCATCGACTGGGCGATCCAGGCGCACGGTGCCGGTGGCGTCAGCGACGACTTCCCGCTGGCCTACATGTACGCGCACCAGCGCGGCCT
>JAAZBL010000142.1 GCA_012513825.1 Limnobacter sp. | reverse complement strand
GTAGGCGCTTCGCGCCGACGAGCGGGTCCCGCGGATTCGCTTTCGGTAGCGCGCCGCTTGCCGAATGTCCGCGCGGCCTGGCCCCACCCCCGGACCCGGCGCACGACCAGAACGAAGTCGGCGTTCTCAGCTGAGCGGAACTTCGAAGCCGCGCCGCACCGCCGGCCGCGCCATCAGCGCCTCGTACCAGCGCTTGACCTGCGGGAATTCGGCCAGGTCGACCTTGTGCCGCTCGTGCCGCCAGGCCCAGCCGAGGATCGCGAAGTCGGCGATCGACAGTTCGTCGGCGAACCATTCGCGGCCGGCCAGCCGTTTGTCCATCACGCCGTACAGGCGCCGGGTTTCCTTCGAGTAGCGTTCGAGTCCGTAGCGCCGGTCCTGCTCGTCGTCGAGTCCGATGAAGTGATGGACCTGGCCGGGCATCGGCCCGAAGCCGCCCATCTGGAACATCAGCCATTCGAGCACCGGGATTCGCGCGCGCAGTTCCTTCGGCCAGAACTTGCCGGTCTTCTCGCCGAGGTAGATCAGGATCGCGCCGGACTCGAAGACGCTGACCGGCTGGCCGCCGGGGCCGTCCGGGTCGACGATCGCCGGCACCTTGTTGTTCGGGCTGATCTTCAGGAAGTCTTCGGCGAACTGCTCGTCCTTGCCGATGTTGATCGTGTGCACCCGGTACGGCAGCTCCATCTCTTCGAGCGCGACGCTGATCTTGCGGCAGTTCGGCGTATTCCATGCGTAGAGGTCGATCGTCATCCTGTCTTCTCCCGGTCGGCTGCTGGTCGGTGGGCCTCGTTCGGCGCGTGATGCCAGATGTTACACTGTCGCATCTAGCGGGCTGTCGTCCCACTCTCTTCCCCGGAATCTCCCTGTGACCCTCGCCCTGATCGTCCTGGCGAACGCGCTGGCCGGTGCGCTCAGCGTGTTGGCGGCAGCCGCGTTGTCCCTCGGCGTGCTCGCCGGTCTCGTGCGCCAGATGGTCAGCCTGTCGGCGGGCCTGCTGCTGGCGACGGCCATCCTGCACCTGATCCCCGAGGCGATCGAATCGGGCGCCGATCTGCACGCGCTGTCCTGGACGCTGCTTGCCGGGCTGATCGCGTTCTTCCTTTTCGAGAAATTGGCGGTCTTGCGCCACAGCCACCACCACGAGGGCGACGGGCACGATCACCACCATGGGCACGACCGCGAGGAGGCGGGCCCGGGCGGCGCGCTGATCCTGGTCGGCGATTCGATCCACAACTTCGCCGACGGCATCCTGATCGCCGCGGCATTCATGATCGATCACCGGCTCGGCTGGCTGACCACGCTGGCGATCGCCGCGCACGAGATCCCGCAGGAGATCGGCGACTTCATGGTGCTGTTGAACGCCGGCTACACGCGCACGCGCGCGCTGGCGTACAACCTGACCAGCGGCATGGCGGCGATCGCGGGCGGAGTCGTCGGCTACTTCGCGCTGGCCGAGTCGCGCGCGTTCGTGCCCTACGTACTGATGATCGCTGCAGCGAGTTTCGTCTACGTCGCGCTGGCCGATCTCGTGCCCGACCTGCACCGCAGCGAGCGCCATCGCGGCCAGTGGCTGTCGCAGTTCCTGCTGATGATGGTCGGCGTGGCGATCATCGCGCTGGTGACCGGCAACCTGCACGCGCACGGACACTGAGATCCGGCAGCCACTTTCAGTTTCCGCGTGCCAGGCGCTGCATCAGCGCCTCGACCGCCACCGGATCGAGCGTCGAGTTGTCGTAGCGGATCAGTTCCGGGAATTGCGCCGGATCGGGATCGAAGCGCCGCTTCCGGTATTCGTCCCAGTGATGGAGCTTGTAGCGGTCGCGATGGTCGCCGCGCGCGACGATGCGCTCCCTGGCCGTCGCTTCGTCGAGCCAGACCCAGACGACCCGGATCGGCGTGCCGACCGGCATCCCGAGTGCGCCGGCATCGAACATGCGCCGGCTCCGGACCTCGCGCGAGAACGGGCCGACCAGCACGACGTTGACGCCGAGCGCGAGGTTCTCGCGTGCGATGTCGAGCAGCCCCGAATATTCCTCGTCGCGCAGCTTGTCGAGATAGGTCGGGCTGTCGCGGTCGTCTGCATCGCCGGTCAGCAGGCCCATCACCTTCGAACTGAACGCGCCGTAGACCGTGTCCTTGTCGAGCACGCAGAAGCTCTCGCCGGTCAGTTCGTGCAGGCGCGGTACGGCGATGCGTGCGAGTGTCGTCTTGCCGGTGCCGGCGTGGCCGGCGAAGACGATCAGCCGCGGGCCGGTGGCCGCTTCGCCGGCCTCTGCACCGGACTGCGCCTGCTCGCGCCTGTCTACGCTGGTGTCCATCTCCGTCTGCTCGCTTTCGACCCCGGTCTCGATCCGTGCGGCGCCGGCGCCCGACGCCTCAGGATTCGGCGCCGGTCGCGACCGGCCGGGCCGGGTCGGCGCACCATTCGCTCCACGATCCCGGGTACAGCGCCGCGCCGGGCAGCCCCGCATGCTCCATGGCCAGGATGTTGTGGCAGCCGGTGACGCCGGATCCGCAGTGGTGGATCGTGTCGGTCGGCGCGCGCCCGCCGAGCAGCGCGTCGAACTCGGCACGCAAGACTTCGGCGGGCTTGAAGCGGCCGTCGGGCCGCAGGTTCTGCTGGAACGGCCGGTTGGCCGCACCCGGGATGTGACCGGCGACCGGATCGAGCGGTTCGGTCTCGCCGCGATAGCGCTCGGGTGCGCGCGCATCGACGAGCAGCCGCCGGCGGCTCGAGATGTTGGCGAGCACCGCATCGGCATCCACCGAATCGACCAGCGACGGCCGTTCGCTCAGCCGCCCCGCTTGCACCGCAGGCGGGGGTTCCGCCGTGACCGGATAACCGGCCTTCGTCCAGGCCGGCAGCCCGCCGTCGAGCACGGCGACCGATCGATGGCCGAGCCAGCGGGCGAGCCACCACAGCCGTACCGCGAACATGCCGCCCTGCGCGTCGTATGCGACCAGTTGCCGGTCGTCGCTCAGGCCGATCGCTTCGAGCCGGCGCCGCATCGCCTCGCGATCCGGCAGCGGATGACGTCCGTTGCGTCCGGACTTCGGCCCTGCCAGGTCGGTGTCCTGGTGCATGAACCAGGCGCGCGGGATATGCGCTTCGGCGTAGGCGGCGGGCCCGACGGTCGGGTCCATCAGGTCGTGGCGGCAATCGACGACGACGCAATCGTCGATGATCGCGGCGAGTTCGTCGGCGCCGATCAGGGTCGTATGGCTCATCGCGGCTCCATCGCGCCTTCGGCACCCAGCATGCCGACGGCCGGATCGGTGGGTTTCGGCGGGCGCCCGGCGCCGGGCTCGGGCGCGACGACGGTCGGCGCCACCGGGGCGGGTGCACGCGGCATTGCCAGCGTCGCTCCGATGCCGCTGGCGACGACCAGCGCGATACCGGCCAGCTCGCCGATCTGCAGGGATTCGCCGAAGGCGAGCCAGCCGATCAGCGTCGCGAAGACGACTCCGCTGTACTGCAGGCTGGCCGCCAGCAGGGTGCCGCCGCGCGAGAATGCGCGCGTCATGCACATCTGGCCGATGGCGGCCAGCACGCCGATCGCCGCCAGGCCGGGCAGCGCCGCCGCCTGCAGCGGCTGCCAGCCGGTCGTCGCGGTCGTCGCGATCGCGCCCATCGCGCAGTTGACGATCGAGAACCAGAACACGATCCGCCATTCGGGCTCGCCGAGCCGCCCGAGCATCCGCACCTGCAGGTAAGCGGCCGCCGACATCGCGGCGGCGACGATCCCGACCAGCAGCGCGAACTGCTGTTGCTGCTCGACGGTCGGCCTCATGATCAGCAACACGCCGACGAATCCGGCCAGGACGGCGAGATAGAGCTTGCCGCGAGCCGGCTGCGTGCCGCCTTGCCACCAGGCGATCGCCGCGACGGCGAGCGCGATGAACAACGGCGACGAATAGTTCAGCGTCATCGAGGTGCCCAGCGGAAGCAGCCCCAGCGTGTAGAACCAGCCGAACATCGCCAGCGTGCCGACGATCGAGCGCGACGCGTGCAGCCCGGCTTTGTCCGACGCCAGCGAGACGCCGCGCCAGCGCATGACCGCGCCGATCAACGCGATGCCGACGACGCCGCGCCAGAACACCAGCTCGAACGCGCTGTAGTCGGCCGACATCTGCAGCTTGATCACTGCGCCCATCAGCGCGAAGGCCAGCGCGCCGGCCACCATCCACAGTGCCTGCATCAGGCCCTCGTCCGCCGCGCGGGCAGCCGGCTCATCCGTCGATCCCGTCGATCTGCTGCCGCAGGAACTCGTGGAAATGCTGCATCCCGTCTTCCATCGGGCTCTGGTACGGGCCGACCTCGTTGTCGCCGCGTTCCAGCAGCGCCCGGCGACCGGCATCCATGCGCAGCGCGATTTCGTCGTCCTCGACGCAGGTCTCCATGTACGCGGCGCGCTCGGCCTCGACGAACTCGCGCTCGAAGAGCGCGATCTCCTCCGGGTAGTAGAACTCGACGACGTTCGTCGTATGGCGCGGCCCGCGCGGCACCAGCGTCGAAACGACGAGCACGTACGGATACCACTCGACCATCACGTTCGGGTAGTAGGTCAGCCAGATCGCGCCGTGCTTCGGCAGCTCGCCGTTTCCGAAGCGCAGCAATTGTTCGTGCCAGCGCTTGTAGACCGGCGAGCCGGGGTTCTGCAATGCATCGTGGATGCCGACCGTCTGCACCGAATGCCATGGACCGAACTCCCAGCGCAGGTCCTCGCAGGTGACGAACTTGCCGAGTCCCGGATGGAACGGCGCGACGTGGTAGTCCTCGAGGTAGACCTCGATGAAGGTCTTCCAGTTGTAGTCGCAGTCGTGGATCTCGACGTGGTCGAGCATGTAGCCGCTGAAGTCGAGCTCGCGGGCCACGCCGAGCCGGGCCAGGTCCCGGGCGACGTCGCGCGGCCCTTCGAACAGCAGTCCCTGCCAGTTCTGCAGCGGCGTCCGGGCGAGTCGCACGCAGGGCTGCTCGTCGAAGTGCGGCGCGCCGAGCAGTTCGCCCTTCAGGTCGTAGGTCCAGCGGTGCAGCGGGCAGACGATGTTGCCGGTGTTGCCGCGGCCCTTCAGCATCACCGCCTGGCGATGGCGGCAGACGTTCGACAGCAGCTCGATCCCGTCTTCGCTGCGCACCAGCACCCGCCCGCCGCGCTCGGCGTCGAGCACGTGGTAGTCGCCCGGCTCGGGAACCATCAGTTCGTGGCCGACGTAACGCGGTCCGTTGCGAAACAGCGTTTCGATCTCGCGCTGGTACAGCGCTTCGTCGAAGTATGCGGAAACGGGGAGCTGTGTGCGCGAGGGGGAGAGGAACTCACGACGACCCAGATCCGACATCCTGACCCTCCTGAGCAAGTCGAAGGACGGAACCAAGCCTGGCGGAACCGGTACGGGACACGACCGCCGCCGACAAAGGGCGAAAGAATAATGCAATTATCGAACACGGGTAAAATTCTCCACTTTGCGATCAAGCAGGATCCCTCCTCGATGGCCCTTTCCGCCAGTCCCGAGCCAGGACAGCCCTGTGCCGGGGCCTCCGATGCGGCGAGCCCCGGCCCGTCGAATCCCGACCGCTTCGAAGCGGCCCTCGCCGAGCTCGAAGGCATCGTCCAGAAGATGGAGAGCGGCAGCCTCTCGCTCGAGCAGTCGCTGGCCGCCTATCGGCGCGGCGCCGAGCTCGTCGCCGCGGCTCGTAAGGCGCTGGCCGACGTCGAGCAGCAGGTCCGCATCCTCGAGGCCGACGTGCTGAAGCCCTTCGACGCGGCACAGGCCGACGAGTCGTGAGCAGCGCGATCGGATCCGCGGTCCCGGAGCGTTCGCCGGCCGAAGCCTCGTTCGCCGACTGGATGCGCTGGCATGCGGCGCGCATCGAGCAGGCACTCGAATCGACGCTGCCGCCTGCCTCCGAGCAGCCGGGCACGCTTCACGAGGCGATGCGCTACGCGGTGCTCGGCGGCGGCAAGCGCGTGCGTCCGCTGCTGGTGCTGGCCGCCGGCGAGGCGGTCGGCGCCACGCCGGCGGCGCTCGAAGCGGCGGGCTGCGCGGTCGAGTTGATCCACGCCTATTCGCTGGTCCACGACGACCTGCCGTGCATGGACGACGACGTGCTCCGGCGCGGCAAGCCGACGGTCCACGTCGCCTACGGCGAAGCGCTCGCGATGCTGGTCGGCGACGCATTGCAGACCCTGGCCTTCGAATCGCTCGCGCGCATCGCGCACCCGGCGGTGCCGCGGATGGTCGCGGAGCTGGCCGCCGCTGCGGGTTCGCGCGGCATGGCCGGCGGGCAGGCGATCGACCTGGCCGCCGCCGGCTCGGCGATGTCGCCGGCGGCGCTCGAGGACATGCATCGCCGCAAGACCGGCGCGCTGCTGCGCGCCTCGGTGCGCCTCGGCGCGGTGTGCGGCGCCGAGCGCCCGGCCGGGACCGACGCCCGGCTCGACGCCTACGCCGAAGCGATCGGGCTGGCATTCCAGGTCGTCGACGACATCCTCGACGTCGAAGGCAGTTCGGCCAGCCTCGGCAAGACCGCCGGCAAGGACGCCGACCACGACAAGCCCACCTACGTGTCGGTGCTCGGCCTCGAGCAATCGCGGCAGATGGCCGCGAGGCTGCACGACACGGCACTGACGGCGATCGCGCCGCTCGGCCCGCCTGCCCGCAGGCTGCGCGAGCTGGCCGACCTCGTCGTCACGAGAAACTCATGAACGATCCCCGACAAGCACCGGTCGGCGAACTGCTCGCGACGATCGACGATCCGTCGCAGCTGCGCCGGCTCGAGCGCTCGCAACTGCAGCGACTGGCGACCGAGCTGCGCGGCTTCATCCTCGAGTCGGTGTCGCGCACCGGCGGGCACCTGTCGTCGAATCTCGGCACGGTCGAGCTGGCGATCGCGCTTCACTACGTGTTCGATACGCCGCGCGACCGGCTGATCTGGGACGTCGGCCACCAGAGCTACCCGCACAAGGTGCTGACCGGGCGGCGTGCGCGGATGGGCACGCTGCGCCAGTTCGGCGGCATCTCGGGTTTCCCGAAACGCAGCGAGAGCGAATACGACGCCTTCGGCACCGCGCATTCGTCGACCTCGCTGTCGGCGGCGCTCGGCATGGCCGTGGCCTCGCGCAACAAGGGCGAAAACGAAGGGCCGAACCGCCGGCGCCACGTGGCCGTGATCGGCGACGGCGCGATCACCGGCGGCATGTTCTTCGAGGCGATGAACAACGCCGGCGTCACGCCCGACATCGACCTGCTCGTCGTGCTCAACGACAACGACATGTCGATCTCGCCGCCGGTCGGCGCGCTGAACCATTACCTGACCCGGCTGCTGTCGGGGCGCTTCTACGCCAAGGCTCGCGACGTCGGGCGCGCGGTGTTGTCGAACGTCCCGCCGCTGCTCGCGCTGGCGCGCCGCCTCGAAGAGCATGCCAAGGGCATGGTCGTCCCGGGCACGATGTTCGAGGAGTTCGGTTTCAACTACTTCGGGCCGATCGACGGCCATGATCTCGACGCGATGGTGCCCACGCTGCAGAACCTGCGCGAGCTGCGCGGGCCGCTGTTCCTGCACGTGGTCACGCGCAAGGGGCAGGGCTACAAGCTCGCCGAGGCCGATCCGGTCCTGTATCACGGACCCGGACGCTTCGATCCGGGCGAGGGCATCCGGAAACCGGCCGCGCCGCCGCGCCCGACCTACACGCAGGTGTTCTCCGACTGGGTCTGCGACATGGCCGAGGCCGACGAGCGGCTGGTCGCGATCACGCCGGCGATGCGCGAAGGCTCGGGCCTGGTCGAGTTCGAGAAGCGCTTTCCGCGGCGCTATTTCGACGTCGGCATCGCCGAGCAGCATGCGGTCACCTTCGCCGCGGGCCTGGCCTGCGAGGGGATGAAGCCGGTCGTCGCGATCTACAGCACCTTCCTGCAGCGCGGCTACGACCAGACGATCCACGACGTCGCGCTGCAGAACCTGCCGGTCGTGTTCGCGCTCGATCGCGCCGGCGTCGTCGGTGCCGACGGCGCCACGCATGCCGGCGCCTACGATTTCGCCTACCTGCGCTGCCTGCCCAACTTCGTCGTCTACGCGCCGTCCGACGAGAACGAGTGCCGGCAGATGCTCTACAGCGCGTTCCTGCAAGACGGCCCGAGCGCGGTGCGCTACCCGCGCGGCAGCGGTCCGGGGGTGACGGTCGAGAAGGCCTTCACCGAGATTCCGCTCGGGCGCGCCGAGCTGCGCCGCCAGGGTCGCCGGATCGCGATCCTGGCCTTCGGCACGATGCTGGCGCCGGCGCTGGCGGCCGGCGAGGCGCTCGGCGCCACCGTCGTCAACATGCGCTTCGTCAAGCCGATCGACGACCGGATGATCGCCGAGCTCGCGGGCACGCACGGGGCATTCGTCACCGTCGAGGAGCACGTCGTCATGGGCGGCGCCGGCAGTGCCGTCGCCGAGTCGATGGCCGCGCAGGGGCTGGTGCTGCCCTTGCTGCAGCTCGGCCTGCCCGATCGCCCGATCGACCACGGCGACCAGGCGCAGCTGCTGCGCGACGAGGGGCTCGATGCGGCGGGGATCGAGGCTTCGATCCGCAAGCGCTTCACACAGCTCCTGGCGGAGCGCGAGGCCGGGTTCGAGGCGGAAGCCGATTCCGCGCATGAGCCCGAGTCCAGGCGCAGTTCGGCGAAAGTGGCTGTTGCGGCCGAGCCGGCCGCGCTGCGCCGCACCGGGCCCGCGCGCGAAGCCCGCGCGACGCGCTCAGCGCTCGGCCACATCGACAGCTGACGGCGGTCCGATGGGCGGCGCAACACGATCGAAGCGCCCCCTCGAGCGGAGTGATGCGCGGCCGCATCATGAACGAGCGCGATTCCTGCGGCTGGCGGGCGGCTCGGCCGCCTTCGCGCTGCTAACGCCGGGGGTGCTCGCGCGGGTCGCGACCGCGACAGGGCGTGCGCCAGCCGCGCGAGACGCGACGACGCCCGATGCCCCGGCGCAGGCAGGCCCGACAGGAGGCAGCATGCACACCCGCCCCATTCCCGCCACCGGCGAGGCCCTGCCGGTCATCGGCTGCGGCACCTATCTCGGTTTCGACGTCGCTGCGGGCACGTCCGAGTACCAGCGCCTGACCGAGGTCTTGAGTGCGCTGTTCGGTGCCGGCGGCTCGGTGCTCGACAGCTCGCCGATGTACGG
>JAAZBL010000141.1 GCA_012513825.1 Limnobacter sp. | reverse complement strand
TCGCCGACGCCCTTGACGCCCAGCGGGTTGGTCAGGCAGGGAACCGACTCGTCCATTTCGGTACGGAAGCGCGGCGTGTCGGAGGCGCGCGGGAGCGCGTAGTCGAGGAAACTGGCCGACAGCAGCTGGCCGCTGTCGCGGTCGTAGACCATCTGCTCGCCGAGCGCCTGTCCCAGCCCCTGGACCGCGCCGCCGTCGAGCTGGCCCTGCACGATGACCGGGTTCACGACGCGGCCCACGTCGTTGACCGAGCAGTAGTCGACGACCGCGACGACACCGGTGTCCGGGTCGATCTCGACCTCGCAGACGTGACAGCCGTTCGGCCAGCTCGGGCCCTCGACGGCGCTCGTCGATTCCAGCCCGATCTGCTGCCCGGGCTGGCGCGCGGCGAGCTCGAACAGGCCGATCCGGCGGTCGGTGCCGACGATCCGGAACGTGCCGCCCTGGTACTCGATGTCGTCGACGGGCGCTTCCAGCGCTTCGGCCGCGAGATCCTGCGCCTTGCGCACCGTCTGCTTCGACGCGACGCTGACCGCCGAGCCGCCAGTGAACAGCGAGCGCGAGCCGGCGCTGCCGAAGCCGGTGCCGCGATCGGTGTCGCCCTGCACGATGCGGATGCGCTCGATCGGCACCTGGAACACGTCGACGGCCAGCTGTGCGTAGCTGGTCGCGATGCCCTGGCCCATCGCCTGCGTTGCCGAGAAGATCTCGATGTAGCCGTCGGCGGCCACGGTGACGGTCACGCGCTCCTCGAAGGCGTTGCCGCCGGTCCACTCGAGGAAGGTCGCGATCCCGCGCCCGCGCAGGCGGCCGCGCGCCTTCGACTGCTCGGCGCGCGCGTCGAAGCCGTCCCAGTCGGCCAGCGCGAGGCCCCGGTCGAGGATCCGCTCGAACTGCCCGCTGTCGTAGGTCTGCCCCATCTGGTTGCGGTAGGGCATCTGCTCGGGCCGGATCATGTTGCGCCGGCGGATCTCCGGCTGCGGGATCCCGAGCTGGCGCGCCGCCTTGTCCAGCAGCCGCTCGATGTTGTAGATGGCCTCGGGGCGGCCGGCGCCGCGATAGGCGCCCAGCGGCGCCGTGTTCGTCAGCACGGCCGTGAAGTCGTAGTCGATCGTGTCGATGTCGTAGATGCTGGTCTGCACCCAGGGGCCGATCAGCAACTGGATCGCCACGGCCGTCGGCGTCGCGTAGGCACCGACGTTGGCCTGCGAACGTACGCGCAGCGCCAGGATGCGCCCGTCGGCGTCGAAGGCCGCTTCGACATGGCTCAGCAGTTCGCGGCCGTGCGTGGCCGCCAGGAATTCGTCGCTGCGCTCGGCGGTCCACTTGACCGGGCGCCCGAGCTTGCGCGCCGCCCAGGCCACGACGACGTCTTCCGGGTACAGGCCGGTCTTCATGCCGAAGCCGCCGCCGACGTCGCCGACGACGACGCGGATCTTCTCCGGCGGCACGCCGAGGATCTCGCCGGCCAGCGTGCCGCGCGCGCCGCCCGGCATCTGCGTGCTCATCCGCAGCGTCAGCACGTCGGTACCGGCGTCGTAGCTGGCGAGCACGCCGCGCGGCTCGAGCGGCGACGGGGCGAGCCGCTGGTTCACGAGGTCGATCGAGACGACGTGCGCTGCAGCGTCGAATGCGCGCGCGGCGGCGTCGGCGTCGCCGTGGCGCATGCGCGCGGCGATGTTGCCGGGCGCTTCGTCGAAGACCAGCGGCGCGCCGTCGGCCAGCGCGTCGACGGTATCGACGACGGCCGGCAGGTCTTCGTAGTCGACGAAGACCGCGTCGCGGGCCTCGATCGCGGCCTCGCGGCTTTCGGCGACGATCGCGGCGACCGCCTCGCCGACGAAGCGCACGCGCTCGTGCGCGAGCGCGCGCCGCGGTGGCGAGATGCCCGGCGAACCGTCGGGGCGCTTGAAGTTCGACGGCCCCGGGAAGGTGCCGATCCCGGCATCGACGAGGTCCTGCCCGGTGATCACGGCGACGACCCCGGGCAGGGCCAGCGCCGCCGAGGCGTCGATCGAGACGATCCGCGCATGCGCGTGCGGCGAGCGCAGGAAACAGAGCACGGCCTGGCCGTCGAGGTCGAAGTCGTCGACGAAGGCGCCGCGGCCGCTGACGAGGCTCGCGTCTTCGATCCTGCGTACCGGTTTACCGCTGCCGAAGC
>JAAZBL010000140.1 GCA_012513825.1 Limnobacter sp. | reverse complement strand
GACCGCATTTCTGAAGGACCAACTATGACAAGAATCGTTGTGGTGACCTCGGGCAAGGGGGGTGTCGGGAAGACCACCACCAGCGCCAGCTTCGCCGCCGGCCTCGCGCTGCGCGGCCACAAGACCGCGGTTATCGATTTCGACGTCGGCCTGCGCAACCTCGACCTGATCATGGGGTGCGAGCGCCGCGTCGTCTACGACCTGATCAACGTGATCCAGGGCGAGGCCACGCTGAACCAGGCGCTGGTGCGGGACAAGCAGTGCGACAACCTGTACGTGCTCGCGGCCTCGCAGACGCGCGACAAGGACGCGCTGACGCTCGAAGGCGTCGAGCGCATCCTGAAGGAACTCGAGCAGATGGGCTTCGATTACGTCGTCTGCGATTCGCCTGCGGGCATCGAATCCGGGGCGCTGATCGCGATGCACTTCGCCGACGAAGCGCTGGTCGTGACCAACCCCGAAGTCTCCTCGGTGCGCGACTCGGACCGCATCCTCGGCATGCTCAGCTCGAAGACCAGGCGTGCGATGGACGGCCAGGAGCCGATCAAGGAGCACCTGCTGATCACCCGGTACAACCCGAACCGGGTCAAGGAAGGGCAGATGCTGTCGCTCGAGGACATCCAGGACATCCTGCGGATCAAGCTGATCGGTATCATCCCCGAATCCGAGACGGTGCTGCAGGCATCGAACCAGGGGCTGCCGGCGATCCACATGCAGGGCTCCGAAGTGGCCGAGGCGTACCGGGACGTGGTCCAGCGCTTCCTCGGCGAAGAACGGCCGATGCGCTTCATCGAAGCGCAGAAACAGGGTTTTTTCCGGCGCGTGTTCGGCGGGAGGTAAGCGATGTCGCTGTTGTCATTCTTTCTCGGCGAAAAGAAGAAAACCGCCAACATCGCCAAGGAGCGCCTGCAGATCATCCTCGCGCACGAGCGCGTCGGCGGCGGGCGCAGTTCGGCGCTCAGCTACCTGCCCGAGCTGCAGCGCGAGCTCGTCGCCGTGATCTCGAAGTACGTGGCCATCGGCGCCGACGACATCAAGGTCGACGTCGAACGCCAGGACGATCTCGAAGTGCTGCAGGTGAAGATCGAGCTGCCGGAGCGCGTGCCCGCGCGCTGAGCGCGCGGCGCGCCGCCCGGATTGCGCCGGGCACGCAGCGCTCGGTTCGACCAGGCGCGGGCCGAATCCCGGGCCACGAGGCGCGGCCTGAACTCCGCGTCGGTCGATCCCGGAGCGGCGGCGATCTCAGAGCGGCGGCGAGTCGTCGGCGCGTGTCTCGGTTTCGAACGGGTACAGCGGGCTGGGCCGGCGCCGGTAGTCGAACAGCGCGATGTCCGAAGCCGTCACCCCGAGCCCCTGGCATTCGACGATATGCCGCGCGATCGGCTCGAAGCCGGCGCGGAAATGCTGCCGCGACTTGATCAGCACGTAGCGCTTGCGGCGCGGGTCGATCCCGCAGTGCGTGAAGACGCCGAGGTCGTAGGGCTCGACGCGGCCCTCGGAGACGACGACCTGCACGCGACCGGTATCGAGCACGGCGGTGCGGCCCATCCGGACGCGCGCCCCGGTCGCCATCGGGCCGGTCACGACGAATTCGCCGTCGGTGATCGCTGCGACCTTTCCCGATAGCGGCATCGGCTTGCCCTTCAGCCCGAGCGCCGGCATGTCGATGCGCCCGCCGACATCGATGTCGACCCGCGCGCCCAGGCCCGCCTCGACCATCCGCGCGACGGCCAGCGGGTCGCAGAACGGACCGGCGACCACGTCGTCGAGCTGCTGACGGAACACTTCCTCGAGCACGCTCATCACGTCCTGCGTGCCGCCCGAAGCGGTGTTGTCGCCGTGGTCGACGAGGATGACCGGACCTTCGGTCATCGTGCGCGCTCGCGCGATCGAATCGGCGAGCGGCTCGCCGCGATAGCGGAAATCCTCGCGCCTCTGCCAGGCCTGCTCGAGCAGCGAGTCGAGCAGCGCCCGGCCGTGGTCGCCGGCCCCGGGGCGCTTCGCGTCGAAGGCCACGACCACCGACAGGCCGAGATGCGGGATGTCGGCCTGCGGAAATCCGCCGAAGATCGACGCGTTCAGGACTTCGCCGGCGGCTTCGGCGGCGATCGCCCGATCCATCAGGTCCTTCATCGGATTGCGCGACGGCGTGTGCGACAGCGTGCTGCTGAGAATCGGGCGCCGCCCCCAGCACATCGCGGGCGAGACTTCGCCGGCAAGCGCGCGCAGCAGCGTGCGGCCGGCGCGTTCGCCGGTCAGGCGCATGTCGACGTGCGGATAGGTGCGGTAGCCGGTGACGATCGTCGCGTTGCGGACGATCCGGTGCGTCATCTGCGCGTGAAAGTCGAGTGCGACGGCAATCGGCAGCTCGGGCGCGAGGCGCCGGATCCTCTCGAGCAGCTCGCCTTCGCCGTCGTCATGGTGCTCGGTGACCATCGCGCCGTGCAGGTCCAGCAGCACGGCATCGCAACCCTTGCGGATTTCGTCGAGGATCGCCGTGCACATCTGCTCGTAGGCCGCCCGCGTGACCAGGCCTGACGGGTTCGCGTTCGCCGCCAGCGGCACCGTGAATTCGGCTCCTTCCTTGCGCGCGAGTTCGATGAATCCGCCGATGGCCTGGTTCGTGTCGGCCAATTCGGCGATCGCCGCCTCGCCCTTCAGCGGTCCGCCCGGCCCGAAGGATTCGATCGGCGTGGACAGGGGCGAGAAGGTGTTGGTCTCGTGCAGCATCGATGCAATGACGAACTTGCGGGCCATCTTCATTTGTCTCCTGTCAGCAGCGCCAGGCAGTTCGGGCACAGGCAGTCTTGGCCCGGCGTGCCGTCGGGCAGGCCCGGCGCACCGCGCTTTGACTCATTCGAGTTCGACGCGACGAGTCGGGCCGGATCGATCGGCGGCAGTCTCGTGCACCAGCAGTCCGGCGCATCGACGCCGCAGCTGAAGGCGGCGCCGCAGCGAGGGCAGCTGCCCGGTCGGCCGCGCTTGCCTGGGTCGGCACCGGTGCAGAGCCCGGTTCCGGCCGGCGGATCGATCTTGCTCATCGTCGGACGATTGTAGTCAGCCGGCGGGCGCATGGTCGAACCGCGGGCGCGAGGCGCAGGCGGGAAGCGGGGGCGGAAAGCACGAACTGGAACCGTGGGCGGATCCTCGAGCGGGAATGCGGGAACCGCAGGCAGGAACCGCAGGCAGGAACCGCAGGCGAAAACCGGGGGTCGGACTGGGGGCGTTTCGCCGGTTCGTGCGCAGGCCGAGCGCTCGGGCGAGAAGCTGCGCCATGGCGGGGCATCCGGATTGCTCGATCGGCGCCAGGGCCCTTTCCGGCGGACACGACGCGTCGGCAAGCAGCCTGGTCCGACCAACGTTCAGAAGAGAGGAACTCGATGAAACGCGAAAACCTGAAGGGAACCATTCTTGGCCTGGCGATCGCCGCGGCAACCGGCGTCGCGTTCGCGCAGGCGCCCGGCGCGCCCGCGCCCGAACGCGGTGCCGCCGGCACCGACAAGAGCAGCGGCAGCATCGTCGATCGCCAGACTCAGCCGCCGCGCGACGCCGGGACGTCGTCGACGACCTCGTCCGACACGACGGCCGGACAGGGCGCGGGCGCCAGCCAGCGCAGCAGCGGCCAGCTCATCGATCGCCAGACGCAACCCGGCACGACGGCGGGCAGCGCGCGCAGCGGGGAACCGACGTCGCGCACGACCGACGTGACCAGCGGCCGCATCGTCGACGAGCAGACGAAGCCGGGCGCCGGAAAGATGGACCCGGCGCAACGCAGCGGCAGCAGCACCACGCGTTGAGCCCGGCCGGAGTCGGCGGGCGCCGCATCACGGAGATCGTCAGCGGGCCGCAACGAGCCGGCCCACGACGATCGTGCCCGCCGCGGTCGCGATCGCGTCCGCCGCGATGCACGCCTGCGCGGCAAGTTGCCGGACATGAGGCTGCATCCCGCGTATGCGATCGTCGCGGAGCGCGCGTATGGCGCGCGGCGCGCGAGTAGAATGCCGCCACACCGCCTCGCAGGACCGACATGAGCGCCGATTCTCCTTCCGACCAGCTCTCCGAATCGCCTTCGAAGATCACGCCGGCGCAGCAGGCGGCGATCCTAGCCGAGGCGATGCCGTACATTCGCCGCTTCCACGGCAAGATCGTCGTGGTGAAGTACGGCGGCAACGCGATGACCGAAGACCGGCTCAAGCAGAGCTTCGCGCGCGACGTCGTGCTGTTGAAGCTCGTCGGGCTCAAGCCGGTGGTCGTTCACGGCGGCGGCCCGCAGATCGAGCAGCTGCTCGCGCGGGTCGGCAAGAAGGGCGAGTTCATCCAGGGCATGCGGGTGACCGACGCCGAAACGATGGACATCGTCGAAATGGTGCTGGCCGGCCAGGTCAACAAGGAGATCGTCGAGCTGATCAACACGGCCGGCGGTCGAGCCGTCGGGCTCACCGGCCAGGACGGCGGACTCATCCGTGCCCGCCGGCTGAAGATCCGCTCGAAGGACCGGCCCGACGACGAGATCGACATCGGCCAGGTCGGCGAAATCGAATCGATCGATCCGGCGATCATCGAGACGCTGGCGGCCAGCGGATTCATCCCGGTCATCGCGCCGATCGGTTCGGGCACCGAAGGCGAGACCTACAACATCAACGCAGACGTCGTCGCGGGCAAGGTCGCCGAGGTGCTGAAGGCCGAGAAGCTCGTTCTGCTGACGAATACGCCCGGGGTGCTCGACAAGAACGGCAAGCTCCTTACCGGCCTGTCGGCGCGACAGATCGACGAATTGTTCGCCGACGGCACGATCTCCGGCGGCATGCTGCCGAAGATCTCCTCAGCGCTCGACGCCGCACGCGGCGGCGTCAACGCCGTGCATATCGTCGACGGACGCATCGATCACAGCCTTCTGCTCGAGCTGATGACCGACCACGGCGTCGGAACGATGATCCGTAGCCACTGAGCAGCCTTCGACCGGCCGGGGCCCGGCCACGGCCCTCGATCGATCGGGGCGCTTGCGCGATCGTTCTGGACTTCGAGGCTGGATCGCAGTACGATGGTTGGTTGCGACATCGATAAGCCAGTCTCCGCGTCGCACTATCCGGTTCTCCTCCCGATCGTCCGATCGCGGTTCTCCGGTTCCCGTTTCTCACCCTGATCGTCTGCCCGCGACTGGCGTCGCCGCCCTGCCGCATGCGGGGCTGACCGAGGCCGATGTCGCTGGAGTATCGATGCAGTTTTCTTCTCTCGGCCTTTCCGAGCCGATCGTCCGTGCCGTTGCCGAGCGCGGCTATACCTCACCCACCCCGATCCAGGCACAGGCCATTCCGGCCGTGCTGTCCGGCGGCGACCTGCTCGCCGGTGCACAGACCGGCACCGGCAAGACCGCCGGCTTCGTGTTGCCGATCCTGCAGCGGCTTTCGACGACGCAGCCGATGCGCCCGGCGCCGGCCGGCCGGCGGCCGATCCGCACGCTGATCCTCGCGCCCACGCGCGAACTCGCCGCGCAGGTCGAGGAGAGCGTGCGCGACTATTCGAAGTACGTGAAGCTGTCGTCGACGACCGTGTTCGGCGGCGTCAACATCAACCCGCAGATCGAGCGCCTGCGCCGGGGCATCGACATCCTCGTCGCCACGCCGGGCCGCCTGCTCGATCACGCGCAGCAGCGCACCGTCGATCTTTCGAGCGTCGAGGTCCTCGTGCTCGACGAAGCCGACCGGATGCTCGACATGGGCTTCATCCACGACATCCGCCGCGTGCTGAAGCTGCTGCCGCCGAAGCGTCAGAACCTGCTGTTCTCGGCCACCTTCTCCAACGAGATCAAGGCGCTGGCCGACGGCCTGCTCGACCGGCCGGCACTGATCGAGGTCGCGCGCCGCAACACGACCGCCGAGCTGGTCGAGCAGCGCGTGATCGAGGTCGACCGCGGCCGCAAACGCGAGCTGCTGTCGCACCTGATCGGCAGCAACAACTGGTTCCAGGTGCTGGTGTTCACCCGAACCAAGCACGGCGCGAACCGGCTGGCCGAGCAGCTCGGCAAGGACGGCATCCCGGCGCTCGCGATCCACGGCAACAAGAGCCAGAACGCGCGGACCCGTGCGCTCGCCGAGTTCAAGAGCGGCAAGCTGCAGGCGCTGGTCGCGACCGACATTGCGGCGCGCGGGCTCGACATCGTCGAGTTGCCGTACGTCGTCAACTTCGACCTGCCGAACGTGTCCGAAGACTACGTACACCGGATCGGCCGCACCGGCCGCGCCGGGGCCAGCGGCCAGGCGGTGTCGCTGCTGTCGTCGGACGAGCGCGGGCTGATGCGCGACATCGAGCGTCTGATCGGCAGGCAGTTGCCGCGCGAACGGCTGCCCGGCTACGAGCCGGATCCGAACGCCCGCAACGAAGCCGAGCCCGACGATCGGCCGCCGCGCCCGGGGCGCGGAGGCGGCGGCCGCCCGGGACTGCGCGGCGGGCCGGCGCGCGGTCGCCCGGCAGGCTCGCCCTCGGGCACGCATCATCGCGCGGCGCCCGAAGTGCGTGCGAGCGCCCACGACCGTGGCGCCGGCCATGGACGCGGGGCTGCCGCCGCCGGAGCCGGCCCGCGGCCGGCCGTCAGGGCCGCAGCCCGCGGCCAGCCCGATGCGCTCAGGAGTCGGTCGCCGCGATCAGGCCGATGATCGAGTCGCCCCAGGCTTCGAGCTTGCGCTGACCGACGCCGGAGATGCCGGCCAGCGCGTCCAGCGTTTGCGGCCGGTGCTGCGCGATCGCGCGCAGCGTGCTGTCGTGGAAGATGACGTAGGGCGGCAGCTTTCGCTCGATGGCCGCCTCGCGGCGCCATTCGCGCAATCGTTCGAACAGGCGCTCGGCGGCCGGGTCGTCGGCGAGCGGCCCGGCGCCCGCCCCGAGCGCGCCGGCAGCCGTAGCGTCGAGCCCGCTTGCCGGGGCAGCCGACGCTCCGGTCCCGCGTAGCCCGCCGGATCCGCGCTTGCGGCCTCGCGTGCGCGGCGGTGCCACCGGCCGCCGCATCGACAGCCGGCGTTCGCCGCGCAGCAGCGCGCGGCTGTCCGAGGTCAGCACCAGCACCTGATGGCGTTCGTGGTCGACGGCCACCAGCCCCTGCGCGATCAGCTGGCGCAGCACCGCGCGCCATTCCCGTTCGTCGAGATCGGCGCCGATCCCGAAGGTGCTGAGCTGTTCGTGTCCGTACTGGCGGACGCGTGCGTTGTCCTGGCCGCGCAGCACGGCGATGATGTGCTGCGCGCCGAAGCCGAAGCCGCTCGCTTCGCGGACCCGGAAGATGCACGACAGCAGCTTGCGTGCGGCCTCGGTCGCATCCCAGGGCTCGGGCGGCTCGAGGCAGTTGTCGCAATTGCCGCAGTGTTCGGCAGCTTCGCCGAAGTAGGCGAGCAGCCGAACGCGCCGGCACTCGATCGTCTCGGCCAGCCCGAGCATCGCGTCGAGCTTTCCCGACGAGATGCGCTTGTACGCGTCGCCGGCCTCCGATTGCTCGATGAAGCGGCGCTGCTGCACGACGTCGGCCAGACCGTAGGTCATCCAGGCCTCGGCCGGCGCGCCGTCGCGCCCCGCGCGGCCGGTCTCCTGGTAGTAGCCTTCGACGCTGCGCGGCATGTCGAGGTGCGCGACGAAACGCACGTCGGGCTTGTCGATGCCCATGCCGAACGCGATCGTCGCGACCATCACCCGTCCGTCTTCCCGCAGGAAGCGCGCCTGGTTTTCCGCGCGCTGCGCGGCGTTCATTCCGGCGTGGTAGGGCAGCGCGTCGATCCCGCGCTCGCGCAGCCACTGCGCGGTGTCGTCGACCTTCGCGCGCGACGCGCAGTAGACGATGCCGGCCTCGCCGGCGTGTCCGGCGATGAAGTCGAGCAGCTGCCGGCGCGGATCGAGCTTCTCGACGATCCGGTAGCGTATGTTCGGCCGGTCGAAGCTCGACACGAACTGGCGCGCCTCGTGCAACGCGAGGCGCTCGACGATCTCGCGACGCGTCAGCGCGTCGGCGGTTGCCGTCAGCGCGATCCTCGGCACCTTCGGAAAGCGTTCGTGCAGGATCGCGAGCTGCAGGTATTCGGGTCGGAAGTCGTGCCCCCACTGCGACACGCAGTGCGCCTCGTCGATCGCGAACAGCGCCGGTTGCGCGCGTTCGAGCAGCTCCAGGCACCGCTCGGTCAGCAGTCGTTCGGGCGCCACGTAGAGCAGGTCGAGCGCGCCGGCCAGCAGTTGCCGTTCGACCTCGCGCGCCTCGGTCAGGGACAGTGCCGAGTTCAGGTACGCGGCACGCACGCCGAGCTCGCGCAGCGCGTCGACCTGGTCCTGCATCAACGCGATCAGCGGCGAAACGACGATGCCCGTGCCATCGCGCAGCAGCGCCGGGATCTGGTAGCACAAGGACTTGCCGGCGCCGGTCGGCATCAGGACCAGCGCGTCGCCACCGGCGGCGACCTGCGCGACGACCTCCGCCTGCAGGCCGCGAAAGGCGTCGAACCCGAAGACGCGCTGCAGGACTTCGAGGGCGCGCTGCATCACGGCCGGCGGCTGCTGCAGACCGGACAAGCCGGATCGCGCGGCACCTTGACCGTGTGCCAGTCGAGCGAACGCGAATCGAGCAGCATCAGCCGGCCGACGATCGGCGTGCCGAACCCGCCGGCCAGCTTCAGCGCCTCGGCCGCCTGCATCGTGCCGATGATCCCGGTCAACGGGGCGAACACGCCCATCGTCGCGCAGCGGACCTCCTCGAGGTCCTCGCCCTCGGGGAACAGGCAGTGGTAGCACGGCGATTCGGGCCGACGCGTGTCGTAGACGGCGAGTTGCCCGTCGAAGCGGATCGCGGCGCCGGACACCATCGGCACGCCGGCCCGCACGCAGGCGCGGTTGATTGCATGTCGGGTCTGGAAGTTGTCGCAGCAGTCGAGGACCACGTCGGCCTGGGCGGCAGCCTCGTCCAGTGCGTCGCCGAGCAGCCGTTCGTGACGGGCGACGACCTCGATGCCGGGGTTCAGCTCGAGCAGGCTGCGCCGGCCCGAGGCGACCTTCGGCTGTCCGATCCGGTCCTGGCGGTGAAGGATCTGCCTCTGCAGGTTCGTCAGGTCGACCTCGTCGTCGTCGGCGAGCACGATGCGGCCGACGCCGGCGGCCGCCAGGTAAAGCGTGGCCGGCGATCCGAGGCCGCCGGCGCCGATCACCAGGATCGTCGATTCGAGCAGCCGGTTCTGCACCTCGACGCCCATTTCGTCGAGCAGCAAATGCCGGCTGTAGCGCAGCAGTTGTTCGTCGTTCATGCAAAGGCGGCCGCCCGGGCGGACGGCCGCGGTCGACCGCGCCGCTTCGCGGCGCGGAATGCCGGGAAGCTACCGGGGAGTGGCGCTGTCGCTGTCGGCGTCATCCTTCTTCGCGATGACGACCGGTTGGCCCTTGAGGAAGTTCATCGCCTGCTGCAGCTGATGATCCTCGGGCGAGCCGAACTCGACCGGCTTGCGGTCGAGCAGTTTGCCGCCGTCCTGGATCGGCTTCGGGATCGACGGCTTGTCCTCGTTTTCACTGCCGTTCTGCAGGTGGCGGTTCAAGTCGGCCTCGCGAACCCGGAACGAGACCGGGTCGCCGTCGGGCGTTTCCTCGACGATGTAGTCGGGCGTAATGCCCTTGGCCTGGATCGATCGCCCGCTCGGCGTGTAGTAGCGCGCCGTGGTCAGCTTGATGGCCGTGGTGTTCGACAGCGGCAGGATCGATTGCACCGAGCCCTTGCCGAAGGTCTGCGTGCCGATGATCGTGGCGCGCTTGTGGTCCTGCAGCGCGCCGGCCACGATCTCGGAGGCCGATGCCGAGCCGGCATTGACCAGCACGACCATCGGCACCGTGCGGATCGCCTCCGGAAGGTTGCGCAGCACGTCGTTTCGCGTGCCGCGCAGGTAGTCCTCCGGACTCGCGTGGTACTTGCGGCGCGCGTCGTCGGTGCGCCCGTCGGTGCTGACCACCAGCGCCTTCGGCGGCAGAAAGGCCGCAGACACGCCGACGGCGCCGTGCAGCAGCCCGCCCGGATCGTTGCGCAGGTCGAGGATGAAGCCCTTCATCGGGCCTTCCTTGGCGAGCTTCTCGATGTGGCGCACCAGGTTCTCGACCGTGTGCTCCTGGAACTGCGTGACCCGGACGTACGGATAGCCAGGCTCGATCATCTTCGACTTGACCGACTGCACGCGGATCACGTCGCGCACGATCGGCACGATCAGCGGCTGGTTCTCGCCCTTGCGCGAGATCGTCAGCACGATCTGCGTCTTGGGCTTGCCGCGCATGAGCTTGACGGCCTCGCTCAGCGTCATGCCCTTGGTCGGCTTCTCGTCGATCTTCATGATCAGGTCGCCGGCCTTGATGCCGGCGCGGGCCGCCGGCGTATCCTCGATCGGCGAGACGACCTTGACGAAGCCGTCTTCAGTGCCGACCTCGATGCCGAGCCCGCCGAATTCGCCCTGCGTGCCGACCTGCAGCTCCTTGAACGCATCGGCGTCGAGATAGGCCGAGTGCGGGTCGAGCCCGGTGAGCATGCCGCTGATCGCCTCGGTGATCAGCTTCTTGTCTTCGACGTTTTCGACGTAGTTCGACTTGATCGCGCCGAACACGTCGGTGAACTGGCGCAGCTCGTCGAGCGGCAGCGTGCTGCGCGTCTCGCGCTGGGCGACCGCCGTCAGGCCGATGCTGACCAGAATGCCGGCGATCGCGCCGATCGAGATCAGGCCCAGAGGTTTCAACTTGCCCATCTTTGACGAATCCTGTGCTGGCCGCGGCGGCCACGGCGGGTCCATGGCCGACGACCCATCAATCGGTCCAGTATAAACCGCAGTATCCGCGGTGCGGGCAACGACCCCGAGGGACGATTCTCGTCAGCGGGCCTTGCCCTGGGCAGCGACGGCGGCCATTTCGGCCTCGATCTCGGCGGCGTCGCCGAGGTAGGCGCTGCGGATCGGCTTCAGCGCCTCGTCGAGTTCGTAGACGAGCGGGCGGGCGGTCGGGATGTTCAGCCCGACGATCGTTTCCTCGTCGATGTCGTCGAGGTGCTTGACCAGCGCGCGCAGCGAGTTGCCGTGTGCGGCGACCAGCACCCGCTTCCCGGCGCGGATCGCCGGCGCGATCGCGTCGTTCCAGTACGGCACCACGCGCGCGACCGTGTCCTTCAGGCATTCGGTGCGCGGGATCTCGCCCGGTGCCAGCGAGGCATAGCGCGGATCGCCGTCGGCCTCGCGCGGGTCGCCGGGCGGCAGCGGTTCGGGGGCGATCGAATACGAGCGCCGCCAGACGAGTACCTGCTCGTCGCCGTAGCGTGCGGCCGTCTCGGCCTTGTCCAGCCCCTGGAGCGCGCCGTAATGGCGTTCGTTCAGCCGCCACGAGTTCTCGATCGGGATCCACATCCGGTCCATTTCGTCGAGCGTGGTCCACAGCGTGCGAATCGCCCGCTTCAGCACCGAGGTGAACGCGATGTCGAAATCGAAGCCTTCGGCCTTCAGCAACTGGCCGGCGCGGCGCGCCTCGGCGAGGCCTTCGGGCGTCAGGTCGACGTCGGTCCAGCCGGTGAAGCGGTTTTCGAGATTCCACTGGCTCTGGCCGTGGCGCAACAGGACGAGCTTGTAGGTCATGTCGGACGGGACGTCGGAAGACTGCAGACCGCTATTCTATAATTACCGGTTTAACGCTCCGGACCGCCAGTGCAATTCATCGTCGAGAACATCGTCCTCATCGCCATCGCGCTGGTTTCCGGCGCGATGCTGCTGTGGCCGCTGGTCATGCGCGGCAGCGCGGGGCCGACCGTCGATACGCTGGGCGCCACGCGCCTGATCAACGACACCGGGGCCGTCATCGTCGACGTCCGGCCGGCAGCCGAGTTCGCTGCCGGCCACCTGCCCAATGCACGCAACATTCCGCTGTCCGACCTCGAAAAGCGGGCCGGCGAGCTGCCGGCGAACAAGCCGGTGCTGGTCTGCTGCGCCAGCGGCGTCAGTTCGGGCAAGGCATCGGCCTTGCTTCGCCGCAATGGCAGGGAAGAGGTCTTCAACCTGGCCGGCGGACTGCAGGCCTGGCGGCAGGCGGGATTGCCGGTCGTCAAGTAGGCTGCCCGAGCCGGCATCCACGAGGAATCGACATGAGCTCCAAGGTCCTGATGTACAGCACCGGCACCTGCCCTTATTGCCAGCGCGCCGAGATGCTTCTGCAATCGCGCGGCGTCACCGACATCGAGAAGATCCACATCGATCTCGAGCCGGCGCGTCGCAACGAGATGATCGAGAAAACCGGCCGCCGCACGGTGCCGCAGATCTTCATCGGAGAGCGCCACGTCGGCGGCTTCGACGACCTGTCGGCGCTCGACCGGGCCGGCGAGCTGGTGCCCTTGCTGCAGGATTGACACCTTCCGTCGCGCGTCCGCGAGCCGGTCCGCACCAACCCTTCCCTTCACCCGAGCTTTACGCGTCGAACCGACGCATCGAGGACCCTTCATGACCGAGCAGGCGCAAGCCCCTGTCTTCGCCATCCAGCGCATGTACCTGAAGGACATGTCGCTGGAGATCCCTCACGCGCCGCACATCTTTCTCGACACGAAGCAGCCGACCGTCGAGGTCGGCCTCGACGTATCGAGCGAGCAGGTCGCCGACGGCATCCACGAGAGCACGGTCACGATCACCGTGACCACGAAGGCCGGCGAAAGGGTCGCGTTCCTGGTCGAGGCCAAGCAGGCCGGCATCTTCGAGATCCGCAACGTGCCCGGCGAGCAGATGACGATGCTGCTCAACGTCATCTGCCCGAACATCATCTATCCGTACCTGCGTGCGAACATCGCCGACGCGATCCAGCGCACCGGCTTCCCGCCGATCCACCTGGCCGAGATCAATTTCGAAGCGCTGTACCAGCAGCGGCTCGCGCAGCAGAAGGAGCAGCAGCAACAAGGCCAGCAGGACTCCGGCATCGTAGTGCCGGGCGCGCACTGAGCATGCGCATCGGGTCGGCTCTCGTTGCCGTCGCCGCGCTGCTCGCGGCGTCGCTGCCGTCGCTGGCGGCCGAGTACCGCGGCGTCGCGGTCGACGCCGCCGTGCTCTACGACGGGCCGTCCGAGCGCGCGCAGAAGCGCTTCGTGGTTGTGCGGGGCACGCCGCTCGAAGTGCTGTCCACGCTGAACCCCTGGGTCAAGGTGCGCGACGTCGACGGCGATGTCCTCTGGATCCGCGCAGCCGAACTGACCGAGCCGCGCTTCGTCGTCGTCTCGCGGGCGCTGGCTTCGGTGCGCCGCTCGCCGAGCGCGGTCGGCGAACTGCTGTTCCAGGCCGAACGCGGTGTGCTGCTCGAAGTGGTCGACGGGTCGGCGCCTGCCGGCTGGCTGAACGTGCGCCATCCCGACGGCACGCAGGGCTTCGTCAGCGCTTCCGACGTTTTCGGGCGCTGAGGGCCGAACGCCCGCCATGCGCATCGCCATCTTCGGCGCCGGCGCCTGGGGCACCGCGGTGGCCGTGCATGCCGCCGGGCAGCACGAAGTGATGCTGTGGGCACGCGACGCGGCGCTCGCCGGGACCTTGCGCAGCGGGCGCAGCAACCCGCGCTACCTGCCCGGAGTCGAACTGCCGACGGCGATCGATGCCACGGCCGATCTCGACCGGGTCTGCGGCTGGCTCGGCGACGGGCCCGATTCGCTCGCCGTCGTCGCGACGTCGGTGGCCGGCCTGCGGCCGGTGCTGGCGGCGCTGGCCGGTCGACTGCACCCCGGCATCGCCGGGCTGGTCTGGCTGTGCAAAGGCATCGAGCGCGACACGGGCGCGCTGCCGCACCGGGTTGCGGCCGAGCTCATGCCCGGCTATGGCCACGGCGTGCTGTCGGGTCCCTCGTTCGCGCAGGAGGTCGCGGCCGGCTTGCCGGTGGCGCTGACGGTCGCCTCGCGCGTCGACCTGCTGCGGATTGCCGCGCAACGTGCGTTCCACCACGGCGCTGCGCGCATCTATCGCAGCGACGACGTCGTCGGCGTCGAGCTCGGAGGCGCGCTGAAGAACGTGATGGCGATCGCCGCAGGCATTTGCGACGGCCTGCAGCTCGGGCAGAACGCGCGCGCCGCGCTGATCACCCGCGGCCTCGCCGAGACGGCCCGGCTCGGTGTCGCCCTCGGCGCCCGGGCCGCGACCTTTACCGGGCTCACCGGCCTCGGCGACCTCGTGCTGACCTGCACCGGCGACCTGTCGCGCAATCGACGCGTCGGACTCGCGCTCGCGGCCGGGCAGCCGCTGCCCGAGATCGTTGCCCAGCTCGGGCACGTCGCCGAAGGGGTGCCTTGCGCCGCAGCCGCGCTGACGCTCGCCGCGCAATATCGGGTCGAGCTGCCGATCGTCGAGGCCGTACAGGCCGTGCTCGACGGCCGCAGCGATCCGGCCGCCGCGGTGCGCGGGCTGCTGGCGCGCGAACCGCGCGACGAGCGTGACGAAGGATGACGGCGCCCCGCGCGCAGGAAACGACATCGTGGCGACCGGACCGGTAGACGACGAACTGCGCAGCGCCACGGTGCTGGCACCGGCCCCGGCCCGGCCCGAGCCGCCGGCGATCTGCGTGTTCTGCGGGGCCCGCTCGGGACACGATGCCCGGTGGTTCGAGCACGCGCAGGCCGCCGGCCGGGCGATCGCCGCGCGCGGCTGGCGCCTGGTCTACGGCGGCGGACGCGTCGGGCTGATGGGCGCGCTCGCGGAAGGGGCGCTTGCCGCCGGCGGCGAGGTGATCGGCGTGATCCCGCAAGCGCTGCTCGATCGCGAGGTCGGCCACCTTGGCCTGACCCGGCTCGAAGTGGTGGCCGACATGGCGGTGCGCAAGCTGCGGATGTTCGAACTGGCCGACGCCTTCGTCGCGTTGCCCGGAGGCCTGGGCACGCTCGACGAACTGTTCGAGGCGCTGACGCTGCGCCAGACCCGCTACCACGACAAGCCGGTCGGTCTCGTCGACCAGGACGGCTACTGGGCGCCGCTGCTCGCGGCTTGCCGCGCGATGGTCGCCGCCGGTTTCGTGGCGCCCGCCGATCTCGACTGCATGCGCGTCGCGCCGGACATCGATCAGATGCTCGACGTGCTGGCCGGCAGCTTGTCGGCCGCGCCTTCGAACCCGAACTGACGCCAGGCCTCGAACACGGTCACCGCGACCGCGTTCGACAGGTTCAGGCTCCGGTTGCCGGGGCGCATCGGCAGGCGCAGTCGCTGCTGCTCGGCGAAACAGGCCAGCACCGGGGCAGGCAGCCCGCGTGTTTCGCAGCCGAAAACGAGCCAGTCGCCGCGCGCGAACTCGATGTCGAAGGGGCTGCGCGTCGCGGTGGTCGTGAGCGCGAAGACGCGCGGCAGGCGGTCTCCGCGTTGCGAAGCCCCGTTCGGGGGCCGCGTGGGGTCGGCCGCGTCCCGGATGGGGGCGGCTGCGTCTCGCTCGGGGTCGAACATCGCCTCCGGATGCGCCGGCGAGAACAGCCGGTGCGCTTCGCACAGCGCTTCCCAGGACCGATGCACGCGGATCGACGCGAACTCGTGGTAATCGAGTCCGGCCCGACGCAGCTTGGCCGATTCCAGCGAAAAGCCCAGTGGTTCGACCAGGTGCAGCCGCGCACCGGTGTTTGCGCAAAGCCGGATCACGTTACCGGTGTTCGGCGGAATCTCGGGACTGACCAGGACGACGTTCAGCATTCGGGTTCGCTCGCGAGTGCAGGTCGTCGGGCGACCGGCGGGCCGGGGTTCGGCGTTCGCGCGGCGACGCAGTTGACGACGACCGCTGCACCGGCCGCCTTCAGCGCGATGGCCGCGGCCTGCAGTGTCGCACCGGTCGTCATCACGTCGTCGACGACGAGCACGCTCGCTCCGGGGGTCACGCGCTGCGCAACGAAGGCTCGCGCGAGCATGCCGTGTCGTTCTCCGGCGTCGAGCGACGAGGCCGGCGCGCCTTCGCGCACGCGACGCAGCCAGGTCGGCGCGATGGGCAGTCCGAGCGCACGCGCGATCGGCCGCGCGAGCAGCAGCGCCTGGTTGTAGCCGCGGCGCGAGAGCCGTGCTGCAGCCATCGGGATCGGAACGATCGCGTCGGCCCCATGATGCGTGCCGGCCGGACAGGCGCGCACGGCAGCGCGGGCCATCAGGCGCCCCAGCGGTGCGGCCAGTGCCGACTGCCCGTCGAACTTGATCGCCTGCACGAGATGGTCGAGCGGCGGTGCGTAGTCGGCAAGCACGATCGTGCGGTCGAACGACGGTGGCCGGGAGCGACAGCGCGGACACGTTACCGGGTGCTTCGAGTCCGTCGCGCTCGACGCTTCGCCGCAAACGGCGCAGCGCCGGGCTTCGAGCCCCGGCAGCGAAGCCGCGCACGCCTCGCACCAGCCGCGTGGCGCCGGCCGGGTTTCGTTGCGCAATCCGGGCGCACCATGGCCTGGCGGCAGCGGTCGTTCGCAGCCTGCACAGACCACCGGCAGCAGCCAGTCGAGCAACAGGCCCGAACCCGAGCGCAGGCGCCGCCACGGCGCGAGGCCTGCAGTTCCGTCTCTTTCGGCCATCGACACCCCGCTTCGGGCCTCGACCGATTCGCGCCCGGCCACGGGCGACCCGTTTTCGCCCGCGTCATCGTCGTTTCGCATGCCCGATTCTCGCAGCCGCGGCTCGTATACTGGCCAGCGATGGCTATCGCTCCCGACCTAGATCCGTTGGCGGTGCGCAGGCAGTTCGCGCGGCGCGCCGCGACGCTGCATCGCGCCGACTTCATCCTGCGCGAAACCGAGCGGCGCATGCTCGAACGGCTCGAAATCGTCAGGCTCGAACCGGCCCGCATCGTCGACGTCGGATGCGGGCTCGGCCAGGGGCTCGCCGCGCTCGCGCAGCGCTATCCGAACGCCGCGATTTTCGGCTGCGACCTGGCCGGGCCCGTCGTCGTTCAGGCGCGCCGCATCCTCGAGCCGCCGTCCCGCGGGCTGCTCGCACGCCTGCGTTCGCGCGGCGCGCCGCCGATCGCCAGCGTATTCGTCGCCGATGCGCATGCACTGCCGATGGCGGGCTCGAGTGCCGACCTCGTCTGGTCGAACCTGGTGTTCCACTGGTTCGTCGACCCGGTGCGCGCGGTCGAGGAGTGGTATCGGGTGATTCGGCCGAACGGCCTGTTGAGCTTCACGTCGCTGGGCGTCGACAGTTTCGTCGAGTTGCGCGACGCGGGCGCGCGCCTGATGCCGTTTCCCGACATGCACGACATCGGCGACCTGCTGATCGCGAGCGGCTTCGCCGAGCCGGTGATGGACATGGAGCACATCACGCTCACCTACCGCGACGCGACGGCGCTGCTCGCCGACGTGCGTGCGCTGGGCGGCAACGCGCAGCGCGGACGTTTTCGCGGTCTCGTCGGTCGGCGCGAGCGCAACGACTGGCTCGCGGCGATCGAAGCTGCGCGCGGCAGCGACGGCCTGCTGCGCCTGACGCTCGAGCTGATCTTCGGACACGCCTGGTGCCCCGCGCAGAAACGGCTTCCGGACGGCCTTGCGCCAATCAGGTTCGTCACACGCAAGAAGGCCTGATTTGCTGGGGCAGCCACGACAACCCTATAATCCGGTGCCTCGTACGGGAGCCACCCCGAAAACCGGTGCCGGTCTGCGGGTTGTGTGATTTCGCATGATTTACCAGTGGCAGTATGTTGTCGACGCTGGTCGACACCAGTGGTTGATCAAGCGCAATTGCTCGCTTGCACCGCGGCAGCTCGGCTGCTGGTTCGGATCGCTTGCAGCGTTTTCGATGCTGCTGGCGTTGGTGTTCGCGGCGAGGGGAGCCTGGCTGGTGATTCCGTTCGCACTGATCCAGGTCGGTGCGCTGGCCGCGGTTTTCGTTTGGTGGGGCAGGCATGCCTGCGACTACGAACGGATCGTTGTCGGCGACGGCGAGCTGAGCGTCGAGACGTCGAACGGGGAAACGCTGCGGCGGGTCGAACATCGGCCCGCCTGGGCGAGAGTTGAGTACGACGGTGCACGTCGCGGACCGATCCGGATCGTGACGGCCGAAAGAACGATCGAAGTGGGTGCGCTGGTGCCCGACGATCGGCGGCAGGCGCTGGCGCAGGAATTGAGAGGCGCGTTTGGATCGCCGCATGCGATCGGAAGCGTCCGGCTTGACGAAGAAAGAAACGGATGGGCAGCATGAATCTGAAGCGTGCGGCAGGCGCATTGGCAGCAGCGGTTCTGGGCGGCTGGATCTCTGTGGCCAATGCGGTCGGCGACATGCCCGGCGGGCCGCGGGTCAACCAGCTCAACCTGCAGGACCCGGTCACGCAGATCGCGGCCGACCAGCACTGGATCCACTGGCTGCTGCTCTGGGTCTGTACGGTGATCTTCGTCCTCGTGTTCGGCGCGATGTTCTATGCGATCTGGGCGCATCGCAAGTCGAAAGGCCATCGTCCCGCCACCTTCCACGAGAGCACCGTGGTCGAGGTCGCCTGGACCATCGTTCCGTTCCTCATCGTCGTCGGGCTCGCGTTGCCGGCCACGCGCATGGTCGTCGAACAGAAGGACACCTCGAACCCGGATCTCACGATCAAGGCCACCGGCTACCAGTGGAAGTGGGGCTACGACTACCTGAACGGCGAGGGCGAAGGCATCTCCTTCCTGTCCACGCTGACCACGCCGCGCGCGCAGATCGAGGGCCGTGAACCGAAGACGGCCACCTACCTCGTCGAAGTCGACAATCCGGTGGTCGTGCCGGTCAACCGCAAGGTGCGCATCGTGCTGACCGCCAACGACGTCATCCATTCGTGGATGGTCCCGGCGTTCGGCGTCAAGCAGGATGCGATCCCGGGCTTCGTGCGCGACACCTGGTTCCGTGCCGAGAAGGTCGGCGTGTTCCGCGGGCAGTGTGCCGAACTGTGCGGAAAGGACCACGCATTCATGCCGATCGTCGTCGACGTGAGGTCCGAAGAGGACTACACGAAGTGGGTCGAGGAACAGAAGCAGGCGATGCTCGCCAAGCTCGACGACCCGAACAAGGAATGGCAGCAGGGCGAGCTGGTCGCACGCGGCGAACAGGTCTACCAGGCCAACTGCGTGGCCTGCCACCAGGCCAACGGCAAGGGCGTGCCGCCGGCGTTCCCGCCGCTCGAAGGCTCGCAGGTCGCGCTGGGCGAGCAGGCTGCCCACATCGACGTCGTGCTGAACGGCAGGGCCGGCACCGCGATGGCGTCGTTCAAGCAGTTGTCCGACGTCGAACTGGCGGCGGTCATCACCTACACCCGAAATGCGTGGGGCAACAAGGCCGAAGACGGCATCGTGCAGCCGGCCGAGGTCGCCGCGGCGCGCAAGTAGGCCGCCCCGCCCGCATCGCGTAAAGAACGAAGCAACACCGAGCATTCGCAGGAGTCCGGGAAATGAGCGCAGTACTCGACCAGCACGGCCATCACGCGCACGACGATCACGCGCACGACCACCCGACCGGCTGGCGCCGCTGGCTGTTCGCAACCAACCACAAGGACATCGGCACGCTGTACCTGTGGTTCTCGTTCACGATGTTCATCGTGGGCGGCATCAACGCCCTGCTGTTGCGCACCGAACTGTTCCAGCCCGGCCTGCAGGTCATGGAGCCCGAGTTCTTCAATCAGCTCACGACGATGCACGGGCTGATCATGGTGTTCGGCGCGATCATGCCGGCCTTCGTCGGCTTCGCGAACTGGCAGATCCCGATGATGATCGGCGCGTCGGACATGGCCTTCGCGCGGATGAACAACTTCAGTTTCTGGCTGCTGCCGGCGGCCGGGGTGCTGCTCGTCATCTCGTACTTCGTGCCCGGCGGCGCCACGGCGGCCGGCTGGACGCTCTATGCACCGCTGTCCACGCAGATGGGCATGGGCCAGGATCTCGGGATCTTCGCCGTGCACATCTTCGGCGCCTCGTCGATCATGGGCGCGATCAACATCATCGTCACGGTGCTGAACATGCGCGCGCCGGGCATGTCGCTGATGAAGATGCCGATGTTCTGCTGGACCTGGCTGATCACCGCCTACCTGCTGATCGCGGTGATGCCCGTGCTCGCCGGCGCGATCACGATGCTGCTGACCGACCGGCACTTCGGCACGGCGTTCTTCAACGCGGCCGCCGGCGGCGACCCGGTCATGTACCAGCACATCTTCTGGTTCTTCGGGCACCCCGAGGTCTACATCATGATCCTGCCGGCCTTCGGGATCGTCAGCGAAGTGATTCCGACCTTCGCGCGCAAGAAGCTGTTCGGCTACAGCTCGATGGTCTACGCGACCGCCTCGATCGCGATCCTGTCGATGATCGTCTGGGCGCACCACATGTTCACGACCGGCATGCCGGTCACGGGCCAGTTGTTCTTCATGTACTCGACGATGCTGATCGCCGTGCCCACCGGCGTGAAGGTCTTCAACTGGATCGCGACGATGTGGCGCGGCTCGATGACCTTCGAGACGCCGATGCTGTTCGCGATCGGCTTCATCTTCGTCTTCACGATGGGCGGTTTCACCGGCGTGATCGTGGCCGTGGCCCCGCTCGACATCCAGTTGCACGACACCTACTACATCGTTGCGCACTTCCACTACGTGCTGGTGGCCGGATCGCTGTTCGCGCTGTTCGCCGGCGCCTACTACTGGCTGCCGAAGTGGACCGGCCACATGTACGACGAGAAGCTCGGTCAGATCCACTTCTGGTTTTCGCTGATCTCGTTCAACCTGACCTTCTTCCCGATGCACTTCCTCGGGCTCGCCGGCATGCCGCGACGCTATGCCGACTATCCGATGCAGTTCGCCGACTTCAATGCCCTGATCACGATCGGTGCGTTCTGGTTCGGGCTCTCGCAGCTGATCTTCCTCTGGGCGGTCATCAAGTGCATCAAGGGCGGCGCGAAGGCACCGGCCAAGGCCTGGGAAGGCGCCGAGGGTCTCGAGTGGACGCTGCCGTCGCCGGCGCCGTTCCACACCTTCGAAACGCCGCCGGTCGTCAAGTGAGCGTCGGATCGACCGTGACGAAGGGGCAGGCGATGAGTGGACCCGACCGGAGAAAGAACCTGCGCACGGCACTGGTGCTGCTGTCGATCGCGCTGGCGTTCTTCATCGGTGTCATCGTCAACCGCATGCTGATCGGAAGCTGAGATGGACCGCACTCCGCCTTCGCAGCCGACGCCCGGGGCCTCGCAGAACCTGCGGATGGTCGGCAAGCTGATCCTCGTCACCGTCGTGATGTTCGGCTTCGGCTTCGCGCTGATCCCGCTGTATGAAAAGTTCTGCGAGGTCACCGGGATCAACCTGCTGACCAAGCGCGACAGCGCCGCCGAGGAGTTCGCCCGCAACACGCAGGTCGACACGAGCCGAAGGATCACCGTCGAGTTCGACGCGAACAGCCGCGGCGCATGGCAGTTCCGGCCCGAAACCAACGCACTCGAGGTCCATCCGGGCGAACTGGTTACCGTCGTCTACGATCTCGTCAATACGCAAGCGGTGCCAACGGTCGGCCAGGCGATCCCGAGCTACGCGCCGATGGTCTCGGCGCGTTACTTCCGCAAGCTCGAATGCTTCTGCTTCGCGCAGCAGGAGCTGGGCGGCCACGAGGTACGCAAGTTCCCGGTCGTCTTCGTCGTCGACCCGAAGCTGCCGAAGGACGTCAACACGATCACCTTGTCGTACACGTTCTTCGAAGTCGGCGGCCGCACCGCATCGAGCGGCGAGGCCGCCGAGCGGGGCATCTGACCGTGGTGGAAGCAGTGCCGGACGAGCACCGCAACAAGCCCGGCTTCCTTCGCATGGCGCGAACGATCGGCTGGGCGCTGTTCGGCGTGCGCGGCCGCAAGGGTTACGAGAGCGACCTGAAGCTCAACCCGGTCCACGTGATCCTCACGGGCCTGCTGCTGGTCGCCGTGTTCATCATCGTATTGCTGGTCATCGCCAATCTGGCCGCCGCTTGACGCACGAGAATATTTCAGGGGGATAGGAACATGGTTTCGGGTGTGCGCGCCAACGCGCCTTACTATTTCGTGCCGGCACCGTCCAAGTGGCCGATCCTCGGCGGCATCGCGATGGCGATGTTCGGCTCGGGCCTCGCCCTGTGGTTCAACGGACTGGCGCTCGGTCGCTTCCTGTTCGCCGGCTTCGTGCTGCTGCTCGCCTACGTGCTGATCGGCTGGTTCACCCAGGCTGCGCGCGAATCCGAGAGCGGGCTGTACAGCGATCGCGTCGATACGTCGTTCCGCTGGTCGATGAGCTGGTTCATCTTCTCGGAGGTGATGTTCTTCTCGGCCTTCTTCGGCGCGCTGTTCTATGCGCGGGCGATCGCGATGCCGTGGCTCGGCGACCTCGATCATCGAAGCATCCTGTGGCCCGATTTCCAGGCGGTCTGGCCGAATACCGGCCCCGGCGACGTCGTCGAACCGTTCGAGACGATCGGTCCGTGGCCGATCCCGACGATCAACACGCTGCTGCTGCTGAGCTCCGGCGTCACGCTGACGATCGCCCACCATGCGCTGAAGGAGGACCGGCGAGGCTCGCTGATCTTCTGGCTGGCGACGACGGTGTTGCTCGGCATCGTGTTCCTGGGCTTCCAGGCTTTCGAGTACATCCACGCGTATCGCGACCTGAACCTGACGCTGTCCTCGGGAATCTTCGGCTCGACCTTCTTCATGCTGACCGGCTTTCATGGCTTCCACGTCTGCGTCGGAGCCCTGACGCTGGCCGTGATCCTGTTCCGGGTGCTGCACGGGCACTTCACGCCCGATCGACATTTCGGCTTCGAGGGGGCTGCCTGGTACTGGCACTTCGTCGACGTGGTCTGGCTCGGCCTGTACGTGGTCGTCTACTGGATGTAAGGCCGCGATGCCGCCGCGGCAGGGTCCGGCACCCTGCCGCCGGCACCGATAAAGCTGCGGCGCTCACCGATGAGCTGCGGCTTGCATTGAGTAGTCCGTACCGACCTGAATGCTGCGGCGTCCACCGGGATCTGCGGCGTCCACCGAGAAGTTGCTGCGTTCACCGGGAAGTTGCGGCGTCCACCGGGATCTGCGGGGTCGTCCGTGCGGCCATCGGGCGGATCCGGATGTCGATCAGGCGCAATTGCATCGACCGGACGGCGCATCGACCGGACGGCTCCGGGTCGGTGGTCCGGCGGGACAGGTTTGCGGCCCGGGCGCTGACCGCATGCGTCGAATGTACTCGTGAACGAGGTGGCCCGCCTCGGCAGGCCCACTTCGTTACGGGCCGGACCCGGTTCAACGTGGCGGGGACCCGGTTCGACCTGGCCGGGCCCGTTTCCACGTGGCCGGTGCGGTGTAGTCGGGTGCGGAGAAGAGCGGCGCGGTGGGCCTCAGCGCAACGCGGCGCGAGGTGCGGGCTCAGCGCGGAACGGTGCGCGTGATCGGGACGCCGGTGCTCTCGATCCAGCCGAGCTGGTGGGCGACCAGGATGAACACGAACAGCGCGACCGAGAGCCCGACGCGAACGCTCAATGCCCTCAGCATGTTGCGCGTGCGGCCTCGATCACGGATCAGGAAGAACGCCGCCGAGCTCAGGCTGGCGATGATCAGGATGAATGCAATCAGGATGACCCATTTCACGGTTGACTCCGGCAAGGCCGCGGCAAGCGAAGCGGCGGCCGAGGAGCGGATTGTAGTGCGGGGCGCCGGATGAGGCTTGTCCGGGCGCTGGCGCCGACGCTTGCAGCGCTTGCCGTCGTGTTCGTCACCGTGTCCCTGGGCAACTGGCAGTCCCGAAGGGCCGCAGAGAAGCTCGCGATGCACGAACAGCGCGAACGCGCGGATCGACTGGGCCCGACGGCGCTGGGCGCGCAGAGGCTCGGCGAGGCCGCTGCACGCGAGCTCGACGGCCGGCTGCTCACGGTGCGCGGACGCCTGCTTCCGGATCGCAGCGTCTTCGTCGACAACCGCACGTACAAGGGCGTTGCCGGATTCCATGTGCTGACACCGCTTAGAATCGCGGATGTCGACGACGTGGCCGATGCTGCCGAGCTTCGCGATCGTCCCGGTGCCGGCGGCTCGGCTGCGGCCATGCACGTACTGGTGCTGCGCGGCTGGGTGGCGCACGATCGCGCCGAACGGACGCGGCTTCCGGTCTTGCCGGCGCCAGGCGGACCGGTCGAGCTGACCGGCGTCGCGCAGCAGGATCTCGCGCAGGTGCTCGAGCTGAAGCGATTGCCGCCGCCCGGGCCGTCGCAGCGGATCTGGCAGAACCTGTCGCTCGCCGGCTATGCCGACTGGTCGGGATTGCGCCTGCAGCCGCTGCTGATCCGGCAGACCGGGTCGACGCGGATCGTCGGCAGCGCCGGAGCGGCATTCGACGACGGACTGGTTCGCGACTGGCCGCAGCCGGGACTGGACGTCGACAAGCATCGGGGCTACGCGTTCCAGTGGTATGCGATGGCGGTGGCCACGGCGGCGCTCTGGGGATGGTTTGCCGTCTGGCGTCCGCTTCGTACGCGGTCGCGCCGGCGCGATGACAAGACGGGAAGTGGAGCAGCATGAGTCCTTCGAGTGGTTTGCAGATGAACTACGAAAGCCGCGAGTCCGATCGCCACGAGGCCGCCGGCCGTGCCGGCGCATCGGCCGATGGCCGCTCCGGCTCGGCGTCCGACACCCTGGCAGGCGCGTCGCCCGATCCCGGGGCGCGCCGGCGCGTACGCCGCGGCCGGCTGATCGCACTGGGGATCCTGCTGATCTGCGCGGCCCCGATCATCGCTTCCTACTTCACCTACTACGTGATCCGTCCCGAGGGGCGGACGAACTACGGGACGCTGCTCGAACCGTTGCGCACGGTCGGCGAGTTGCGCGGGACGGCGCCCGACGGCGCTCCGGCCGATCTTGCCGCCCTGCGGGGGCGCTGGGTCCTGGTGACCGGCGGCGGCTCGAGCTGCGACGCCGATTGCGAACACCGGCTCTACCTGATGCGGCAACTGCGACTGACCACCGGCAAGGATCGCGACCGCGTCGAGCGTGCATGGATCGTGCCGGCCGACGCGCAGCCGCCGGCCAGCCTGCTCGAGGCTCACGACGGCCTGGTCGTCATCCGCGCCGACGCCGACGCGATGGCGCGGGCGGGCTTCGCCGTCGACGACGGCAGCCGCCCGCAGGATCACGTCTGGATCGTGGATCCGCTCGGCAACCTCGTTCTTCGCTATCCTCTGGCGCCGAACGCGAGCCGGATGAAGAAGGATCTCCTCAAACTGCTCAAGGCTTCCAGGATCGGCTGACATGTCGGACCGCTTTCCCGCCCCCGCGCCGCTGCCCTCGCGTTCGCCGCCCTGGTACCGGCGCCTGATCGGCCTCACCGTCGTGCTGACGTTCGTGCTGATCATGGTCGGGGCCTACGTGCGCCTGACCGACGCCGGCCTCGGTTGCCCCGACTGGCCGGGCTGCTACGGCCAGCTCACGCCGGTGCAGGCGAAGGACGCGATCGCACAGGCGGTCGCCGAGCAGGGCGGCGAACACGGTCCGGTGTCGATGGGCAAGGCCTGGCGCGAGATGATCCATCGCTACATCGCCCAGGTCCTGGGCCTGCTGGTGATCGGCATCTCGATCGTCGCGTGGCGGCATCGGCACGAAGTCGGCCAGTCGCCGACGCTGCCGATCGCGCTGGTCGGCGTCGTGATCCTGCAGGGCATCTTCGGAATGTGGACGGTGACGCTGCTGCTGAAGCCGGCGATCGTCACCGGCCACCTGATCGGCGGGCTGATCACCTTCGCGCTGCTGTTGTGGCTCTGGCTGCGACAGCAGCCGCAGCCGCGCTACATCGATCCCGAGCCGGTGGCTGCGCTGGTTGCGCCGGCCCTGGTCGGCCTCGCGCTGCTGTCGGTGCAGATCCTGCTCGGCGGCTGGACCAGCACCAACTACGCGGCGCTGGCCTGCCCCGATCTGCCGACCTGCCAGGGAAGCTGGTGGCCCGAGATGAATTTCGCCGACGCTTTCCACATCTTCCGCGAACTGGGCATGACCGCCGAGGGCGAACATCTGCCGATGCAGGCCCTCACGGCGATCCACATGATGCACAGGATCGGCGCGCTGGTCGTTCTGGTCGCGCTCGGCTGGCTCGGCCACCGGGTGATGCGCACCGAGGGACAGCGCGAACTCGGCCTGGCGATTCTCGGTGTGCTGGCGCTGCAGTTCGGCCTGGGGCTGGCGAACGTCGCGTTCAGCCTGCCGCTGGCGCTCGCCGTGGCGCACAATGGCGTTGCAGCGGTGCTGCTGGGGCTGCTCGTGGTGCTGAATTTCCGCGCCCGGCGCGCCCGCCTGCAGATCTAGGTCAGGTCGTATTCATCCATTCGCTTCGAGCATGCAAGCCTTTCACGTCGACGACACCATTGCCGGCTGGCGCCAGATCGCGGCGCAGTACCTGGCCCTGACCAAGCCGCGGATCGTGCTGCTGGCCGCCTTCTGTGCGCTGATCGGGATGCTGCTGGCCTCCGACGGCTGGGTGCCGCCCACGATCCTGGTTGCGGGCCTGGCCGGCATCTCGCTGCTGGCTGCCTCCGGTTTCGCGTTCAACTGCCTGATCGAACGCGGGATCGACGCGCGGATGGCGCGCACGCGAGCACGTCCGCTGGCTCGCGGCACGGTCAGCGTACCGGGCACGATCGCGTTCGCGGGCGTTCTCGGCGGCGCCGGCTCGCTGCTGCTCTACTGGTTCGTCAATCCGCTGACGATGTGGCTGACTCTGGCCACCTTCGTCGGCTACGCGGTCGTCTATACGGTCCTGCTGAAGCCGGCCACGCCACAGAACATCGTCATCGGCGGCGCTTCGGGCGCGATGCCGCCCTTGCTCGGCTGGGCGGCGGTCGCCAACGAGGTCACGGCCCAGGCGCTGATCCTGTTCCTGATCGTTTTCGTCTGGACGCCGCCGCACTTCTGGTCGCTCGCGTTGTATCGGATCGAGGACTACCGCAAGTCGGGCCTGCCGATGCTGCCGATCACGCACGGGTCCGAATTCACGCGGCTCAACGTCTTCCTGTACACGCTGCTGCTGGTTGCGGTCTCGCTGCTGCCGTACATGGTCAGGATGAGCGGCCTGCTGTACCTGGCCGGCGCGCTGGTGCTCGGTGCGGTCTTCCTGCACTTCGCCTGGCGCCTGTGGCGCGATTATTCCGACGCACTGGCGCGGCGCACCTTCGGGTATTCGATTTTCTACCTGGCGGCGCTGTTCGGCGCGCTGCTGGTCGACCACTATCTGCGCCCGGGAGGCGCTCTGTAACACGGAGGTTCCGAACATTGTCGATTTCGACCCGTTCGCCGATCGTCGCCAGCCGCAATGACGTCGGCACGGCGCGGCGGCGCCGCCTGCTTCGAACGGCGCTCGGCGGGGCGCTGGCCGCGTCGATCGTTTTCGTCGCCGGCTGCGATCGCGGCGCGAAAGCATTCAGGAACACCGACGTCACGGGTTCGGACATCGCGAAGAACGGCTTCGAACTGATCGATCATTCCGGCGCACCGCGCACGCTGCAGGACTACCGCGGCAAGGTGGTCGTCGTGTTCTTCGGCTTCACGCACTGTCCCGACGTCTGCCCGACGACGCTGGTCGAGATGGCCGAGACGATGAAGCTGCTCGGCGAGAAGGCCGACCGGGTCCAGGTGCTGTTCGTCACGGTCGACCCCGAACGCGACGCTCCCGAGTTGCTGGCGAAGTACGTGCCGGCCTTCGATCCGCGTTTCGTCGGCCTGTGGGGCGACCCCGACCGGATCGCCCGTACCGCGAAAGATTTCAAGGTCTTCTACCAGAAGACCCAGGTCTCGTCCTCGGGCTCGTATTCGATCGACCACACGGCCGGCAGCTACGTCTTCGACCCGCAGGGGCGGCTGCGGCTGTTCCTGCGCCATGGCGCCGGTGCCGAGCCGCTGGCCGAGGACATCACGAGGCTGCTGAACGGTGAGTGAGCGGTCGCCGGCGCCGGCGCTCGCGGGCGTCGTGCGATGAACGCGTTGCTCGGCTACATCCACGAGATCGGCCGCGGGCCGCGCGGTGCGCGCGACCTGCCCGAGGCGGCGGCCGGGATGCTGTGGCAGGCGATCCTCGACGCGCGCCTTTCGCCGGCTGCGATCGGCGCCGCGTTGATGGCGATGCGGCTGAAGGGCGAATCGCTCGACGAACTGCGCGCGCTGCGCGAAGCGGCGCACGCACGCTTGCCGAGCTTGGCGCCGATCGACGCGCCGCTGGTCTGCATGCCCTGCTACAACGGCGCGCGCCGGCAGCCGAACCTGAGCTGGCTGACGGCGCTCGCGTTGCGGCAGGCCGGCTTCGCCGTGCTGATGCACGGAGTACGGCACGATCCGGGTCGCGTGGCGAGCTGCGAGGTCGCCGAAGCCGCCGGCGGCCCGGTGGTCGGCAGCGTGGCGGCGGCACGCGACGCGCTGTCGGGCCCCATGCCGGTGTTCCTGCCGATCGACGTCTGGTGCCCGCCGCTGGCGGCGATGCTGGCGCTGCGCTTCGAGATGGGCGTGCGCAACACCGCGCATACGGTCGCGAAGCTGCTTCGGCCGACCGCCGACGCGCTGATGCTGTGCCCGATCACGCACAGCGAGTACCTGGACCCGGTCGTCGCGCTGCTCGGAGAAGACCCCGGTCCGGCGCTGGTGTTTCGCGGCGTCGACGGCGAACCGACCTTGTATCCGCACGTTGCACGCCGCCTGTACCGGATCGAGGCCGGCGCCGGCACGGGGCCGCAGCGGCTTCGCGACTCCGAGGCGAGCCCCGAGGTCGTTCCCGATCCGGCGATTCGGCTGCCGGCTGCGGCGAGTCCGGAAGAGGTCGCCCAATGGAGCGCGTCCGTCATGCGCGGCAGCGAGCCGATGCCGTCGATGACGGCGGCGCTGGTCAGGCATGCGGCGAGCGCGGTGGGCTTGATCGCGCAAGGCTGAAGTCGCCGCGCCGCGGCCCGAGCGCCGCATCCGGCGCGCCTGATCGCCTTCTTACCGGGTCCCCGGGTCGCTCAGGACGTCCGCGTGACGGACCGCGCTTGGCGATCGTCGTCGGTCGGCTCGGCGGCCGGCGCCGGCTCGACGTGCGCGATCTCGACCGGAACGTGGCCGTCGGTGGCAGGCCGCCTGCCGGGCAGCGCGGCCAGGCCGGCCGCGACGAGAATCAGCGCACCGCCGACGAGCATCGGTAGCGTCAGCGGCTCGCCGCCGATCCAGGCCGCCGAAACTGCCGCGAACAGCACCTCGGACAACATGACCAGCGCGGTGACCCCGGCCGGCAGCCGGGCGGCGCCGTACTGCAGCGCGAAGTTGGCCGCCAGCAGCACCAGCGCGAGCGCCGATACGCCGGCGATCCAGCCGAACGAGGCGGGCGGCAAGGGCGCGATCCGGCCGCCGCTCGACAGCAACACCGCCATGCTTCCTGCGACGGTGAAGCCGCCGACGAACATCGCCAGCGCGCGCGCCGAATCGGGTGCCGCGGCGTGGCGCCGGACCATCACGTTGACGAGCGCGAAGCTCATGCCGCCGACCAGGCCCAGCACGTCGGGCAGGCTGGCGGGCAGCGGCAGGCCGACGGTCGGGTCCCAGAGCACGATCGCAGCGCCGGTCAGCGCCAACGCGATTCGCAGCAGCGCCGCGGCCGAGATCCGTTCGCCGAGCAGCCAGCGCGCAAGCAGCACCGACCAGACCGGCATCAGGTAGAAAAGCAGGACGACCCTGACGACCTCGCCGATCATCACGCCCCAGTTGAAGGCGGCGTTCGTCACGCCGGAGGCGAGCAGGAGCCAGACGAGGGCCGGGTTGGCGAGCAGGTCCGGCCAGGCGCGAGGCCGCCAGACGCTGATCACGAGCGTCGAGGCGAAGAAGGCGAAGCTGGTCGCCCACAGGCTGTGCAGGCCCAGCGCATTGAGTTGCCGAAACGGCCACCACGACACGCCCCAGACGAACGCGTTCGCCAGCAGGCAGACGATGGGCAAGAGATCGGGACGGCGGGAGACTGACACGAGACAGCCTCCTCTGCGGCCGGCGTGTGGGTGGGAGATCGGCGTGTGCGGCCGGCGCTGACCGGCCGGCCAGGCGCTGGCGGCGCCGGTTGCAGCCTGCGCCGCTGGCCCGGAGCGGGCCCGGTCAGGCGCAGGCGGCGAGCGCGCCCTTCACGCTCAGGCGCAGGCGGCCAGCGCGCCCTTCACGCTCAGGCGTAGGCGGCCAGCGCGCCCTTCATCTTCTGCAGCGCCTTGGCCTCGACCTGGCGGATCCGTTCGGCCGATACGCCGAATTCGGCCGCCAGTTCGTGTAGCGTCATCGTGCCGCCTTCGCTCTCGTCGCGCAGCCAGCGTGCCTCGATGATCCGTCGGCTGCGCGCATCGAGCGCGTCGAGCGCTTCGGCGATGCCTTCGCTCTGCAGCCGGTCGAAGCGGCGCGCTTCGAGCACCTGGACCGGGTCGGCCTGCGGTGCGGCCAGCCAGGCGCTCGGCGAGAACTTCTCTTCGCCGTCGTCGGGCTGCAGGTCGAGCGCGAGCTCGCCGCCGGACATCCGCGTTTCCATCTCGACGACGTCCTTCTCGCGCACGTTCAGTTCGCGGGCGATCGCGTCGACTTCGTCGGCAGTCAGCGTGTGCTGCCCGGTCTTGCGCGAGCGCAGGTTGAAGAACAGCTTGCGCTGCGCCTTCGTCGTCGCGACCTTGACGAGCCGCCAGTTTTTCAGGATGTATTCGTGGATTTCGGCCTTGATCCAGTGCAAGGCGAACGAAACCAGGCGCACGCCGCGTTCGGGGTCGAAGCGCTTGACGGCCTTCATCAGGCCGATGTTGCCTTCCTGGATCAGGTCGGCATGCGGCAGCCCGTAGCCGAGGTACTGGCGCGCTACGGAAACCACGAGCCGGAGGTGCGACAGGATCATTTCTCGCGCCGCGTCGAGGTCGCCGGTATCGCGGAAACGCCGCGCCAGCTCGGTTTCCCGCTCGGCCGACAGCATCGGCAGGCGGTTGACCGCAGAAATGTAGGCATCGATGTTTCCGACGGCAGGAACCGACAACGCAAGGCCGGGGCCGCCGGCAGGAACAAGTGCGTTGGAGTGCTGCAGTGTCATTGGCAATCGAATCCTTGGTTTTCCGGGGAAGCTGCCGACCCAAGTAAGTGACTGGCCGGTCAGTATTGGAACACCGCTACTTTAGCACTCTCGAGCCGAGAGTGCCAGTACCTTGCCGAAGGAAGCGGTGAAGAGACTGGAGAAAGGTCAACGAACAGCGATTTGATCGCCGATTCCGCCGCGCGCGAGCGAAATCATCGATCGGAATCCGGTTTTTCGCGTTCGGGAGCGGGCGTGCCCTGCGGCCGGCTGCCTGTAGTGGCGGTTCCGGGCGCGTGCTAGATTCGCCGGACATCGCAGGAGAGGCCGATGCTCGAGCTCTACACCTACTTCCGCAGTTCCGCCGCGTTTCGCGTGCGGATCGCGCTGAACCTGAAGGGGCTGGCCTGGGAGCCCCATGTGGTCTGGCTTCCGAGCGGCGAGCATCGTGGCGAATCGTATCGGCAGGTCAACCCGCAGGCGCTGGTGCCCACGCTCGTCGACGGCGAACTGAAACTGAACCAGTCGCTGGCGATCATCGAGTATCTCGACGAAACCCAGCCGGGGCCGAAGCTGCTGCCGCCCGACCCCGCCGGGCGTGCGCGCGTCCGCTCGCTGTCGATGCTGATCGCCTCCGAGATCCATCCGGTGAACAACCTGAGGGTCTTGAACTACCTGAAAGGCGAACTCGGCCTCGACGAAGAGCGGGTCGCAGGCTGGTACCGGCACTGGTGCGACGAAGGCCTGGCCGCCTTCGAGGCGCAGCTCGCGCAAGGGGGCATCGGGCGCTACTGCCACGGCGACGAAGTCACGATGGCCGACGTCTGCCTGGTGCCGCAGATCTTCAATGCCCGGCGCTTCGGTACCGAAGTCGGGAAGTACCCGCTGACGATGCGGATCCACGACGAGCTGGTGAAGCTCGATGCCTTCGAGCGCGCGTCGCCCGGAGCGCAGCCCGAAGCCTCGCGCGCCTGAAGGGAAAGTTGCGCCGGACGAAAAATCCGGCGCCTGGCCGGCGGACAGTGCCGGACCGGACGGGCCGGACGGGGTAGCCGACGCCGAACGAGGTCTCCTGTCAGGACGTTGTGGCCGCCTGCACGAGATCCGGCGCTGCGGCGGGCGGCTGCGAACGGGCCGTCGCCTGGTCGCAGCTTCCGCCGACCACGCAGTTCCGGCCGCGCGCCTTGGCCTCGTAGACGCGCGCATCCGCACACTCGAGCAGCGCGTCGAAATCGTCGATTTCGCCCTGGACGGCGACGCCGATGCTGACGGTCAGGCGGATCGTGCGCCCGCCGAGCAGCGCAGGCCTGGCCGCGAGCGAGGCGCGCAGGCGTTCCGCCGTTGCCATGGCTTCGGCTGCGTCGTTGACCGGAACGATCGCGCAGAACTCCTCGCCGCCGTAGCGCGCGATCAGCGAATCGGAGCGCAGCTCCTTCTGCAGGCTCAGCGCCGCATAACGCAAGGCCCGGTCGCCGATCGTGTGGCCCCAGGTGTCGTTGATCTGCTTGAAATTGTCGAGATCGATCATCAGCACCGCCGCGCGGCGTCCGGAGGCCTGCAACCACTGCATCAGGCGCGGCGCCTCGGTGGTCAGGTGCCGTCGGGTGCGGATGCCGGTCAGCTCGTCGGTCAACGAGACCTGCAACAGCCGGTTGGCCAGCCGCGCATTGAGCACGCCCATCACCAGCAGTGCCGTCAGCAGCGGAGACATCGCCAGCGACAGCGCGTAAAGCTGGTTCAGTCCGCTGTCGGCGAACATGCCTCCGTCGTGGCCCAGGCCGGCTGCGTAGCGCACGAGCAGCTCGCCGCCGCGCAGCAGCGTCAGCAGTGCGACGATGCCGTGCTGCAGCCCGAACGCAAATCGGAAGACCGGTCCGGCCGGGTCGCGCGCGCGCAGCGCGAAGACGGCGGCCATCGCATACAGCCCGCCTTGCAGCCCGACGACGATGGCGACTGCGGCCCAGATCGCGCCGGTCGCGGCGGCCAGCAGATAACTTGCGCTTCCGCCGAGCAGGACCAGCATCGCCGTCGTCCAGGCGAGCCGCGCGCCGAACAAGCCGGCCGCCGCGCGCGCGAGCAGCACCGCCTGCGCCATCCCGGCGATTCCGGCGGCCGGAATCGCCGTCGGCACCGGGATCGGCTCGCGGCCATGCGCCCACAGCAGCGCGAGCGCCAGCGAGCCGGCTCCGATCGCCAGGCAGAAACGGGTGACGGCCGGTCGATCCTTCAGGCGCTGCGCCGAGGTCGCCATCAGGAGCAGCATCGCCGGCACGCCCGCCAGCGCGCCGATCAGGTACAGCGTCGGCAGATGGATGCCGGAAATCGTGTACATGCCGGTGCGTGACGCGAGGGAGCCGGTAGACGAGGGCCCGGCGCTCAGTCGAGCAGCGCCGAGGCGAACTCGTCGGCCGAGAAGCCCTGGAGGTCGTCGATGCCTTCGCCTACGCCGATGAAGCAGACCGGAATCGGACGCTCGCGCCGCGTCCACGCGAGAGCGGCCAGCGTGCCGCCTTTCGCCGTGCCGTCGAGCTTCGTCACGATCAGCCCGGTCGCGCCGATCGCGTCGTCGAAGGCACGCACCTGCGCCAGCATGTTCTGGCCGGTGTTGCCGTCGAGCACGATCAGCGTTTCGTGCGGCGCGCCATCCATCGCCTTGCCGATGACGCGCCGGATCTTCTTGAGCTCGTCCATCAGGTGAAGCTGGGTGGGCAGCCGTCCGGCCGTGTCGACCATGACGACGTCGATGCCGCGCGCCCGTGCGGCGTTGACCGCGTCGAAGGCCACGGCCGCCGGATCGCCCCCCTGTTGCGCAATGACCTGGACGTTGTTGCGCGCGCCCCATTCGGTCAGTTGCTCGCGGGCTGCGGCGCGGAAGGTATCGCCGGCGGCCAGCAGCACCGACTTGCCCTCGCGCTGCAGGTGGCGCGCGAGCTTGCCGATCGAAGTCGTCTTGCCGGCGCCGTTGACGCCGGCGATCATGATGACCAGCGGCTCGGCGGCGTCGATGTCGATCGGCCGTTCCAGGGGGCGCAGCAGGTCGGCCACGATCGAGCGCAAGGCCGTGCGGACGCCTTCGGCCGTTTCGATGCGCTCGCGGCGGATCCGTTCGCGCAGCGACTGCATCAGGTGGTTGCTCGTTTCGACACCGGCGTCGCTGAGCAGCAGCGCGGTTTCGAGCTCCTCGAACAACTCCTCGTCGATCTTCGTGCCGACGAACAGGCCGGCCAGGTTGCCGCGCGTCTTCGACAGCCCCTGTCGCAAGCGGGCCATCCACGAGGCCCGCTGCGGCTGCTGGCCGGCGAGGGCGGCAGCCGCTTCTTCTGCGGGGACGGCAGCCGCTTCGTCGGCCGGCGGGTCGCGGTGCAGGTCGGCCACCAGCGGGGTGGCGGGAGCGCTGCCGTCGGCGTCCTCGCCCGCACCGGGGAGGCGCCCGCCGTCATCGGACCCGACAGGACGCTCGTCGTCGGCCCGGACAGCGCGCTCGTCGTCGCTTTCGGCAGCGCGGTCGTCGACGCTTCCGGCAACGCGATCGCCGTCTCGACTGGCAACGTGCCCGGCCGACGCGGCAGCGGTCTCGGTGGCCGATCCGGCGCCGTCCTCGGCCGACGGCCCCTGCTCCGCTTCGGACGCAGGCACGAGCGCCTCTGCCGCGGTCTCGGGGACTTCGGCAGCCGGGGCAGGCTTTTTTCGACGCAGGAATCCGAACATGGCTACACTCAGGCCCCGGATTCTACCTGTCGAAGCGATGGCCACTCCGATCTTCCGCCTGCTCGTCGGTGCCGCCCTGCTCGTCCTGCCGCCCGCGATGTCCGCGCGCGACACCCCGCCCCCGCCGACTCCCGATCCCGTCGCCAGCGACAGCGAACGGGCGGGCCCGGTGACCGTCGAGCGCATGCTGCCCAACGGGATGAAAGTCCTGGTGCGCGAAGACCACCGGGCGCCGACCGTCGTGCACCTGGTCCTCTACCGGATCGGTTCGATCGACGAGATCAACGGCCTGACCGGTGTCTCGCACGTGCTCGAGCACATGATGTTCAAGGGCACGAAGACGCTCGGCGTCGGCGAGTTCTCGCGCCGGGTCGCCGAGCGCGGCGGTCGCGAGAATGCGTTCACCTCGCGCGACTACACCGGCTACTTCCAGCAGATCCACCGCGACCACCTGCCCGAGATGATGAAGCTCGAAGCCGACCGGATGGCGAACCTGGTCGTCGACGATGCCGAGTTCGGCCGCGAAATCCAGGTGGTCATGGAGGAACGCCGGCTGCGCACCGAGGATCGCGCTCAGGCGCTGGTCTACGAGCAGCTGATGGCTGGCGCTTTCATCGCCTCCCCGTACCGGCGCCCGGTCATCGGCTGGATGAGCGATCTCGAGTCGATGACGGCCGAAGACATCCGCGACTGGTACCGGCGCTGGTACACGCCGTCGAACGCGGTGCTCGTCGTGGCCGGCGACGTGTCGGCCGACGAGGTCTGGAAACTCGCGCAGGACAGCTACGGGCGCGTCGGTGCCGGCGAGCTGCCGCAGCGCAAGCCGCAGGTGGAGCCGAAACAGCGCGGCGAACGCCGTGCCTGGGTCGAGGCGCCGGCCGAAAATCCGTATCTCGCGATGGGTTTCAAGGTGCCGCGCCTGCGCGACGTCGAGAAGGACACCGATCCCTATGCGCTGGAGATGCTGGCCGCCGTGCTCGATGCCGACGAGAACGGGCGCCTGACCCGCAATCTGATACGCGGCTCGCGGGTCGCGAACCAGGTCGGCGCCGGCTACGGCCTCGTTGCGCGCGGCCCGGCGCTGTTCATCCTCGACGGCACGCCGGCCGACGGCCAGGACACGACGGCGCTGGAGAAGGGCTTGCGCGGCGAGATCGCGAGAATCGCCGAGGAAGGCGTGCGCGACGACGAACTCGAGCGGATCAAGGCACAGTACCTGGCTGGCGAGATCTACAAGCGCGACTCGGTGATGGCGCAGGCGATGGAAATCGGCGGCCTCGAAATGGCCGGGTTTTCGTGGCGCGACGCCGATCGTATTCTCGAGCGGATCGGCCAGGTCAGCGCGGCCGACGTGCAGGCCGTGGCCCGCGAGTACTTCGGTAACGATACGCTGACCGCGGTGACGCTGTTGCCGCAGCCGATCGATCCGAACGCGCCGCGCCGCGAGGTGCCGACGCTGCCCCATCAATGATCGGGAGCTTGCCCATGTTCGCGATTCTGTGGCGCCGCGCCGTGCGGGCAGCGGCCTCGAAATGCGCCGTCGGGTTGGTCGCCGTCGTGGCCGCGAGTCTCGCGCAGGCGGCCCTGCCGATCGAGCACTGGACGACGTCGTCGGGCGCGCGCGTTTATTTCGTGCGTGCCGACACGATCCCGATGCTCGACCTGAGCGTCGTCTTCGACGCCGGAGCGCGCTTCGATCCGTCCGAGCGGCTCGGGCTTGCGGCGATGACCAACGCGATGCTGGCGCGCGGCGCCGGCGGGCTCGACGAGGCGACGATCTCCGAAGGCTTCGCGAAGCTCGGGGCGCAGCGTGGCGGCGGCGCCGGCGACGACTACGCCAGCGTCTCGCTGCGAGCGCTGACCAGCGAACCGCAGTTGAGCGAGGCCACGGCGCTGCTCGCCCGGATCGTCTCGCAGCCGGAATTTCCGCAGGTCGTGCTCGATCGCGAGAAGGCACGCACGGTCCAGGCGATCCTCGAGGCGGAAACGAAGCCCGAGACGATCGCCCGTCGCAATTTTGGCGAGCTGACCTACGGCAGCCATCCGTACGGCCAGCAGGCACGCGCCGATACGGTGGCCGCGATCGGGCGCGACGAGCTCGTGCGCTTCCATCGTGAGCACTACGATGCCGACCATGCGGTCGTGGCGATGATCGGCGCGATCGCGCGCGAGCGCGCCGAAGCGATCGCCGAGCAGTTGACGGCCGCGCTGCCCGCGGGCACCCCGCGCCCCAAGGTGCCCGACGTCGTGCCGCTGGAGCGATCCGCCGAGCGGCGAATCGCTCATCCGGCTTCGCAGAGCCACATCCTCGTCGGTGCGCCGGCGATCGCCCGCGGCGATCCCGACTACTTCCCGCTGTTCGTCGGCAACTACGTGCTCGGCGGCGGCGGCTTCGTCTCGCGCCTGTACAGCGAGGTGCGCGAGCAGCGTGGGCTCGCGTACAGCGTCTATTCCTACTTCTCGCCGCTGCTGCAGCCGGGGCCGTTCACGATCGGCTTGCAGACCCGCAAGGAGCAGACGCAGGAGGCGCTGACGGTCGTGCGCGGCACGCTCGAAGGCTTCGTTCGCGACGGTCCGACGCAGGCCGAGGTCGATGCCGCCAAGTCGAACCTGGTCAGCGGTTTTCCGCTGCGCATCGACTCGAACCGAAAGATCCTCGGTTATCTCGAAACGATCGGCTTCTACCGCCTGCCGCTCGATTACCTCGACCGCTGGACCGGCCAGGTCGAGGCGGTCACGCGCGAGCAGATCGCCGATGCCTTCGCGCGGCGCCTGAATCCCGATGCGATGGCCACCGTGGTCGTCGGCAACGGTGAAGCGCCGGCCAACTGAGCCCGCAGGCAAGCACGCGTCGGCCAGCCATCGCGTGCGCATCGTCGGCGGGCGCTGGAAGCGCACGCCGCTGACCGTGCCGTCGACCGCGGACCTGCGGCCGACGCCGGACCGCGTCCGCGAGACGCTGTTCAACTGGCTGGGCCAGGATCTCTGGGGGCAGCGCTGCCTCGACGCCTTCGCCGGCACCGGCGCGCTCGGCCTCGAGGCCGCCTCGCGCGGCGCCGCCCGCGTCGTGATGATCGAGCGCGACCGCGCCGCGCTGGCCGCGATCCGCGCTGCGATCGAGCGCCTGGGCGCCACGCAGGTCGAACTGGTCGCAGGCGACGCGCTGGCGGAACTTCATCGGCGCGCAGCCGCCGGCGAACGCTTCGACCTGGTGTTCGTCGATCCGCCGTTCGGCGACGAGGCCCTGCTGGCCGAAGCGATGCGGCGGCTGCCGCCGCTGCTGGCGCCCGATGCGCTGGTCTACGTCGAAAGCGCGGCGCCGTGGCCGGTCGCGGCTGCGGCGAGCCTCGCCCCGTGGGCGCAATTCCGCGTCGTGCGTGCGGGCCGGGCCGGCGCCGTCCATTATCATCTGGTGGTACACGAACCCGACGCGGGCGACGGCGCCGCGGCGAAGGAGCTGCAAGCATGACGAGGGCGATCTACCCGGGCACGTTCGATCCGCTGACCCGGGGCCACGAAGACCTGGTGCGACGCGCGTCGAAGCTGTTCGGCTCCATCGTCGTCGGCGTCGCCGACAGCAAGGGCAAGGGGCCGATCTTCACGGTCGACGAGCGCATCGAGATCGCGCGCGAGGTGCTCGCCCCCTATCCCAACGTCGAGGTCGTCGGGTTCTCGGGCCTGCTCGTGCGTTTCGTCCTCGAACAGAAGGGCGACGTCGTGCTGCGCGGGCTGCGCGCGGTCAGCGACTTCGACTACGAGGTGCAGATGGCCGGCATGAACCGGCAGTTGATGCCCGAAGTCGAAACGGTCTTCATGACCCCGACCGACCAGTACCAGTTCGTGTCCGGCACGCTGGTCCGGGAGATCGCCCGGATGGGCGGCGAGGTCGACAAGTTCGTCGCGCCGCAGGTGCTGAAGTGGCTGCACCGCAAGCTGGGCCAGGACAAGGGCCGGACGAACTGAACGGGGACCGCACGGCGAACCCAGCGCCGGGTCCGGCGGTCCGGAGGAAAAAGCAGTGGCACTGATCATCACCGACGAATGCATCAACTGCGACGTTTGCGAGCCCGAGTGCCCGAACGACGCGATCTCGATGGGACCGGAGATCTACGAGATCGATCCGCAGCGCTGCACCGAATGCGTCGGCCATTTCGACGAACCGCAATGCGTGCAGATCTGTCCGGTCGAGTGCATCGTGAAGGATCCCGACCGGCCCGAGACGCACGAACAGCTGTTCGCGAAGTACCTGCGGCTGCAGCAGCAGACGCCCGCCTGAATGGCAGATGCTGCCGCCCGCACCCGGCCAGCCGGGCAGGGTCGTCACCGGATCGTCATCGTCGGACGCCACCATCGGGACATTTCCGGATGAACGAGATGGACCTGATTCTCTGGCGACATGCCGATGCCGGCGACTCGGTCGTCGACCCCGTGGCCGACCTGAAGCGCAAGCTCACCGATCGCGGCCGCAAGCAGTCCGAGAGGGGCGCGCGCTGGCTGCAGGCGCGCCTGCCCGAACGCTACCTCGTGCTGTCCAGCCCCGCCGTGCGGGCCACCGAGACCGCCGCCGCGCTCGGCGCGAGGTTCAAGGTCGACGAGCGGCTGGCCCCGGGCAGCGACGTCGCCCACCACCTCGCTGCGGTGAACTGGCCGGACGGGCCCGAGGCGCGCGTGCGCCACGTGATCGTCGTCGGACACCAGCCGACGCTCGGCCGCCTGGCCAGCCTGCTGCTGGCCGGTTCGGAGGCCGACTGGAGCATCAAGAAGTCGGGCATCTGGTGGCTGTCGACGCGCGAGCGCGGCGGACAGGCGCAGGTCGTGCTGCGCGCGGCGATCGCGCCCGACCTGATCTGACGGGCGAGGCCTTCCGGCGGCGCTTCTCGCGCCGATACGCGAATGGCCGATCAGATCGTCTTGTAGACGAACTGCTCGAACACGCCGACGTCGTTCCACAAGGCAGCCTCGTCGACGAGGCTCGCGTGCAGCAGCGGATTTCGGTAGGCCCAAGCGTGCGGCATTTCGAGCCGCAGCGCGCGTCGCTTCAGGAACAGCGCGGGCATCGGCGTTTCGTCGTTGTCGCGCGTGCGGTGCAGCAGCCGGGCGACCCGCAGCGCGACGACCGCCAGCCAGCCGAGATCGTCGTCGATGCGACCGCGCAGCTTGCGCAGGCCGCCGGTCTGCGCGAGTGCCAGCAGGGCCAGCGCCTCCTGCTCGGTCTTCGAGAAACCCGGCATGTCGGCCCAGGTCAGGATGTAGGCCGAATGCTTGTGGAAGCTCTCGTGCGAGATGCTGGTTCCGCATTCGGCCAGTAGCGCCGCCCATTCGAGCAGCTGGCGGCGTGCGCCGAGCTGTTCGCGCGCCGCGCGCGCGCCCTGGTCGAACAGGGCCAGCGCGGTGTCGCGCACGCGTCGCGCATGCTGCAGGTCGATGCCGAGCCGATCGATCATCCGTTTGACCGAAACCCGGCGCGGGTCGACCGCCGTGTCGCGTCCGACGAGGTCGTACAGCACGCCGTGGCGCAGCGCGCCGTCGCAGTAATCGAGCTCCCGGACCCCGAATTCGTCGAAGGCCGCGGTCATCACGGCGAGCCCGCCGGCCAGGACCGGACGGCGCTCGGGCTTGAGCCCGGCGAGCTCGAACCGGTCGGCGTGGCCGGCCTCGAGCAGCGCCGCCAGCGTTCTTTCGAGGACCTGCCGGTCGAGCCTGGCCGCGCCGAACTGCTGGCGGGCGATCTGCACCAGCGACTTCGCGGTGCCCGAAGTGCCGACCGCATAGTCGAAGGCCAGGTCGGACACCGGGTGCGCCAGCGCCTCGAAGGCCGCGCGGGCACTCGAAAGCGCGTGCTCGAATGCGCTGCGCGTGATGCTGCCGTCGGGAAAGTAGCGCTGCGACAGCACCACGCAGCCGGTGCCGGCCGAATCGAGGGCGCTCGTTTCGCGGTCGACGCCGACGATGCATTCGGTCGATCCGCCGCCGATGTCCACGACCAGTCGCGAACGCCCGTCGGCCGGTAGTGCGTGGGCCGCACCGAGGTAGATGAGCCGGGCTTCCTCGTGCCCCGAGATCACCTCGATCGGGAAACCGAGCGCCGATTCGGCCGTCGCGAGGAAGCTTTCGGCGTTGCGCGCGACACGCAGCGTGTTCGTGCCGACCGCGCGCACCGCTTCGGGCGCGAACGATCGCAGCCGTTCGCCGAACCGGGCCAGCGCCTCGATGGCCCGGGCCTGCGAGGCGGCGTCGAGCCAGTTCTTGTCGTCGAGCCCGGCGGCCAGGCGCACCGACCGCTTCAGGCTGTCGATCGGTTCGATGCGCGTGCCCGCGCCATCGACCAGGACGCGGCCGATCATCAGCCGGAAGCTGTTCGACCCGAGGTCGACAGCCGCCAGCAGTTTCGGTCCGGTCAGCGTCGCTTCGTTCATCGAGTCGTTGTGGCATGCTGGAAGAAGCGCCAAGTATGTCAAATCGACGCCGACGGCGACCGACGCCCCGTAATGAAACAGTCACGCAAGCGCCCCAGACTGCGCGCGATGGACGCTTCTGCCACCATCGAACCCCGGCTGCTCAATCGCGAACTCGGCATCCTGGCGTTCAACGAGCGGGTGCTGGCACAGGCCGAAGACCCGACGATCCCGCTGCTCGAGCGGCTGCGCTTCATCACGATCGTCAGCAACAATCTCGACGAGTTCTTCGAGATCCGCGTCGCCGAACTGCACAGGCGCGAGATGCTCGGGCGCGACGCTGCCGACGCGCGCGCGATCTTCGAGCAGGTCGCCGCGCGTGCGCGCCGGCTCGTCGATCGCCAGTACGCGCTGCTCAACGACACGGTCATGCCGGCGCTCGCCGCCGAAGGCATCGTCAACCTGAAGACCGCGACCTGGACCGAAGCGCAGCGGGCCTGGGCCGAGCGCTTCTTCGAAACCGAGGTCGAGCCGCTGCTCACGCCGATCGCGCTCGACCCTGCGCACCCGTTTCCGCGCATCCAGAACAAGAGCCTGAACTTCGTCGTCGAACTGCACGGCGTCGACGCCTTCGGGCGCCGCGCCGGCGTCGCCGTGGTGCAGGCGCCGCGGGTGCTGCCGCGCGTGCTGCGCGTGCCGACGGACGTCGCCGGCGTGCCGCACGGGATGATGCTGCTGTCGTCGGTGATGCAGGGTTTCATCGAACGGCTGTTCCCGGGCATGACCGTGCGGTCGGCGCACCAGTTCCGTGTCACGCGCAACAGCGACCTGTTCGTCGACGACGAAGACATGACCGACCTGCTCGAGGCCTTGCAGGACGAACTCACGCAGCGGCACTACGGCGACGAGGTCCGGCTCGAGGTGTCCGCCGGCACGCCCGACAACCTGGTCGCGCTGCTGCTGCGCGAATTCGAGCTCGACGCCGAAGACTGCTACCGCGTGCCCGGGCCGGTGAACCTCGTGCGCCTGCAGCAGATCATCGAGCTGGTCGACGCACCGTTGCTGAAGTTCCCGCCCTTCGAACCGGCGGTGCCGGCAGTGCTGCGCGACAAGGACCTGTTCGCGGCGATCCGCAAGGGCGACATCCTCGTGCACCATCCGTACGAGTCGTTCGCGCCGGTGATGGAGTTCCTGGTCAGTGCGGCACGCGATCCGCAGGTCGTCGCGATCAAGCAGACCGTCTATCGCACCGGCAGCGATTCGGCGCTGATGCGTGCGCTGATCGACGCCGCGGAAGCGGGCAAGGAAGTCACCGTCGTCGTCGAACTGATGGCGCGCTTCGACGAAGAGACGAACATCGACTGGGCCGAGAAGCTCGAGCACGCCGGTGCGCACGTGATCTACGGCGTCGTCGGCCACAAGACCCACGCGAAGATGGCGATGGTGTTGCGGCGCGAACAGGCCAGGGATGGCTCGACGAAGCTGCGGCGCTACGTGCACCTGGGCACCGGCAACTACCATCCCCGCACGGCGCGGCTCTACGAAGACTTCGGGCTGTTCACCTCGCACGACGACATCTGCGCCGACGTGCACGAGGTCTTTCGCCGGCTGACCGGTCTCGGCCAGCGTGGCGCGCTGCGCCAGCTCGTCCAGTCGCCGTTCACGCTGCACGAGATGCTGCTGACTTCGATCCGGCGCGAGGCCGCCAACGCGCGGGCCGGGCGCAAGGCCCGGATCGCGGTCAAGGTCAACGCGCTGCTCGAGCCCACGGTGATCGAGGCGCTCTACGAGGCCAGCGGGGCCGGCGTGCGCATCGACCTGATCGTGCGCGGCGTCTGCGCGCTGCGCCCCGGCGTGCCGGGGCTGTCGGAGAACGTCCGGGTCCGATCGATCGTCGGCCGCTTCCTCGAGCACAGCCGCGTGTTCTTCTTCCTGAACGGCGGCAAGAAGGACGTCTGGCTGTCGTCGGCCGACTGGATGGACCGCAACCTGTTCCGCCGCGTCGAGGTGGCGTTCCCGGTGCGCGATCGCAAGCTCAAGGAGCGCGTGATCGAGGAAGCGATCGAGGTCCACCTGCGCGACAACGTCAACGCCTGGCTGATGGACGCCGACGGCGGCTATGCGAAACGCAAGCTGCGCAAGGACACGAAGCGCCACCAGTCGCAGGCCGAGCTGCTCGAGCGCCTGGCCGGCGCGAAGCTCGTCAGGGTCTAGCCGGCGCCGGCGCTCGCTGTCTTCGAACCGTCACGGCGTTGTCGCCGGACGGTAACGGCGGCTTCCGATACTGCGGTCGACGAGCAGTCACGAAGCCAACCGAACCATCGGAGCCAGGATGAGCACCATCGATCTCGACGACATCGCGTCGAACCCGAGCAGCGTTCCCCATTTCAACACCATCGTCGATCGCGCCGTCTCCCGCCGCGGTTTCCTCAAGCGCGGCCTGGGCGCCGGCGCGGTCGGATTCTTCGGCACGACGCTGGCCGCCTGCGGCAGCGACAGCGACGACGGCCCGATCGTCGAACGAGACCCCGGCACCGGGGCTGGCGGCGTCGAGCCGCCAGCCCAGGCGCCGAAGCTCGGTTTCGAGGCCGTGCCGATCAGCACGGCCGACACGATCGTCGTGCCGCCGGGCTACCGCTCGGCCGTCATCAACCGTTGGGGCGACCCGCTGTTCTTGAACGCGCCGGCGATGAAGGGGGATGCGAGCGACGGCGGCGCCGCCCAGGCGCTGCAGATCGGCTACAACCACGACGGTTTCCACTTCTTTCCCATAGACGCGACCGACAGCCTGAACGGCAGCAGCATCGAAGGCTTGATGGTCACGAATCACGAATACATCACGCCGCACTACTTCTTCCCGGACGGCGTCGCGCCGTCGGCGAATCCGGCCGACTTCCCGGCCCGATGGAACGAGGACTGGGTGCGCAAGTCGCAGCACGCACAGGGCGTCTCGGTGATCCACATCCGGCTGGACGCGGCGAGCGGCGCATGGGAGCCGGTGCTCGACTCGCCGTTCAATCGCAGCATCAACGGCAACACGCTGATGCAGCTCGTCGGCCCGGCCGCCGGCCACCGGCTCGCGCGCACGAACGCCGATCCGACGGGCCGCGCCGTCTACGGCACCTTCGGCAACTGCGGCAACGGTTACACGCTGTGGAACACCTACCTGACCTGTGAAGAGAACTTCACCGACTATTTCGGGGTCGGCACGCAGGACGCGGAGAACGTCGACTATCCGGATCGCGAATACCGTGCGCACATGGAGCGCTACAAGGGGGCGAGCAAGACCTCGAGCAGTTCGTACAAGTGGGACACGCACGACCGTCGCTTCGACTGGTCGGTCGAGCCGCACGAGTACAACCGGTTCGGCTGGATCGTCGAGATCGATCCGTTCGATCCGAACTCGACGCCGAAAAAGCTGACCGCGCTGGGACGCTTCAAGCACGAGAACGCGGCGATCGCGCTGGCCGACGACAAGCGCGTCGTCGTCTACATGGGCGACGACCAGGTCAGCGAGTACGTCTACAAGTTCGTCTCCGACGGCAGGTACGACCCGGACACGCCGGCGCTGAACCGGCTGCTGCTCGATCGCGGCACGCTTTACGTTGCGCGCTTCCACGACGGTGGCGCCTCGGGGGCCATGATGGGGACCGGCGAATGGGTGCCACTGACACTCGATACGCCGGCGCTGGGCGGCGGCACGCTCGGCGACCTGTTCAACCACGACATGGGTGAACTGCTGATCAAGACCCGGCAGGCGGCCGACGCCGTCGGCGCCACGCCGATGGACCGCCCGGAGTGGGTCGCCGTGCACCCGACGACGCGCGACGTCTACGTGACGATGACGAACAACGGATCGCGCGGCAGCGGACGCGAGCGCTACCCGGGCGGCCCGCTGCACCCGGGCGCCGACGCTGCGAACCCGCGCGAGGGCAACCTGTACGGCCAGATCCTGCGGTGGCGCGAAGCCGACGGCGATCCGGCACGGCTTGCCTTCGAGTGGGACATCTTCGTGCTGGCAGGCAATCCGACGGTCCATCCGGCGGGCGACCTGCGTGCCGGCTCGGACAACGTGACCGCGGAGAACACCTTCAACAGCCCGGACGGCCTCGGCTTCGACAGGGACGGGCGGCTCTGGATCCAGACCGACGGCAACTTCTCGAACTCGGGCCAGTACGCGAACCAGGGCAACAACCAGATGCTGGCCGCCGATCCGGAGACGAAGGAGATCCGCCGCTTCCTCGTCGGTCCGAAGGGCTGCGAGGTCACCGGGATCACCTGGACACCGGACCAGCGGTACCTGTTCGTCAACATCCAGCACCCGGGCGAAGGGGCGTCGGTCGCCGACTCGCAGGCGGACCCGACCGCGATCTCGACCTGGCCCGACGGCGCCTCCGCCAGCCGCCCACGCCCGGCGACCGTCGTGATCTGGAAGGAAGACGGCGGCGTGGTGGGCGCCTGAGCCGGTCGTCTGGTTCGTTGTCGGCGTCTATCCGGCGACGACGGCGAACCAGTCGTCGATCCGTTGCAGGTCGGCCGGGCCGAGCCGCAGCCCGAGCTTGCTGCGGCGCCAGCAGACGTCGGCCGCGCTGCGCGCCCATTCCTCGTCGCGCAGGTAGCGCAGTTCGGCTTCGTAGACGCCCGGCGCGACTTCGGCGCCGAGTCGTTCGAGTCCCGTCGCGTCCATCAGCACCCGGTCGAGCCGCGAGCCGTAGAGCCGCGCATAGCGTTCGAGCAGCGGCGCCGGCAGCCAGGGCAGCCTGGCAGCGCTGGCGCGCACGAAGGCGGCGAAGTCGAGCTCGGGTCGCTGCGCGGCGCCGATCGTGGCCGACAGGTCGCCGCCGGGCAGCAGCGCGCCGCGCGTCCAGGAGCCGGCCCGGTTGCCCAGCGCCTCGGCCAACCGGTCGACGGCTTCCTCGGCCAGCCTGCGAAAGGTCGTGATCTTGCCGCCCCAGACGCTGAGCAGCGGCGCCGGTGCCGTCGCGTATTCGAGCAGGTAGTCGCGCGTGATCGCGGCCGGGTCGTCGGATTCGTCGTCGAGCAGCGGGCGCACGCCGGAGTAGGTCCACGACACGTCGGCCGCCGAGATCTGCCGACGGAAGTAGTGGTTCGCCAACGTGCATAGATAGTCGACCTCGCCGGCGTCGGCCTGCACCGCACCCGGGTCGCCGCGATACTCGACGTCGGTCGTCCCGATCAGCGTGAACTCGCGCTGGTACGGGATCGCGAACACGATCCGCTTGTCGGCGTTCTGGAAGATGTAGGCCATTTCGTGCTCGAACAGGCGCGGCACGACGATATGGCTGCCCTTGACCAGGCGCAGGCTGCGGCGGCCGGAACGCTGTGGAAGGATCCGGTCGAGGAACTGCATTGCCCACGGCCCGGTGGCGTTGACCAGCGCGCGGGCGCGGATCGTCGTGGGCGCGCCCGCGTCGCCGTCGAGCTGCAGCTGGACGTCCCAGCCGCCGTCGTCCGGGCGCGCCGCTGCGACGGCGGTACGCGTGAGGACCGTCGCGCCGCGGTCGGCGGCATCGCGTGCGGCCAGGACGACGAGGCGCGCATCGTCGACCCAGCCGTCGGAGTAGGCGAAGGCCTTCGTGAAACCCGGCTTCAGCGGTGCGCCGACCGGGTGGGCCTGCAGCGCGATCGTCTCGGAGGCCGGGAGCACCTCGCGTCGGGCCAGGTGGTCGTAGAGCCAGATGCCGAGCCGGACCAGCCAGGCCGGCCGCATCGACGGATCGTGCGGCATCACGAAGCGCAGCGGCTGCATGATGTGCGGTGCCGAGCGCAGAAGCACTTCGCGTTCGAGGAGCGCCTTGCGCACCAGGCCGAATTCGTAGTGTTCGAGGTAGCGCAGCCCGCCATGGATCAGTTTCGTCGACGCCGACGACGTATGCGCGGCGAGGTCGTCCTTCTCGCAGAGCACGACCGAAAGTCCGCGCCCGGCCGCGTCGCGAGCGATGCCGGCGCCGTTGATGCCGCCACCGACGACCAGCAGGTCGCAGCGTTCGGGCGTGCGGGGGGTGCGAAGGGCGGACATTCGCGGCATTCTAGGTCCAGTCGCAGGCCCTAAGATCGTGGTCGCGCCCGAACCGGCAACTCGCGGCCCGGCCAGGTGAGGGCGCACGTGAACCGGAAACGACGACGGAGACCGCCGATGAAGTACCTGCTGGCCCTCGACCAGGGCACCTCGAGTTCGCGCAGCATCGTGTTCGACGCCGACGGGCGCATCGTCGCGCAGGCGCAGCGCGAGATCGAGCAACACTACCCGCGTCCGGGCTGGGTCGAGCACGATCCGATCGAGATCTGGAACACGCAGCTCGAAACGGCGCGCGAAGCGCTGTCGGCCGCGAAGCTCGACGCGAATGCCGTCGCAGCGCTCGGCATCACGAACCAGCGCGAGACGACGCTGATCTGGGAGCGCGCGAGCGGCCGGCCGATCCATCCGGCGATCGTCTGGCAGGACCGGCGCGGCGAGCCGATGTGCGAGCGGCTGCGCGAAGCCGGACTGGCGCCGATGATCGCGCAGCGCACCGGGCTCGTCATCGACGCCTATTTCTCGGGCACGAAGATCCGCTGGCTACTGGACAACGTGGCCGGCGCCCGCGAGGCCGCGCAGCGCGGGGAGCTCGCCTTCGGCACGGTCGACAGCTGGCTGGTCTGGCAGCTCACCGGCGGTCGCCTGCACCTGACCGACGTCAGCAATGCGTCGCGCACGATGCTCTACGACATCGTGCGCGGCGACTGGGACGACGAGCTGCTGCAGGCGCTGGGCGTGCCGCGCGCGCTGCTGCCCGAAGTGCGGCCGTCCAGCCACTGCTATGGCGAGACCGAGCCGTCGCTGTTCGGCGTACCGGTCGCGATCGCCGGCATCGCTGGCGACCAGCAGGCGGCTCTGTTCGGCCAGGCCTGCTTCGAGGCCGGCATGGCGAAGAACACCTACGGCACCGGCTGCTTCATGCTGATGCACACCGGCGATCGCTTCACGCCATCGCGCAACGGTCTCGTCACGACGGCGGCCGCGCAGGTCGGTCGCACCGCGGGCGGCGCAGGCGTCGGCGGTGCAGCGAATGCAGGCGCCGCCTCGACCGGCTCGACGCGGCAGTACGCGCTCGAGGGCAGCGTCTTCGTCGCCGGCGCCGTCGTGCAGTGGCTGCGCGACGGGCTGCGTGCGATCGAACGCTCGGCCGACGCCGAGGCGCTCGCGCGTTCGGTGCCGGATTCCGGCGGTGTCGTCGTCGTGCCGGCCTTCACCGGCCTCGGCGCGCCGTACTGGAAGCCCGATGCGCGCGGCACGATCACCGGTCTGTCGCGCGGCAGCACGGTCGCGCACATCGCGCGCGCCGCGCTCGATTCGATCGCGTACCAGAGCGCCGCGTTGCTGCAGGCGATGCAGCGCGACAGCGGCGCTGCGATCACCGAACTGCGCGTCGACGGCGGCGCCAGCGTCAACGACCTGCTGATGCAGTTCCAGGCCGACCTGCTCGGAATCCCGGTCGTGCGCCCCGAGATCGTCGAAACGACCGCGCTCGGGGCGGCCTACCTGGCGGGCCTCGCCGCCGACGTCTGGGCCGGACTCGACGAGCTGTCGGCGCAGTGGCGCGCCGAGCGGCGCTTCGAACCGACGATGCCGCGGGAGGATGCCGAGCGGCTGATGCAGGGCTGGGAGCAGGCGGTACGGCAGGCGACCGCCTGATCGCGCTCCATCCGGCCGGTCAGCGCGGCGCCGGCTGCAACAGCACGACGGTGCCGCCGACCGACACGTTGACCGTCGTGCGCCCGACGGCGATCGGCATCGAAGCGGCCGCGTCTGCCGCTTCGGCGCGCGCCATCATCATTTTCGGCATCGGTTGCGGGGGCTCGTGGCCGGAGTCGTTGACCGAGACGCTGCGCACGATCCACTCCCGATAGCCGAGCGCCCGGGCGGCCGCCTCGGCCTTGGTACGGAAGGCCTCGACCGCCTCGGCGATCAGCGATCGCTCGACCTCGAGCCGTGCCTCCCGGCTCAGGAACGGCGCAACCGATTCGACGTTCAGCGTCGTCGACAGCTCTCCGATCAGCTCGTTGAAGCGGTCCGAGGGTTCGGCAGTCAGCCTGATCGCGCCGCGCGCGCGCCACGCGACGATCCGGGAGTCCTGCCAGACCGGGTCGCTGCGATAGCCGGCGCTCTGGACCTCGAGGTCCTTGCGCTCCTTCAGCCGGGCCAGCACCGGGTTCAGCTGTTCGTTGACCTTCGCCTGGGCGGGGCCGGGCTCGGGCGCTTCGTGGCTCGCATACAGCGTGACGGCGACACGGTCCTGGGCCACCTCGCGCCAGGCGCCGGCCGTCAGCGTCAACTGCGGGAACTTCGGCTGGGTCGCCGCGGTCGGCGCGGCGGGGGCCGGCGCAGCGGAATGCGGGATCGCCGGCGCGGCGGAGGCCGGCGAGGCCCGGGACGACGTCGTTTGGGCGCGCAACGGTGCGGCGCTCGTCAGCAGTGCGACGGCGAGCGCGCCGATCAGGACGCGCGGGGCGGCAACGGGCATCGGATGAACTCCATTCGAGGGGGCAGCCAGTCTATCGCCGTCGACCGCCGCGCGGCGCCTTCGGGTCAGCCGCGCGCCCAGGTCACCCCGCCATCGACGATCAGCGTCGAGCCGACGACGTAGTCGCCGGCGCGCGAGGCCAGGTAGATCGCCGCGCCGGCCATGTCGTCGTCCTCGCCGACGCGTCCGGCCGGAACCCGCCTGGCCACCTGTTCCGCGTTGTCGCGCGCGTCGCGGTTCATTTCCGAGCGGAACGGACCGGGCGCAATCGACGAGACGACGATGTTGTCCTGGATCAGCCGCAGCGCCATCCGCCGCGTCAGGTGGATCAATCCGGCCTTGCTGCCCGCGTAGGAGTAGGTCTCCCACGGGTTGACCGAGATGCCGTCGATCGACGCGATGTTGATGACCTTGGCCGGCCGCGTCTTCGCGGCGGCGCGCAGTTGCGGCGCCAGCGCCTGCGTCAGGAAGAACGGCGCCTTCAGGTTCAGGTCGACGACCTTGTCCCATCCGCTTTCGGGGAACTCGTCGAAGGGCGCACCCCAGGCGGCTCCGGCGTTGTTCACCAGGATGTCGAGCTGCGGCTCGCGTTTGGCGATCTCGGCCGCCAGCCCCTTCGCGCCGTCGACGGTCGAGACGTCGGCTGGAATCGAGATGCACTCGCCGAGCTTCGACATTTCCGCGGCGGCCTGGTTGCAGGCTTCGGCCTTGCGCGCCGAGATGTAGACCTTCGCGGCGCCCTGCTTCAGGAAGCCTTCGGCGATCATCCGTCCGATGCCGCGCGAGCCGCCCGTGACGAGGGCGACGCGGCCCGAAAGAGAGAAGAGGTCAGTCGTCATCTGCTGTCCTTGCGAGGGTGAGTGGGTCGTAGACGGCGGCGAGGGGCCGCGATGTCGGAACCCTCGATTGTCGCCGATACGCCGATTCGCCAATACGCCGATGCGCCGGTGCGCCGGTGCGCCGATCGCCACTTCGGACGGCAATCCGGCGATCGCCCTTCCGGCACGCCGATCCGTTTCAGCGAAAGACCCGCGTGTATCCGCCTGCGATCAGTGCCGCGATGTCGGCCAGGACGCGGGGCAGGCTCGGGCCGACCGGGTGCGCGAGGTAGCGCGGCTCCCAGGCCGGATCGAACTTTTCCTTGAATGCGCGCAAGCCCTGGAAGTTGTAGAAGGGCTCTCCGTGCCGATACAGCCAGCCGCCCAGGCGCACGCGTATCGGTACGCGCATCGAGGCCGCGATGCCCGACAGCGGCGCCATTCCGAGGTTGAACCAGCGATAGCCGTTGTCGTGGCCCCAGCGGAACAGTTCGATGAACAGGCCGTCCATGACCTTCCTGGGCGCCGTATCGCGATGGCGCATCAGGTCGATCGACAGCTCGCAGCGATCCGCGCTGGCCCAGAGGTTGGCGAAGGCCTCGATCCGTGTTTCGCTGCCCGACGCGCCGCCGGTTCGGTCCGGCGCGGTGGCGACGGTCTCCATCACCGCAAGCGGAAAGCGTGCCAGGTAGTCGGGGTCGAATCGTCCGAGCGAGAAGCCTTTCTCGCTGGCCGCCTTGTGCGACAGCCAGTCGTCCGATATCGCCTTCAGCTCGGGCAGCCTGGCCGGGACGTCGTCGGGCGGCAGGACCCGGAAGCGCAGCCCTTGCCGGGCGAGCTGGCTCAGCGTATTGCGCTGGCCGCGGTGGGCGCCGCCTTCCAGCGAAAAATCAGCGAGCGACACGCGCGCTTCCTCGCCGAGCTTCGTGAAGCTCATCCCCATGTCCGCGTAGACATGCAGGCAGTCGGGCCTGACCTGGTAGAAGACCGGCGTGCCGCCGGCGTCGGCGGCGCGCTCGACGAACGAGCGAACCAGCCCGGGCGCCGCGGCCGGGTCGCCGACGGGGTCGCCGAGCGCGACCCAGCTGCGTCCCTGGACCCCGTACATCAGGAACGCGTTGCGATCGGCGTCGAAGATCAGCGACTTGTCGCGCAGGAAGACCAGTTGCGCCATCGTATGGCTTTGCCGGTCGATCACTCGCGCAGCGTCGACCAGGTCCTCGTCGCTGGGGGGAGCCGCCAGCGGCGGCGCCGGGCGCAGCAGTCGCATCGCGCCGAAGGCCGACAGCGCGACCGCCGCGCCGACCGACGCGCGCAGCCAGCGCGAAACGTCGTGTTCGAGCGCGAACTGCCACCACAGCGTATCCGCGTACTCGACGTGCCGGTAGGCAAACAGCCCGAGCCAGATCGATGCGCCGAACGCGCAGACGATCGCGACGATCCATCCCGGCGTCTGGCGCAGCCCGAGCATCGCGGTCGGGCGGTCGAAGCCGGCGCGGGCCGCCAGAAGCGCAAGCAGGATCAGCGCGAGCAGCAGCGCCTCTTCCCAGTCGCCGCCCTTGGCCAGCGAGGCGACGATGCCGGCAAGCAGGCCGAGCAAGGCCAGCCGCCAGGCGATCCGCAGCCGGCGCGCGACGCCGCGCGCCACGATCAGCAGCCCGACGCCGGCGATGCTGCCGAGAAAGTGCGAGGTTTCGAATACGGCCAGCGGCAGGATGCGATCGAGCCAGCGCATGCGGTCGGGCTCGGCCGGCGTCGCGCCCGAGAACAGCAGCACGGCCCCGCCGACGAACAGCACTGCGGCGAGCAGTTTCGGCACGAGCTGGGCCGAAAGCGTACCGAGCGCGTTGCCGACCCCCCGCAGGTGCTCGCGTCGCCTGCGCGCCTCGTGCACGACCAGGTAGGCCAGCGCGAGGCCCAGCGGAAGCATGTAGTAGGCGATCCGATACAGCAGCAGCGCCGAAAGCAACTCGGCATGCGGCACCCAGCCACCGAGCAGCACGACGACCGCGCCTTCGAACACGCCGAGCCCGCCCGGCACATGGCTCGCGAGTCCGAGGAACTGCGCTGCCAGGAAGGCGCCGAGCACGACGGTGTAGGGCGGGCCGCCGGCCGGCAGCAGCGCATGGAGCACGGCCGCTGCAAGCATCCAGTCCGCGATCGAGAGCCCGAGCTGGCCGAGGGCCAGCGGCAGCCGCGGCAGCCGGTACTCGAAGCCGCGCAGCCTGAGAGGCGCCTTGCGAAGCACGCAGGCCACCAGGTACGCCGCTGCCAGACCCAGCAGTCCGAACCCGGCGATCCGTATCGGCGCGCTTCCCGTCGCTGCGCCCTGTCCGAGCGCCGGTCCGAAGGCCAGCGTGGCGCCGCCGAGCGCGCACAGGCCGAGCCAGAAGGTCGTCGACGAGAACAGCATCGCGCGCGACAGCTGCTGTGCGTCGACGCCGTGGCGCGACAGGAAGTGATAGCGAACCGCGGCGCCGGACAGCAGCGCGAAGCCCACGTTGTTGCTGATCGCGAAGGCCAGCAGTGCCGTGCAGACGACGTGCCGCCGGCCGGGCCGGGGGCCGGCATGGACGAACGCGAGCAGGTCGTAGCCGGCCAGCACCAGGTAGTTCGCCCCGACGAGCGCCAGGGCCAGCAGCAGGCGTTGCGCAGGCAGTGCGCGCAGCGCCTCCCTGACCTCCGTCGGGTGAACCGACTGCAGCTCGCCGTGCAGCACCCACAGCGCGGCGCCGAACAGCAACGCGGCGATCAGCGGCAGCGCCCATCGCCGCGCCAGTGCGCCCGGCTGCATCAGGCGACCCGGGACGCCGGAGCGCGCGGGCTTCCGCAATGGGGGCGAGTCGTCATGCCGGTCTCCTCGCAGCGAAGCTGCCATGGTGCAGCAATCGACGTACAGTTCGGAAGGGGCTCGTGCGTCTCGCCTTCGTTGCCCCGAGGAGCCAGCGTGAACCGATGGAACAGGCCGGGCTTTCCGGCCCTCGCCGAAGGGGCCTTCGGCCTTGCCGTCGTCGCGTTCGCGGCCGCTTGCGCCGGACCGCCGGAGCGCAACGATCCGGCGGCCCCCGCAAGTCCCGCTGCGACCGGTGTCGCGGCGGCGGGAGCCTCCGACGCGCAGTCGACCCGCGCATCGCCGTCGGTTCGGCGCCTGCGCGGCATGTACACGCTGATGGCCGACACCGGCAGCTTCGTCGAATGCCGAAGCGGACAGCGCCTGGTGGTGGCCACGGAGGCGGACAACGCGGCGCTCGAGCGCGCCTACCTGCAGGCGCGCGCCGGACCGGGCATCCCGGTGCTGGCAACCGTCGACGGACGCGTGGAATCGCGCGTGTTCATGGAAGGGCCGAAGCGCCCGATGCTGGTCGTCGAGCGCTTCGTCGAGCTTCGCGCCGGCTACGACTGCGACGGACCGGTTGCGCCGGCCTCGCGTCGCTGAAGCGCTCCGGCTCCGGGTCGGTCGCCGGGTCTCCACCGGAGCGGCTGGCGGGACAGGTCCATCGATTGCGGTGACGCTCGGCATCGAATCCGGGAAAGCGTCCGTCAGTCCGCTTCAGGAAGCCGCCATGAAAACCGCGAATGGAAGCCAGGTCATCGAGGGTTGGCCCGAGGAGTCGCGCGAAGCCGCGAAGCTGGTGATCGATCAATACGGCGAACCCGACGAAGCCGGCGAAAGCCAGCTGGTCTGGTATCGCGTGGGCCCGTGGAAGCGGATCGTCGCGTCTAAAGCCTTCTACCGTCACGACTTCCCTGCGCCGCACCATGATTCGGTCGAATCGGTCATCGACTACAGCGTGCCGGCCGAGAAGATCGGCGAGCTCGCCGCCTTCGACGGCAGCATCATCGTCGAACGCACGGTCGGCGAGGTTTCGGCGCGTTGCCATGACGAGCAGGCCAATTTCCTGGCGTTGAACCTGATGCACGACATCGTCAACGGCGCGAAGAGCGTGCAGCAGGCGCGCGACTACTACGCGCAGGAGTTCGTCGACTACCGCCGCGGCAAACCGACCCCGTACATGCGGGAACTGCGCTTCGTTCCGCCCGACGGGGGTACCGCCGACCCGGACCTCAGGATGCTGTCGGACGCCGAGCTCGAACGCGCGGTCGACGAAGGAAAACAGCGCCGATAAGCGCCGGCGCGCCGTCTTTCGGCGTTATATTGGCCCCTTGCTGCGGCATGCCGGGTCCGCGCCTGCAGGCAGGGCCTGCCTGCGCGCACCGGAGGGGCGACGATGAACGCGACGAAGGCGCAACCGAGGAACGGCGAAGTCCTCGTCGATTTCGCGCTGCAGGGGGGTGGCGCCCATGGGGCCTTCACCTGGGGCGTGCTCGACAGGCTGCTCGAGGAGGCATGGCTTCGCATCGACGCCATCTCCGGAACGTCCGCCGGCGCGATGAACGCCGCCGTGCTGGCCGACGGCTTCGCCGCCGGCGGGATCGAAGGGGCGCGCGAGGCACTCGAGACCTTCTGGCGCAGGGTCTCCACCGCCGCCCGCTTCAGTCCTCTGCAGAGAGGGCCGATCGACCTGCTGCTCGGTAGCTGGTCGCTCGACAACTCGCCGGGTTTCGTCGCTATGGACCTGATGGCGCGAACGCTGTCGCCGTACGACGTCAATCCGGCCGGCTTCAATCCGCTGCGCACGATCCTGAACCGGACCATCGACTTCGATCGGCTCGCCACCGGGCCCATCCGGTTGTTCGTGACGGCGACCTCGGTGCGAACCGGCCGTGGCCGCGTCTTTCGCAATGCGGACCTGAGCGCCGACGTGTTGCTCGCCTCGGCCTGCCTTCCGACGATGTTCCAGGCGATCACGGTCGACGGCGAGGACTACTGGGATGGCGGTTACGCCGGCAATCCGACGATCACGCCGCTGATCCGCGAGTCCGACTCGGACGACACGATCCTCGTGCAGATCAACCCGATCGAACGGCCACGGACGCCGCGCAGCTCGCGCGAGATCGTCAACCGGCTCAACGAGGTTTCGTTCAACTCGGTGCTGCTCAAGGAGCTGCGGATGATGGCCCTGCTGCGCCGCGTCGCCGACCCGGGGCACGAGGAGGGATGGCGCTGGGCCGGCATGCGCATCCATCGCGTAGCCAGCGACTCGATGCTCGACCTCGGCTATTCGTCGAAGCTGAATGCCGAATGGCCGTTCCTGATCGCGTTGCGCGACGAGGGGCGCAAGGCGGCGCAGGCCTTTCTCGACGTTCACGGCGAAGACCTCGGCCGGCGCTCGTCGCTCGATCTCGATACGCTGCTCGAAGGCGTCTGAGCCGGGTGCGCGGATGGGCTTGCTCGGCATCCTGATCGGCCTCGCGCTTCTCGTCGGCCTCGCGTTCCGCGGCTGGAGCGTGTTGCTTCTCGCGCCGCTGGCTGCGCTGCTGGCGGCCGCGTTCGCCGGCGAGCCGCTGCTCGCGCACTGGACCCAGACGTTCATGGGCAGCGCAGCCGGCTTCCTGGCGCAGTTCTTCCCGCTGTTCCTGCTCGGCGCCCTGTTCGGCAAGCTGATGGAAGACAGCGGCTCGGTCACGGTGATCGCGAACTTCATGATGGACAAGCTCGGCACCGAGCGGGCGATGCTCGCGGTCGTGCTTGCCGGCGCGCTGGTCACCTACGGCGGGGTCAGCCTTTTCGTCGCGTTCTTCGTGCTGGCGCCGATGGCGCAGGGGCTGTTCCGCAGGGCCGGCATCCCGCGTCGATTGATGCCGGCAGCGATCGCGCTGGGTACGTCGACGTTCACGATGTCGGCGATGCCCGGCACGCCGGCGATACAGAACGCGATCCCGATGCCCTTCTTCGGCACGACGCCGTTCGCGGCGCCGGGGCTCGGCATCATCGCGTCGGCGATCATGTTCGGGTTCGGCATCTGGTGGCTGCAACGGGCCGTGACCGCTGCCGTGCGCGCCGGCGAAGGTTTCGGCGACCTCCCGCCGCCGCCGGCGATACCGCTGGCCGAGGATCCGCTGCTGCGCGAGCGTGCCGTGCATACCGGCGAATTCGACCCCAGCGAGATCGCGCAGGGCGCGCGAACCGATACGCCGCCGCCGGTTGCGCTGGCGCTGCTGCCGCTGATCGTCGTCGTTGCGGTGAACCTCGCGATGTCGCTTTTCGTGCTGCCGCGCCTCGACCTGTCGTTCCTCGCCGAAGTCCGCTGGGGCGAGACGAGCCTCGAAGGGGTCGGCGGCGTCTGGTCGGTCGTGACGGCGCTGGCCTGCGCGATCGCGACGGTGCTGGTGCTGCATCGCCGTCGCCTTCCCGCGCTGCGCGAGACGATGGACGCCGGCGCGAACGCGTCGGTGCTGCCTGCATTGAGCGTTGCCAGCCTCGTCGGCTTCGGGGCGGTCGTTGCGGCGCTGCCGGCCTTCGAGATCGTGCGCGAAGCGGTGCTCGGCATCGGCGGCGGCCCGCTCGTGTCGATGGCCGCCGCGGTCAACGTGCTGGCCGCGCTGACCGGTTCGGCCTCGGGCGGCCTGACGATCGCGCTCGACGCGCTCGGGCCGACCTATCTCGCGCGGGCCGCCGAGATCGGCATGGATCCTTCGCTGCTTCACCGGGTCGCGGTGATCGGCTCGGGGACGCTGGACAGCCTGCCGCACAACGGCGCGATCGTCACGCTGCTCGCCGTCTGCGGCTCGACGCACCGCGAAAGCTATCGCGACATCGTGATGGTCGGGATCGTAAGCGCGGTGATCGCGCTCGTCGCCGTGATCGTGCTCGGGTCGATGTTCGGGTCGTTCTGAGGTCGGGCTCAGACGTTGAACCTGAAGTGCACGACGTCCCCGTCCTTGACGACGTAGTCCTTGCCCTCGAGCCGCATCTTCCCTTTTTCCTTCGCCCCGGCCTCGCCGCCGCAGGCGACGAAGTCCTCGTACGAGATCGTTTCGGCGCGGATGAAACCCTTCTCGAAGTCGCTGTGGATGACGCCGGCGGCCTGCGGGGCGGTATCGCCGACATGGATCGTCCAGGCGCGCACTTCCTTGACGCCGGCGGTGAAATAGGTCTGCAAACCCAGCAGCGAGTAGGCGGCGCGGATCACGCGGTTCAGCCCCGGCTCGTCCATCCCCATGTCTTCGAGGAAGACCTGCTTGTCCTCGTCGGACAGGTCGGCGATCTCGGCCTCGATGGCCGCGCAGACCGGCACGACGACCGAACCCTGCGCCTCGGCGTGCTTGCGGACCGCGTCGAGGTGCGGGTTGTTCTCGAAGCCGTCTTCGCGCACGTTGGCGACGTACATCGTCGGCTTGGCCGTGAGCAGGCACAGCGGCTTGATCAGCGCCTTCTCCTCGTCGTAGAGGTCGAGCGCGCGCACCGGCTTCGCCTCGTTCAGTTGCGCCATGCACTTGTCGAGCACGGCGACCAGGCGCTGCGCTTCCTTGTCGCCGCCCGCGCGCGCCTGCTTCGAGTAGCGCGCAAGCGCCTTCTCGACGGTCGCCATGTCGGCCAGCGCCAGCTCGGTGTCGATGATCTCGATGTCCGACACCGGATCGATGCGCCCGCTGACGTGCACGACGTTGTCGTCTTCGAAGCAGCGGACGACATGCACGATGGCATCGGTCTCGCGAATGTTCGCGAGGAACTGGTTGCCCAGGCCCTCGCCCTTCGAGGCGCCGGCCACCAGCCCGGCGATGTCGACGAACTCGACGGTGGCCGGCAGCACGCGCTGCGGCTTGACGATGCCGGCCAGGACATCGAGCCGCGGGTCGGGCACTTCGACGATGCCGACGTTCGGCTCGATCGTGCAGAACGGGTAGTTCTCGGCAGAGATGCCGGCCTTGGTCAGGGCGTTGAACAGGGTCGACTTGCCGACGTTCGGCAGTCCGACGATGCCGCATTGAAGGGCCATTCGGTGATGCTCCAGGCGGGCCGCCGCGCAGGCGGCCGGGAAATGACAATCCGCGATTGTCTCAGAGCGCCCCGAGCCCCAGCACCTCGATCGCCTTGCCCAGTCCCTGGCGCGACGCGCGCAGCGCATCCCACGGTGCGTTGCCGATCGCGAGCCGCTCGTCGATGTTCTCGACGGTCCAGTGCGCACCGCTGGTCAAGGCGTCGAGTTCGTCCCAGCCGACCGGAACCGAAACGCCGAGGCCGGGCCGCGCACGCACGGACCAGGCGGCCACCGTCGTCGCGCTGAAGCCGTTGCGCAGGTAGTCGATGAAGATCCTGCCGACGCGGTTGCGCGGTCCGCTCTTGGCCACGAATCGTTGCGGAATCACCTTGGCCAGGTGCTCGACGATCGCCTTCGAGACCGCCTTGACCTTGTCGTGATCGAGGCGGCGCGCCAGCGGCACGACCACGTGCAGGCCCTTGCCGCCGCTCGTCTTCAGCAGGCTCGCGAGCGACAGCTCGTCGAGCATCGCGCGCACGAGGCCGGCCGCCTCCAGCACCTTGTCCCATTCGACGCCCTGGCCGGGGTCCAGGTCGAAAACCATGCGGTCCGGCTTGCCGATCGCACGCGTCGTCGCGTTCCAGGTGTGGAACTCGATGGCATTCATCTGCGCTGCCGACAGCAGCGCCTTGCGCGTCGAGATCTCGAGCAAAGGGTCGTGGTCCGGATACAGCGACTTGGGCAGCGTCTTCACGTGCGGCAGCGACGTCGATTCGGCATGGCGCTGGAAGAAGAATTCGCCGTCGACGCCTTGCGGCGCCCGCAGCAGCGAGACCGGGCGGCCCTTCAGGTGCGGCAGCATCGCTTCGGCCGCGCGCGCGTAGTAGTCGACGAGCTCGCCCTTCGTGAAGCCGGTCAGCGCGTCGACGATCCGTTCGGCACTGGTGATGCGCACCGACTCGATCGTGCGCGACGCGGCCTTGCCCGAGCGTGCCGGCTGCGTGGCGCGGGCCCGTGGGCGCGGCGCCGACCGGGCCGACGCGGCCGGTGCCTGCGAATCCGATGAGGCCGACGGGGGTGCCTCCGGCTCTTCCCTGCGGATCTCCGACGGCGACTTGTCGTCGCGCAGTCCTCGAAAGACGGCCTGGCGCACGCTGCCGCTGCGGGTCCAGCCGGCGAACGATACTTCGGCGACGAGCTTCGGTTCGACCCAGCGCGGCAGCATGTCGCCGCGGGCGCCGACGCGCTTCGGCGGGGCGGCAAGCGCGCTCCGGTCGACGCGCAGCGCGGCCAGTTGCTTGCCGAGTGCCGCAAGGGTCCGGTTGTCGAATCCGCTGCCGACGTTGCCGGCGTAACGCAGTTTGCCGGTCTCGTCGTTGACCGCCAGCAGCAGCGAGCCGAGCGCTTCGCGCGATCCCTTCGGGTCGGTGAAGCCGACGACGACGAATTCCTGGCGCAAGCCGGTCTTCAGCTTGATCCAGTCGCTCGAGCGACGCGAGCGGTAAGGGGAACCGCGCCGCTTTCCGATCAGCCCTTCGAGGCCGCTGCGACGCGCAGCTTCGAGCAGCGACGCGGGATCGGCGTCGAAGGACTCGCTGAAGTGGACGCGTGCGGCCCCTTTGCCGAGGACCGAAGCCAGCAGCTCCCGGCGTGCGGACAAGGCACAGTCGCGCAGGTCGTAGCCATCGAAACACGGCAGGTCGAAGGCGAAGTAGTCGAGCGCCTCGGTGCCGCGGCCGTCGAACGCGTTCTGCAGCGCCTGGAAGTCCGGCACGCCGTTCGCGCCGATCGCGACGAGTTCGCCGTCGAGCCAGGCCTTGCCCAGGTTCATCGACCGGATCGTTTCGGCCAGTGCGGGCAGCCGGTCGGTCCAGTCCTTGCCGGTTCGCGTGAAGCAGCGCACGTCGTCGCCGTCGATGCGAACCAGCAGCCGGTAGCCGTCGAACTTCGGCTCGTAAGCCCAGTCGCCGTTCGACGGCGGTGCGGCGACCAGGCTGGCTAGCTGCGGGGACAGCTGCCGCGGCAGCGACGCTCGCCGCGCACCGTCGGGAAGCTCGCCATCGCGCAGCGCTGACCTGTCCGCGCTGCTCGATTTTCCGTCGTCGTCCTTGCGCTTCATCAGCAGCCACGACTCCTTGTCGCCACCCTTCGCGCTGCGGCTGCCGGTGCGCACGAGCACCCAGCGACCGCTCAGTCGTTCGCCGCGCAGCTCGAATTCGAGCTTGCCGTCGCGATAGCCGGCCTTGGGATCGCCTTCGGGAATCCAGGTCCCGCGATCCCAGATGCTCACCGTGCCGGCGCCGTATTGCTTCGGCGGGATCACACCCTCGAAGTGGGCATAGGACAGCGGGTGGTCTTCGACGTGCACCGCCATCCGCTTGATCGACGGATCCATGCTCGGCCCCTTGGGGACGGCCCAGCTCTTCAGCGTACCGTCGAGTTCGAGGCGGAAGTCGTAATGCAGCCTGCGCGCGTGGTGTTCCTG
>JAAZBL010000139.1 GCA_012513825.1 Limnobacter sp. | reverse complement strand
TCTCGGCTGGGCCGGCGCCCACCGGCTCTACCTCGGATGGCGCTTCTGGTGGATCTATCCGGTCGTCGCGATGCCGACGATGGGGCTCGCATTGGCTGCGGGAGGCGACGCATGGTTCCGGCATCCGGGCTTCTTGATCGCCTCGCTGGTCGTGGTCGTCGGCATGCTCGAGGCCATCCTGATCTGCCTGACGCCTGACGCCGATTGGGACGCCAGGCACAACCCGGACTCCGGCATCCAGTCGGACAACCGGTGGTCGGTCGTGCTGATCGCGATCGCCGCGCTGCTGCTGGGCACGATCCTGCTGATGGCGGTTCTGGCGATCGGCCTCGAAGGCTACTTCGAAGCGACGCGCACGCGGACGATGTAGACGACGCACGATGAAGACCGAACTGCTGTTTCGCGACGACGCCTACCTGAGATCCTGCACTGCGAAAGTGATCGCGGTCCACGACCGCGGCATCGAGCTCGACCGCACCGTCTTCTACCCGGCCGGCGGCGGCCAGCCCGGCGACATCGGCGAACTGCGGCGCGCCGACGGCCTCGTCGTGCCGATCGTCGACACGCGCAAAGGCGAGGACGTCGACAGCGTCGTCCACGTGCCAGGCGCCGCGCCGAGTGCAGCCGCGCCGAGTCCCGCCGCGCCGGGCGCCGCTGGACCGGGCCCCGCTGGGCCGGCCGCCGGCACGCCGCCGCTTGCGGTCGGCGACGAAGTCGAAGCCGCGATCGACTGGGATCGCCGCCACGCGATGATGCGTATCCACACCTGCCTGCACGTGCTCTCCTGCGTCGTCGTGGCGCCGGTGACCGGCGGCAACATCGCGCCCGACAAGGGTCGGCTCGACTTCGACATCGACATGAGCCTGCTCGATGCCGGCAAGATCGAAAGCGAACTGAACGCGTTGATCGAGCGCGCGGTCGATACCGAGACCGTCTGGATCACCGACGAGGAACTCGACGCGCAGCCGGAGCTCGTCAAGACGATGAGCGTGCAGCCGCCGCGCGGGGCCGGGCGCGTTCGGCTGCTGAAGATCGCCGGCATCGACCTGCAGCCCTGCGGCGGAACGCACGTGCGCAACATCGGCGAGATCGGGCGCGTCAAGGTGCTGAGGATCCGCAACGAAGGCAGGCGCAACAAGCGCGTCGAGATCGGATTCGCATCGGCCGGCTGATCCTGATCCGGCAAGGCCGGGAGGTCTCGCCGATGTTGCGATGCACCAAACCGGGTCGCAGCGTGCACCGACGGCGGGCGCGCGGCCGATCCGGGCGCCTTCCCGGGGCGCCGCTCGGATCGACGTTCGGCCGTCCCCATCGTCGAAGCCGTTGATTCGCAAGGATTTCCGGAGGTGGCACGGATCTCGCTGAGTACGGACATCGCTTCCGTCCTCCGAGCACCCGATGACTTCAGGCCAGGCCACGCGCATTCAGCTGTTCAGCATCCGCTCCCCGCAGATGCGCGCCTTCCATCTGAGCTGGATGGCCTTCTTCGTCTGCTTCTTCGCGTGGTTCGCCTGCGCGCCGCTGATGCCGGTGATCCAGGGCGAGTTCGGACTCACGCCCGGGCAGATCGCCAACATCAACATCGCGGCCGTCGCCGTCACGATCCTGGTTCGTCTCATCGTCGGGCCGCTGTGCGACCGCTACGGCCCGCGCAGGACCTACACGGCACTGCTCCTCGTCGGCGCGGTGCCGGTGCTCGGGGTCGCATCGGCGCAGAGCTACGAGGCCTTCCTGTTCTTTCGCCTGCTGATCGGCGCGGTCGGTGCGAGCTTCGTCATCACGCAGTACCACACGTCGGTGATGTTCGCGCCGAACGTCGTCGGCACGGCCAACGCGGCGGCTGCGGGCTGGGGCAACGCCGGCGGCGGCTTCGCGCAGGGGGCGATGCCGCTACTGCTGGGCGCCGTGCTGATGCTGGGCGTCGGCGAGGCGATGGGCTGGCGCGTGGCGCTGCTGGTGCCGGGGCTGCTGATGCTGGTCATGGCGGGTCTCTACTGGCGCTTCACGCAGGACTGCCCGCAGGGCGACTACGTCGACCTGCGCGCGCGCGGCCTGCGGCAGGGCGCCGGCGGGAACGGCGGCCTCGCGAGCTTTCGTGAGGCCTGCGCGAACTACCGGGTCTGGCTGCTGTTCGTGACCTACGGCGCCTGCTTCGGCGTCGAGATCTTCATCCACAACATCGCGGCGATTCATTTCGTCGACCGCTTCGGCCTGTCGCTGACGTCCGCGGGCATCGCTGCGGCGAGCTTCGGCCTGCTGGCCCTGTTCGCTCGCGCGCTCGGCGGCTGGCTGTCCGACCGGCTGGCCGGCTGGCGAGGCCTGGACATGCGCGTGACGCTTCTGTTCGTGCTGATGATCGGCGAGGGGCTCGGGCTGTTCGCGTTCGCGATGGCCGGCCACGTCGGGTTCGCCGTGGTCGCGATGCTGGTCTTCGGTCTGTTCACTCACATGGCCTGCGGCGCCACCTACGCGCTGGTGCCGTTCATCGATCGCAGGGCGCTCGGCGGCGTGGCCGGCATCGTCGGCGCCGGCGGCAACGTCGGCGCGGTGGCTGCGGGATTCGTGATGAAGGGCGTCGGCGACGTGCAGCAGACGCTGGCGATCCTCGGCGTGCTCGTCGGCGCGTCGGCCCTGTGCGCGATCGCGGTGCGCTTCGGGCCCGGACACGAGGCTCGCGAGCCTGCGCCGACGTCGCCGCGCGAAACCGCGATCGAGGCGCCGCCGAAGGTCGCGATCGCAGATTCGGCAGCGGGCGCCTGAGCGCAGCTCGAAGCTTCCGGCCATCGATACGTTCAAGCGACACGGAGACCCTCGAAATGAAACTGGTCGTCATCGGCCACGGCATGGTCGGCCACAGGCTGCTCGAATGCCTGCTGGAATCCGGGGCTCGCGACCTCGAGATCACGGTGCTCTGCGAGGAGCCCCGACCCGCCTACGACCGGGTGCACCTTTCCGAGTTCTTCGCCGGCAGGAGCGCCGAGGACCTGTCGCTGGTGCCGGCCGGATTCTTCGAGCGCGACGGGCTCCTGCTGCGGCTGAACGCGAGGGCAGTCGCGATCGATCGGGCGGCGAAGACGGTCGGCGTCTCGACCGGCGAGGTCCTTCCCTACGACAAGCTGGTGCTGGCGACCGGTTCGTATCCGTTCGTGCCGCCGGTGCCCGGCAGCGATCGCAGCGACTGCTTCGTCTACCGGACGATCGACGACCTCGAGGCGATGCGCGAATGCGGTGCGCGTTCGCGCAGCGGCGTCGTGATCGGCGGCGGCCTGCTCGGGCTCGAATGCGCGAAGGCGCTGCGCGACCTCGGGCTGCAGACCGAAGTCGTCGAATTCGCGCCGCGCCTGATGGCCGTGCAGGTCGACGAGGCCGGAGGGCGGATGCTGCGCGACAGGATCGAGGAGCTCGGCGTCGGCGTGCACACGCAGAAGAACACCGTCGAAATCGTCGATGGAGAAACCGGCAGGCACCGGCTGCGCTTTGCCGACGGCAGCCAGCTCGACACCGACATGATCGTGTTCTCGGCCGGAATCAGGCCGCGCGACGAGCTCGCGCGCGCCTGCGGCCTCGACGTCGGCGAGCGCGGCGGAATCGTCGTCGACGACGGCTGCCGGACCAGCGACCCCGACATCCATGCGATCGGCGAGTGCGCGCTGTGGCAGGGCCGCATCTTCGGGCTGGTCGCCCCCGGCTACGAGATGGCGCGGGTCGCGGCCCGGCGACTGCTCGGCGAGGAGGCGAGCTTCACCGGCGCCGACATGAGCACGAAGCTCAAGCTGATGGGCGTCGACGTGGCCAGCATCGGCGACGCGCACGGAAGCACGCCGGGCAGCCGTGCGTGGCAGTACAGCGACGAGCGCCGGAAGATCTACAAGAAGCTGGTCGTCTCGGATTGCGGCAAGCAACTGCTCGGTGCGGTGATGGTCGGCGACGCGGCCGAGTACGGCTCGCTGCTGCAGACGATGCTGAACTGCATCGAGCTGCCCGAAGCGCCCGAGCAACTGATCCTGCCCCGCTTCGACGGACAGGCGGCGCCGGGCCTGGGCGTGGACGCGCTGCCGGCGGGAGCGCAGATCTGCTCGTGCAACAACGTCTCGAAGGCCGCGATCTGCGAGGCGGTCGCCGGCGGTGCGACCAGCATCGGCGCGCTGAAGCGTTGCACGAAGGCCGGCACGAGCTGCGGCGGCTGCGTGCCGCTGGTCACGCAGCTCATGAAGGCCGAGATGAAGAAGCAGGGCCTGGCCGTCGACAACCACCTGTGCGAGCACTTCGCGTATTCGCGCCAGCAGCTGTTCCACCTCGTGCGCGTCGGCGGCATCCGCAGCTTCGACGAGCTGCTGCACCGGCACGGCAAGGGGCTCGGCTGCGACGTCTGCAAGCCGGTCGCGGCCAGCATCTTCGCTTCGTGCTGGAACGACTTCGTGCTGAAGGCCGAGCACGCGGGCCTGCAGGACTCGAACGACTACTTTCTCGGCAACATCCAGAAGGACGGCAGCTATTCGGTCGTGCCGCGCATGCCGGGCGGCGAGGTCACGCCCGACGGCCTGATCTCGGTCGGCCGCATCGCCAAGAAGTACGGGCTCTACACGAAGATCACCGGTGGCCAGCGCGTCGACCTGTTCGGAGCGCGCGTCGAGCAGCTGCCGGCGATCTGGGAGGAGCTGATCGCTGCCGGTTTCGAAACCGGGCACGCCTACGGCAAGTCGCTGCGCACGGTGAAATCCTGCGTCGGCTCGACCTGGTGCCGCTACGGCGTCGACGACAGCGTCGGCCTGGCGATCGAGCTCGAGAACCGCTACAAGGGCCTGCGCGCGCCGCACAAGATCAAGCTCGGCGTCTCGGGCTGCACGCGCGAATGCGCCGAAGCGCAGGGCAAGGACGTCGGCGTCATCGCCACCGAAAAGGGCTGGAACCTGTACGTCTGCGGCAACGGTGGCATGAAGCCGCGGCATGCCGAACTTTTCGCCAGCGATCTCGATCGCGCCACGCTGATCCGCTACATCGACCGCTTCCTGATGTTCTACGTGCGCACCGCCGATCGGCTGCAGCGCACCAGCACCTGGCGCGAGAACCTCGAAGGCGGGCTCGATTACCTGAAGGCCGTCGTCATCGACGACAGCCTGTCGATCGGCGCCGAACTCGAAGCCGACATGCAGCGGCTCGTCGACAGCTACGAATGCGAGTGGAAGCGCGCGGTCGAGGATCCGTCGACACGTCGGCGCTTCCGCCATTTCGTCAACAGCGACGAGGCCGACCGTAACATCGTGTTCGTCGAGGAGCGTGGCCAGATCCGGCCCGCGCGTGCCGGCGAACGCGCGAAAACCCGGCCGGTTCGCATTCCGGTCGTGGCGAAGGCAGGCATCCAGGAGAACGTACGATGAGCAGCCTCGAGGGCTGGACCACGGTCTGCGCGGTCGACGCGATCGTGCCGAACACCGGCGTCTGTGCGCTGGTCGAAGGCGAAGAAGTGGCGGTGTTTCGCGTCGTCGACCGTGGCGAGGACCGGGTTTTCGCGATCGACGCTCTCGACCCCGATTCGGGCGCTTCGGTGCTGTCGCGCGGGCTGGTCGGCAGCCTCGGCGAACGCATCGTCGTCGCTTCGCCGCTGTACAAGCAGCATTTCGATCTCGCCAGCGGCGAGTGCCTGGAAGCGCCGGACAAGCCGGTGCGCTGCTGGCCGGTGCGGCTCGTGAACGGACGGGTGCTGGTCGGCAGCGCATGCGCCGGAGGCACGGTGGCCGCGCCTGCACGCCCGTCGCTGGTCGTCGTCGGCAACGGGATGGCGGGCATGCGCACCGTCGAGGAACTGCTGAAGCTGGCGCCGGAGATGTACGACATCACCGTGTTCGGCGCCGAGCCGCATGGCAATTACAACAGGATCATGCTTTCGCCGGTCCTCGCCGGCGAGACGAGCGTCGACGAGATCATGCTCAACACGCCGGAATGGTACGAGCGGCACGGCATCCGCCTGTTCGCCGGCGATCCGGTCGTCGAGATCGATCGCAGGCGTCGCGTCGTGCGCGCGCAGTCCGGTGTCGAGGTCCGCTACGATCGCTTGCTGCTCGCGACCGGGTCCACGCCGGTCGTCCTGCCGATTCCGGGTCATGCGCTGCCCGGCGTGCTGTCGTTCCGCGACCTGCGCGACGTCGAGGCGATGCTCGAGGCGGCGCGCAGCCATCGGCACGCGGTCGTCATCGGCGGCGGCCTGCTCGGCATCGAGGCGGCCAACGGCCTGCGGCGGCAGGGCATGGACGTCACCGTCGTGCACATCGGCGACCGGCTGATGGACCGGCAGCTCGACCGGCCGGCCGCCGAGCTGCTGAGGAACGCGCTCGAGCTGAAGGGACTGCGTTTCCTGCTCGGCGCGAACACGGCGGAAATCCTCGGTTCGCAGCGGGTCTCGGCCGTGCGTCTCGACGACGGCGCCGAACTGCCGGCCGACCTCGTCGTGATGACGGCCGGCGTGCGGCCGCGGATCGCGCTGGCGCGCGATGCCGGCGTGCATTGCGAACGCGGCGTGATCGTCGACGACACGATGCAGACCTACGATCCGCGCATCTACGCGGTCGGCGAGTGCGCGGAGCACAGGCGCTCGACCGTCGGGCTGGTCGCGCCGATCTGGGAGCAGGCGCGCGTCTGCGCCGCGCACCTGGCCTGCGCCGGACACCGGCGCTACGTGAAGCGCGCCATCGCGACACGACTGAAGGTGACCGGCGTCGAGCTGTTCTCGGCCGGCGACATCATCGGCGTCGACGGCAGCGAGGACCTCGTCATGCGCGATCCGCGCCGCGGCGTCTACAAGCGCCTGGTGCTGAAGGACGACCGGGTCGTCGGCGCCGTGCTGTACGGCGACGCCTCCGACAGCGCGTGGTTCTTCGAGCTGATCGAGAACCGCGTCGACGTGTCGGCACTGCGCGAACGACTGCTGTTCGGCCGCGCCTTCTGCGAGGCGATCGCAGCGTGACCAGGACGACCTGCCCGTATTGCGGCGTGGGCTGCGGCCTGCGGGTCGAGGCGCGCGACGACGGCAGCATCGGCGTGGCCGGCGACGAGACCCATGGGTCGAATCGCGGAAGGCTCTGCGTGAAGGGTGCGGCGCTGGCCGAGACGATCGGCCTCGAAGGCCGGTTGCTGCGGCCTGCGGTCCGTGTCGGCGCCGGCGACGCGTCGTCGCTGGAGACCGTTTCCTGGGACGCGGCGCTGCAGAAAGTCGCCGACGGCCTGCGATCGATCGTCGACCGGCACGGGCCCGACGCGGTCGCGTTCTACGTGTCCGGACAGCTGCTGACCGAGGACTACTACGTCGCCAACAAGCTGATGAAGGGCTTCATCGGCAGCGCCAACATCGACACGAACTCGCGCCTGTGCATGTCGTCGGCCGTGGCGGCGCACAAGCGTGCGTTCGGCGAGGACCTGGTGTCGGTCTGCTACGAAGACATCGAGGAAGCGGACCTGATCGTGCTCGTCGGCTCGAACGCGGCCTGGTGCCATCCGGTGCTGTTCCAGCGCATCGCGAAGGCGCGCGAGCGGCGGCCGGAGCTGAAGCTCGTCGTGATCGACCCGCGCCGCACCGCGACCTGCGAACTCGCGGACCTGCACCTGCCGCTGCGACCGGGCACCGACGTCTGGCTGTTCAACGGGCTGTTGCGGCACCTTTGGCGGCATCGCGTCGTCGACGCCGGTTTCGTCGCCGCGCACACGCGCGGGCTGACGGAAGCGCTGGTTGCGGCAGAGTGCGACGGTGGAGGAGACATCGGAGAACGCGAAATCGCCGAGATCGCAGCGATCTGCCGGATCGCTCCGGCCGAGCTGCTCGCGTTCTACGAGCTGTTCGCGTCGACCGACAAGGTCGTCACGGCGTTCTCGCAGGGCGTGAACCAGTCGTCGGCCGGTACCGACAAGGCCAACGCGATCATCAACTGCCATCTGCTGACCGGGCGGATCGGCAAGCCGGGTGCCGGACCGTTCTCGCTGACCGGACAGCCGAACGCGATGGGCGGGCGCGAAGTCGGCGGCCTGGCCAACATGCTGGCCGCGCACCTGGAGATCGGAGAGCCCGCGCATCGCCGGCTGGTACAGCAGTTCTGGGGATCGCCTCGCATCGCCGAGCGGCCCGGGCTGAAAGCGGTCGAGTTGTTCGAGGCGATCGAGCAGGGCCGTGTCAAGGCGGTCTGGATCATGGCGACCAACCCGGTCGTCAGCCTGCCCGACGCCGACCAGGTGCGGCGCGCGCTGGAAAAGTGCGAGCTCGTCGTCGCCTCCGACGTCGTCGAATCGACGGACACGACCGCGTATGCGCAGGTGTTGCTGCCGGCGCTCGGCTGGGGCGAGAAGGACGGCACCGTGACCAGCTCGGAGCGCCGGATCTCGCGCCAGCGCGCGTTCCTGCCGGCGCCCGGCGAGGCGCGTGCCGACTGGCGGATCGTCTGCGAGGTCGCGCAGCGGATGGGCTTCGCCGGCTTCGACTATGCCGGCCCGCACGAAATCTTCGACGAGCACGCGCGGCTCAGCGCCTGCGGCAACGGCGTGCCGGGCGACTGCGAGGCGCCCAGGATCTTCGACATCGGCGGGCTCGCGGGACTGACGGCGGACGCCTACGACGCCCTCGATCCGATCCAGTGGCCGGTCGTCGGGGGTGCCGGGTCGGGCGCGCAGCGCCTGTTCGCCGACGGCCGCTTCGCGCATCCGGACGCCCGCGCCCGCTTCGTGGCCACGCCGCCCCGGCGACCGGCCAATGCACCGGACGAGGCCCATCCGCTGATCCTCAACACCGGCCGCGTGCGCGATCACTGGCACACGATGACGCGCACCGGCCGCTCGCCGACGCTCGCCACGCACGCGCCCGAGCCTTTCGTCGACATGCATCCGCAGGACGCCTTGCTGCACGGGGTGCGCGAGGGGAGCCTGGCGCGCGTGTCCACGCGCTGGGGCGCGATGGTCGCGCGGGTCCGGCACGGCGGCGGCATCGCCCGCGGCAGCGTCTTCGTGCCGATCCACTGGAACGACCGCTTCGCCTCGGATGCGCGGGTGGGCGCGCTGGTCAATCCGGTCGTCGACCCGCTGTCCGGCGAACCCGAGTTCAAGCACACGCCGGTGCGGGTCGAACCCTTCGAGGTCGCCTGGCACGGTTTCGTGCTCGCGCGCCGGGAACCTGCGCTCGACGACCCGACCTGGTGGACCCGGATCCGCGGTGCGGGATTCGATCGCTACGAGCTGGCCGGCCGCAAGCCGATCGGCGATCGCGCCGCGTGGGCACGGGCGCTGTTCGGGGTCGACGCCCGCGATGCCGACTGGCTCGAGTACGAGGACCGCTCGGCGGGCGTCTATCGCGCGGCGCTCGTCGTCGACGGGCGCCTCGAAGCCTGCGTCTTCGTGTCGGCGCGTCCCGACCTGCCTGCGCGCAACTGGCTGTCGTCGCTGTTCTGCAAGCAACGGATCGAAGAGGCCGACCGGGTCGGCCTGCTGTTCGGGCAGCCGATCGGGAAGGGGGTGGACGCCGGGCCGACCGTCTGTTCGTGCTTCGGTGTCGGACGCGAGACGATCCGTGCGGCGATCAGCTCCTACGCACTGCGCAGCCCGGCCGACGTGACGGCCCGGCTGAAGGCCGGCGGCAACTGCGGCTCCTGCCTGCCCGAGATCGCCGCTCTCCTCCGTTAGGGCCTGTGCGAACAGGCCCCTAATTGCTCCGTTCCCAGTCGCGCTCGCGGTGTTCGAGCTCGACGAGGTTGCTCGCTCCGGCGAGGAACGCATCGCGGCTGTACCCCTGCGGGTCGGCGATCTGTCGACGGGCGTCGCCGATCCAGGCGATCAGCGGTTCGAAGAAGTCGTGGAGATTGCGTTGCCAGTGTCCCGAGGCGCGGGCGACCAAAGCCGTGACGCGTGCGTCCGGGCCGGCGTTGTCGGTGTCGTCGATCATCGAGTCGTTCCGGTGTCCAGCGACGATTGGTGTGTCGGCAAGTCCCGACCGGCGAGCCTGGATCCACCAGGCGACCGGCACGATCAGCGTGGAGCCCGGCACGACGATCAGGATCAGCACGAGGCTCCATCGGGGCAGTTGCGCTGGAATCCTGATGCTCATGGGGCTCTCCGGTCGATCGAGGCGGTATCGCAGTTTCGGCTCGACGGATTACGCCGGCGTTGCTCGCCGGCACCGGTGCATTTCAGTTGAAACGCCCGCTGGTATGCTTCGCGTCCAGACGGGAGGGATACGAATGGCGGTGATCACGAACATCGAAGACCTGCGCGTGCTGGCGAAGCGGCGCGTGCCACGAATGTTCTACGACTATGCCGATTCCGGGTCCTGGACCGAGTCGACCTACCGCGCGAACGAGGAGGACCTCGCGCGGATCAAGCTGCGCCAGCGCGTTGCCGTCGACATCGAGCACCGGAACCTGCGGACCCGGATGGCCGGCCAGGAGGTCGCGATGCCGGTGGCGCTGGCGCCGACCGGCCTGACCGGCATGCAGCACGCCGATGGCGAGATCCTGGCGGCGCGTGCGGCCGAGAAGTTCGGCGTGCCGTTCACGTTGTCGACGATGAGCATCTGCTCGATCGAGGACATCGCCGCGCACACGCGCGCGCCGTTCTGGTTCCAGCTCTACGTGATGCGCGATCGGGACTTCATCGGGCGCCTGATCGACCGGGCCAAGGCGGCGGGCTGCTCGGCGCTGATGCTGACGCTCGACCTGCAGATCATCGGGCAGCGACACAAGGACCTGAAGAACGGGCTCAGCGCGCCCCCGAAACCGACGCTCGCCAACCTGCTGAACCTGGCGACGAAGCCGCGCTGGGGCCTCGCCATGATGCGCACGCAGCGCAGGCAGTTCGGCAACATCGTCGGGCACGTCAAGGGCGTCGCCGACATGACTTCGCTGTCCGACTGGACCGCGTCGCAGTTCGATCCTTCGCTGAACTGGAACGACGTCGAGTGGATCAAGAAGCGCTGGGGCGGCAAGCTGATCCTGAAGGGAATCATGGACGTCGAGGACGCCCGGCTCGCCGTCGACACGGGCGCCGACGCGCTGGTCGTCTCGAACCACGGCGGGCGGCAGCTCGACGGCGCACCGTCGTCGATCGCGGTCCTGCCCGAAATCGCCGACGCCGTCGGATCGCAGATCGAGGTCTGGATGGACGGCGGGATCCGCTCGGGCCAGGATGTGCTGAAGGCTGTCGCGCTCGGCGCCCGCGGCACGCTGATCGGCCGCTCGTTCCTCTACGGGCTCGGTGCGATGGGCGAGGCGGGCGTCACGCGCTGCCTCGAGATCATCCACCGCGAGCTCGACCTGACGATGGCCTTTTGCGGCCGCCGCGACATCGCCGACGTCGACCGCAGCATCCTCGTGCGCTGACGGACACGCGCGGCCGGTGAGCGCTTGACGACCCCGCACGGCGAGCGCCCGCTGCGTGCGCTCGCCCACCTCTGCGGCGCACAGATCTGCTTCGCGCTGCTCGATGCCGCCGGCAAGCGGCTGGCGGCGGACATGGGCATTCCGGGGGCCACGCGGGCCGGGCCGGCGCCGAAATCCTGAGGCAGGCCTATGCGTCCGGTCGCATCCCGACGACGACGGCGCGCGAACGCGCGCGCGAGAACACGCCGGCCGGAACGTCGACCGGGATCGACCTGACCTCGGCAAGCGTGCGCGAATCGTAGATCACGAGCTGGCCGGCCGGCCTGCCGAGACTGCGGTCGCCGCGATAGCGTGCGCTCACGTAGAAGAAGTCGCCGCGCGCCGTGTACTCGGGAAAATGCGAGTGGCTCAGCGCGCCGGCTACCTCGATCGTGCGCACGAGCTCGAGCGAGTGCTTGTCGATGAGCTGGATCTTGTTCGCGTTCGGACCCGTTCCGACGATGTCGACGATGATGTACGGCGCGTCGGGGTGCGCGGCAGGCGATTCGGTGGGCCCGGCGACGGGGATGCGCGCGACGGGCTCGAAGCTTTCCATGTCGAAGACCGTGACCTCGAACGACTTGCAGTCGGCTTCGCCGATGTTGGTGCCGATCCCGAGCAGCCGGCCGTTCGATCGGATCACCGCCCCGGAGCCGAGATGCGGCTGGCAGCCGGCCGGAATCCTGCGCACGATCCGCTTCTCGTCGAGGTCGATCACCGCATTCAGATGGTCGTCGTACGAGGAGACGACGAAGTAGCGGCCATCGGGCGACAGGAACCCGTCGTGCAGATGTCGGCCGACGCCCGCGATCGCGGTCACCGGAAACTCCGGCCGATCGAGATCGACGATCCACACCTGTCCGGCCTGCTCGAGCGCAACGACGAACACGTTCGCACGGGGTGTCGCGAGGATGACGCCGGAGTCGGCTTCGACCCAGCGGCCGTCGGGATCCTCGCCGGCGAGCTCCAGCAGTCGTACGGGCTCGAGCGTGTCCGCGTCCAGGATCACCATCGTGTGCGGCACGTAGGATCCGGCAGCCACGAAGCGGCCGTCGCGCGAGACGGCCAGCGAGGTGCCGTTGAGCCCGGCGCGCACGCGGCGCACCGCCTGCATCGAGAACAGGTCGACCTTGTGCACGTAGCCCATGTCGTCGCGCACGTAGGCCCAGCGCGCCTGCGTCGGATGGAAGTCCATCAGGTGCGGCGCGAAGCCCGTGGGCACTTCGCCGACCAGTCGATGCGTGCGTCCGTCGAAGAACAGGACCTTCGCCTCGTCGCCGGCCGCATGGCGACCGCGCGACATGACCGCCATCAGGTCGTCGATCGCATCGATCCGGTAGCGCGGAGCCGGCGTAAGCGTGGACTCGTCGGCGAGCACTTCGAGCGAGGCGCGGATCTCGTCGATGCCCCAGGACAGTTCGAGCTTCGGTTGCGTCGTGACGAGTGCCGCGAGCAGGTCCCGGTCCTTCGCCGAGAGTGCGCCCCGCCAAGACGGGTGCTGCGGCATCAGCGTGGCGGGCTGGCCGCTGAGGATCGTCCCGGCGACCTGCGCCGGGGCCAGCGTCGTCTCGTCGCGGTTCAGCGCGGGCGCGATGTAGCCGCCGCGGTCCGCGCCGTGGCAAACCGCGCAATGACGATCGAACAGGCGCGCCGCGCGTTCGAGATCCTGCGCCGAGGCTGCATGCGCGACGCAGGCGACGGCGATTCCGACCAGCAGGGAACGGATGCTGTCCATCGTTCGGCCTCACCCGGCGACGTTTCGACCTCCCGGCAATGTCGCCTGCCGGAATGGTCGCACCGGCGAGCGGCTCGACAATAGACCTGGCTCAACATCGGTCCCCGTGCGCAGGACCCGGACGCTATGCAGGTTCCGGCCGCTACGAACGCGCTTCGCGCTTCTTCCGCCCGAACGGGTAGGCGCTGCGCGAAGCGCCCGGACGCGCCGGGATTCGCAGCGACAGCAGCATCGATATCGCCAGCACCGAGACGGTGAAGCCGAGCGAGACCAGGATCGGAATCGTGTAGACGTCGATCATCAGCATCTTCGCGCCGATGAACACGAGCACGATCGCCAGCCCGTAGGACAGCAGGTGGAAGCGCTCGTGCATGCCGGCCAGCAGGAAGTACATCGCGCGCAGGCCGAGGATCGCGAACACGTTCGACGTCAGCACGATGAACGGATCGCGCGTGATCGCGAAGATCGCCGGGATCGAGTCGACGGCGAAGACGATGTCGACGATGCCGATCAGCAGGATCACGACCAGCAGGGGCGTGGCCATCCGGACGCCATCGACGACGGTGAAGAAGCGCTCGCCGTCGTAGTCGGGCGCCATCCTCAGGCGGCGCTTCAGCCAGCGCAGTGCCGGGTTCGATTCGAGGTCCGGCTCCTGGCCGGCGGCCCACCACATCTTGAACCCGGTGAACACCAGGAAGGCGCCGAACACGTACATGACCCAGTGAAACCGGGTGATCAGCCAGGCGCCGATCAGGATCATCACCGCGCGCAGCACCAGCGCGCCGAGGATGCCGAGCATCAGCACGCGTTTCTGGAACTCGGCCGGCACCGCGAAGTAGGTGAACACCATCAGGAACACGAAGATGTTGTCTACCGCGAGCGCCTTCTCGACCAGGTAGCCGGTGACGAATTCGAGCGCCTTCTCGTCGGCCAGTCGCTTGACCGCGAGGTCGGGCGAGGTGCCGCCGAGGAACCACCAGAGCCAGCCGACGAAGGCGAACGAAACGGCGACCCAGACCAGCGTCCAGACCGTCGCTTCGCGCATCGAGACGGCGTGGGCGCCACGGCGCCCCAGAACGAAGAAGTCGACCGCGAGTGCGGCGACGACGAAAAGCAGGAACAGCGACCACAGCAGTGGCGTGCCGACCGAGAACATCGGGAAGGTCCCTTTGCCGGCGTGGCAGGCGCCGGACGACAAGTTGTCGGAACTCCCTGTCGGTCTTGCCGACCCGTGCGAACGCGCCCGGGATTCGCGGCACCGGATGACGGCCGCTTGCCAGCACGACCGTTACCGTAGTGACGATGCCGCGGCGTGTGCGAGGCGCACCGCCGGCTACTCCCCTGCAAAGGAGCCGCGATTCAATCAGCAGTCGGCGCGCCCGTCAACCCATCCCGTCGGATCCGTCCCGATTCAGGTCCGTTCGAACACCGCTGCGATGCCCTGGCCGCCGCCGATGCACATCGTTTCGAGACCGTAGCGCCCGTTGCGCCGCTGCAGTTCGTGCAGCAGCGTCGCCAGGATGCGAACGCCGGTGGCCCCGATCGGGTGTCCGAGCGAAATGCCGGAGCCGTTGACGTTGAGCTTCTGCTCGATCGCGTCCTCGTCGCGCCAGTCCCAGCCCTTCAGTACCGACAGGACCTGGCACGCGAAGGCTTCGTTCAGTTCGACCAGGTCCATGTCGTCGAGCGTCAGCTTGTGGCGCGCGAACAGCTTCCTGACCGCCGGCACCGGCCCGATTCCCATGTGCGACGGCTCGCAGCCGGCGGCGGCCCAGCCCACCAGCGTCGCCATCGGCGTCAGCCCCAGTTCGGCCAGCTTGTCCTCGGCCACGATCAGGCAGGCGGCCGCAGCGTCGTTCTGCTGGCTGGCATTGCCGGCGGTGACCGTGCCCTGCGGCATCAGTGCGCGCAGCCTGCCGAGGCTTTCGAGCGAGGCCTCGGGGCGGAAGCCTTCGTCGCGCTCGAACAGCACGATGTCGCCCTTGCGCTGAGGCACCCGCACCGGCACCACCTCGTCGGCGAATCGGCCGGCCTCCCAGGCGGCCGCCGCACGCTGGTGGCTGCGCACGGCGAAGGCGTCGGCCTCCTCGCGCGAGATGCCGTAGTCGCGCGCCAGGTTCTCGGCCGTCTCGATCATCCCGGAGATCCTGCCGAAGCGTTCGACCGGCTGCGAGCGCTCGCGGCCGCGATCGAGCCGGTCGTAGAAGCGCACGTTGCCCGATCGCGCGCCCCATCGCATGTCGGTCGAGTAGTACTCGATGTTGCTCATGCTTTCGACGCCGCCGGCGATGACGACGTCGGCGGCGCCGCTCTGGACCATCATCGCCGCGGTGACGACGGCCTGCAGGCCACCGCCGCAGCGGCGGTCGAGCTGCATCCCGGGGACCTCGACGGGCAGGCCCGCCTGCAGCGCGGCCCAGCGCCCGACGCAGGGCGTTTCGCTGCTGGCGTAGGACTGCGCGAAGACGACGTCGTCGATGCGCGCCGGATCGACGCCGCTTCGCTCGATCACGGCGCGCACCGTGGTCGCGGCGAGTTCCTCGACCGGCACCGGGCGCAGGCTGCCGCCGAAGGTGCCGACCGGCGTGCGAACGGGGGTGACGATTGCGGCTCTGCGCATGGCGACTCTCCTCGAAGACCTCAGGGAAGGGCTGCGCCGCAGCGGCGCAGCAGCGCGTGCGCTTGGCGAGCCAGGTCGTCGCGGTGTTCGGGGGCGGCGATGTCGATCATCCGGCGCACGCGCGCCGACAGCGTCCGGCCGCGCAGATCGGCGATCCCGTGTTCGGTGACGATCAGGCCGGCGTCGCTGCGCGCCGTGCTCACCGGGCCCGAAAGTTCGGCGACGATGCGGCTGCGGCCCTTGGCGGTGGACGGCAGCGCGACGATCGGCAGCCCGCCCGGGCTGCGCGCCGCGCCGCGCAGGAAGTCGACCGCACCTCCGACGGCGCCCACGTAGACGCCCGCCGCCACTTCCGAGTTGATCTGGCCGGTCAGGTCGACTTCGATCGCCGAATTGATCGCCGTGAACCTGTGGCTGGCCGCGAGCACCTCGGCGTCGTGCGTGTACGCGGTCTCGCGCATCTGCAGCGCGGGATTGCGATGCGCCCAGCGGCGCAGTCTTTCGCTGCCCATCAGGATGGCGCCGACGCCGACTCCGGGATCCACGGTCTTGCGCGCGTTGGTCAGCACGCCGGCCTCGACGAGCTCGACGACGCCGTCGCCGACGGCGCCGCTGTGCAGGCCGAGGTCGCGATGGCCGTCGAGCGCCGACAGCACCGCCTCGGGCAGCTTGCCGATTCCCATCTGCAGCGTGGCGCCATCCTCGACCAGGCCGGCGATGTGGCGCGCGATCGCCCGTTCGACGGGGCCCGGTGCCGCCCGCGCCATGTCGACCGGCGGGTGTTCGGCGTCGACGAGCAGCGCGAAATCGGCCGCCCGCAGATACGGGCCGCCGTGGGTCCACGGCACGTCGGGATGGATCTCGCCGACGACGACGCGAGCCCGGTCGAGCGCCGCAGGCAGGTACTCGCGCATCTGTCCCAGGCTGTGGCGTCCCTGCTCGTCGGGCGGCGAAACCTGCAGCAGGACGACGTCCGCCTCGATGCGTCCGCTGCGGATGAGCCCCGGCAACTGCGAGTAGTGGGTGGGCAGCACGTCGAGCACGCCGGCCTGCGCCAGTTGCCGGTGTGCGCCGGCGGCGGCGTAGCCGAAGAAGTCGATTGCGTCGGCGTGTTCGGGGCGCAGCGTGTCCGATGCGGCGATGCCGACGAACACGCGCAGCCTCCCGTCGTCGGCGAGCGCCCGACGATGCTCGACCAGCGTGCGGCTCAGTGTCAGCGGCTCGGCGGTGGCCTGGCCCCACCAGACGGTGTCGCCGGGGCGGATCAGCGACTGGAGCTGGCTGGCCAGGCGGGTCATCGCGCTACGCAAAGGTGATCGACTCTCGCCGGTCGGCCTGCATCAGGTGCGGAATGCTGTTGTAGCTCAGCAGCCGCACCCTTTCGCCTCCCGCGATCAGTTCGCAGAAGCCCGTGTTGCGGAACTGCAGGTTCAGTTCGATCGCGATGCTGGCCGGGCAGCCGAGCAGTTGCCCGACGTAGCGGCTGATCGCGCCGCCGGAGCTCACGACGAGCAGCGCATCCTCGCGTTTCGTATCCTGCGTGGCGACCGCGATCGCGTCGTTGACGCGGGCGCCGAACTGCGCCCAGGTCTCGGGCACGTCGGCCAGTCGATCGTCGGCCCAGTGCGACATGGCCTCGCGAAAGGTGCGCCAGTAGGCACGATAGTCGGCGCGCTGGTGTTCGATCGGATCGGCGCCGGCCGTGTGCGCGGCCCAGATCGCCTCGCCCTGGTATTCGTCGAGGCCGGGATGCGTGACGATCTGGCCGGTGTCGCCGCCGGTCGCTGCGACGATCTCGATCGCGGTCTGCTGCTGGCGCTGCAGCGTACCGGCGAGCACCCGGCGAAAGGCGATGCCCTGCTCGGCGAACCACTCGCCGAGCCAGCGGGCCTGCCGGTGTCCCAGTTCGGAGAGCTGGTCATAATTTCGCGAGCCGAACGAGGCCTGGGCGTGGCGAACGAGATAGACGATCGCCATCAGGGCATGCGGGTGAACACCGGAACCCCCCCGTCGCGCAGGCTGGCCGCCGTGACGCTGCCGAGCAGCGCCGACTGCAGGGCGCTGCGGCCGTGCGTCGTCATCGCGAGCATCGTGTTGGGCAGCCCCTTGACGAAGGTGGGGATCGCCTGTTCGGGGTCGCCGTGCAGCACTTCCCAGCCGACCTCGACGCCGTAGCGCTCGGCGAGTTGCGTGGCGCGCGAGTGCACGTAGCTGGATTCCATCACGTCGCTGACCGGGACGTCGGGCAGCGCGCTGCGCGGGGCCGGATCGAGCACCGACACGACGATGAGCCGTGCTCCGATCCAGCGACCGAGTTCGGCCGCCTGCGGCAGGATCGACTCCGACAGCTCGCTGCCGTCGAGCGGAACGACGATCCGCTCGATCGACGCCTCGCCCTTCGCGACCTCGGTGCCACGCGGGCGGTAAACGAGGATCGGATCCTTTCCGGTGCGCAGGACGTTCAGCGCCGTGCTGCCCAGCACCGCGCGCATGACTCCGGAGCGGCCGTGCGAGGTGATCGCGACCAGCGTGCCCGGTACCCGCGCGGCCTCGTCGAGGATCGCTCGCGTGACGTCCTTGCCCTCCGCGGCGATTGCCTTCGCTCCGATGCCGGCAGCCAGCGTATCGAGCGCGCCCTGCACGCCGGCCTGCTCGTCCGCCTTGTCGTACGCACGGAAGAGCGCCAGCTCGGCGCCGGTCTTGCGACCGAGCCAGCTCGCGACGGGGAGGATCTGCTCCGAGAAGCGGGAGCCGTCGACCGGCACAAGGATCCTTTTGTACATTCGCATTGCTCCTTGATCAGTTTGGATTTTTCGCGAACCTCCTACCGTTCAAGGATAAGCGTTCCGCGGGCGCGGTGCATAGCCGGATCCGGGGGCCGCGGCGGCTGCCGCCTGCGCTGAGTCAGCGCCCGACAGCCTCCTGGGGCGCCAGATCGAGCACCTTCATCGTCTGCACGTCGAAGGGCGCCGAGAAGTGCTCGTGGACGATCCGCCAGCCGCCTTCGCGCTTGCGGTAGCCGGCGCTCATTCGCGTCCAGTGGCTCTCCTCCTTGCCGTTCGGGCCGGTGCCGCCGCAGTCGACCAGCGCGTGACCGAAGGCGACGTCGCCGCAGGCGGCAATCGTCAGGTCGCGGAACCGGAAGTTCATCGGGCCGTCGCACATCGCCAGGCAGTCCTGCCAGTGCCGCCGATAGGCGTCGACGCCGGACAGGCGCAGGTGCGTGATCGCATCGTAGGCGACGACTTCGGGATCGTAGTGCGCGCAGATCCGGTCGAGGTCGCGCTCGCGAACGGCGGCCAGCCAGTCCTCGAGCATCGCGCGGATCGCGGTTTCGTCGGCGGGAGGGGCGGCCGGCGATCCGGTGGCGGCCGGCGCTCCGGCGGCCGGCGACCCGGCGGCCGGCCGGGTTTCGAGCGTGGTGGGTGCATTGCTCATTGCGTTGTCCTCCTGTGTTCGGGTTGACGAAGCTTCATTGCACGACGACCAGCCAGGGCACACCGAAGCGGTCGGCGAGCATGCCGAAGCCGGACGAAAAGAACGTCTTCGTCAAAGGCATCCGGACCTGGCCGCCGTCGGCCAGCGCCGAAAACACCCGCGCCGCTTCGGCATCGTCGGCTGCGGTGATCGTCAGCGAGATGCCCTGGAACCGGGACGAGGTTCCGGCGCAGTCGCCGTCCGAGAGCATCAGCTTCGAATCGCCGATCCGCATCTCGGCATGCATGACCTTGTTCTCGTTTTCCGGATTCACCATGCCGGGGTCGCGGGGCTCCGGCATCTCCTTGTATCGCATCAGCACTTCGAGTTCGGCGCCGACGGCGCCGCGATAGAACTCGATCGCTTCCTCGCAACGGCCTTCGAAATTCAGATAGGGGTCGACTTTCATCGGATACTCCGTTCGCCGGACGCAACCGGCGGGGTCAGGTGGAACGTGTTCACTGCGCAGCGGATTCGCAGGCGCCGGGCGAAGGCATCGGCATCGGGATGGACGCGTGTTCGTGCGCGACGAGCCAGCGGCCATCGCTGTTGCGAAAGCAGATCGTTGCCCGGACCAGCGCTTCGTGCCGCGTGCCGTCCTTGCCGGTGCAGCCGACGCGATTGAGCAGATGGCACCAGGCGAGGTCGGCGCCGGCCTCGATCCGCATCTCGCTCGTTTCGAAATCGATCGGTCCTTCGGTGTTCTCGAAGAAGCCGGCCCAGACTCGGCGCCAGGCGTCGCGGCCTTCGTGCCGGGCCGGCGGCATCACGTCGAATCCGACGAGGTCGTCGGCATAGGCGTTCATCATCGCGTCGAGGTCCCGGGCGCGTACCGCGTCGATCCAGCGGTCGATCGATTCGCGGACGGCAATGCGGGCAGCATCGATGTCGCTTCCCATCGTTTTCGTCTCCTCGGGTCGGGTGGTCGAGGCGACAGAATGCGAGGATAATGTGGACATCGTCCACAATAACAACATCGACAAAATGGACAGTGTCCACATTGGTCCTGGATGAACGACAGCGATCGAACGATCGACGAAAGGCCGGCACGCGGTCCCGTACGCCGGCGCAGCACCTATCGACACGGCGACCTGCGGCGGGCGCTCGTCGACGCCGGGATCGAGCTGGCGCGTGCCGGCGGACCCGACGCGATCGTGCTGCGCGAGGCCACGCGGCGCGCCGGCGTCGTGCCCAATGCCGCCTATCGTCACTTCGCGAACCGTGAAGCGCTGTTGCAGACGGTTCGCGCCGCCGCGCTGTCGATGCTCGCGACCGCGATGGAGAACGAACTCGCCGGCCTGCGACGCACGCCACGCGCCGACGTCCATGCGCGGGCCAGCCTGCGCGCCGTCGGCGCCGCCTACCTGCGTTTCGCGCAGACCGAGACCGGATTGTTCCGGACCGCGTTCGCGGTCCCCGACGCCGTCGAAGCCGACAACGACCCGGCCAAGGCCGGCAGCAGCGGGCTGAACCCGTTCCAGTTGCTGGGCGCCGCGCTCGACCGGATGACCGAGGCCGGCGTGCTGCCGGCCGAGCGCCGTCCCGGCGCCGAGTACCTCGCATGGTCGGCAGTGCACGGCCTGGCGCTGCTGATCATCGACGGGCCGCTGCGACAGCTCGAGCCGAGGCTGACGCGCCAGCTCGAGCAGCGCCTGCTCGCGATGGTCGAGCGGGGCTTGTAGCGGCGCCGCATCGTTGCATCGACCCCGGCATCCGCGGTAGCCTCTGCCGACAAAAACCAAGGAGGGTGCGATGCGAGGAATTCTCGGTTGGCTGGCCCCGCTGATCCTGAGCCTGGGCGCGTGCACGGCCTACGCGCCGGCCGATTCCGGAAGTGCCGGAACGGTCCGGATGGCTGCCGGCCAAGTGGTCTCCGAAACCATCTTCGTGCCGGCCAGCGACGATCCCGCGATCAGGCTGCACGTGCGCAACAAGCGACTTGCCGGTGTGTCGAGCTTCGGACCGGACCGGATCGTGCTGTTCGTGCACGGGGCGACCTATCCGTCCGAGTCGGCATTCGACCTGGACCTGCCGGGCGGATCGTGGCTCGACATCGCCGCCAGCCGCGGTTTCGACGCCTACATGATGGACGTGCGCGGATATGGCCGCTCGACGCGGCCCGCATCGATGGAGCAGGCACCCGACCGCAATCCGCCGTTCGCCGACACGGCCGATGCGGTGCGAGACGTCGCGGCGGTCGTCGACTTCATCCGGAAGCGCCGCGGTGTAACGAGCATCAACCTGGTCGGCTGGTCCTGGGGCACGACGATCATGGCCGGCTACACCGCGCAGAACAATGACGCGGTCAACAAGCTCGTGCTGTACGCGCCGCTCTGGCTGGTCCGGGAAGCGCCTCCGATCTCGGGAGCGGGCGCCTACCGGACCGTGACGAAGGAGAATGCGCGCAAGCGAGGCAGCAACGGCCTTCCCGCCGATCGCGTCGAGGAGTTGTCGCCGACGGCGTGGTTCGAACAATGGTGGAGCGCCAATCTCGCCAGCGATCCGGTCGGCGCCTCGCAGAATCCCCCGGTCGTGCGCGCTCCGAACGGGGTGCTGAAGGACCTGGCGCAGTACTGGACGAAGGGCAAGCCCTGGTACGACCCGAAGGCCATCCGGGTGCCCACGATGATCGTCGTCGCCGAGTGGGACCGCGACACGCCACCTTACATGGCGCAGGAACTGTTCGGCCTGATGACGAACACGCGCGACAAGCGCCTGGTGATGCTCGGCGAAGGCACGCACGCGATCGTGCTCGAGAAGAACCGGATGAAACTCATCGAGTCGGTCCAGCACTTCCTCGAGAACTAGAGTTCGATCAGAGTTCGATCAGCGTCAGTGCCGCTGGCGGCAGGCTTGCCCGCGCGATCTCGGCGACGTGGCGGTGGTGCGTGAAGACGACGACCTGGCCATTGCGCGAGAAGCCGGCGAGCGCCTGCAGCATCAGTCGCGTGCGTTCGTCGTCCGAAGTCATCAGCACGTCGTCGAGGATCACCGGCAGGTCGACGCCGGCGGCACGGCGCAGGTCCAGCGCGGCGAGCCGCAGCGCCAGGTAGAGCTGGTCGCGCGTTCCCTCGCTGAGCGCGTCGACCTGCAGCCGCGTGCCGCCTCGTCGTTCGGCCAGCAGCACCGGCCGCTCGTTCGACTCGTCGCCGAGCAGGCGCGTGAACTCGCCGCCGGTCATCGTCTCGAAGTAGCCCGAAGCCGCCTGCAGCATCGGCCCCTGCGCGCGTTCGCGGAAGCGCTTCAGCGCTTCGGCGAGCAGGCCGTGCGCGAGGCGTGACCGCAGCCACGGTCCCATCGCTGCACGGACGCTGGCCGCGGTCCGTTCCATCGCCTCGCGCGCCGCGGCCGCGGTGTCGGCGCTGTCGATGGCCTCGAGTGCCCGCCGTGCCTGTTCCTCGCGCTGCCGGGCTTCGCGCAGATGCTCGTCGAGTTGCTGCTGCTCGCGGACGAGCGCCGCTTCGTCCGCGTCCATCCGGGCTTCGTCGTAGTCGCGCAGCAACTCGCGCAATTCGGCCACCGGGCGCCGCGACGCGCGTGCCAGTTGCGCGCTCGATCGATCGAGCCCGGTCCGGGCTTCGCGCTTGCGGCGCGAACGTTCCTCGGCCTCGGGCAACTGCTCGGGATCGTCGACCTGCGCCGCCAGGCACAGTTCGGCGAGGCGACGTTCGTGTTCGGCCGCCGTGCGTCGGCATCGGGCCAGGTTGTCGAGTGCGTGCTCGAGCGAGGCCTGTGCGCTGGTGCGCGCGGCTTCGACGCGTTCGGCGGCGTCGAGCCTCGAGGCGAGCCGTTCGATGCAAAGGCGCGTATCGGTCGGTGCCGGCTCGCCGAGCAGGGCGACGACGGTCGCGACCGATTCTTCGAACGCCTCGAGCACCTTCGCGGCCCGTCGTTGCCGTGCTTCGGCCGCGTGGACGCGCTCGCGCGCCGCCTGGAGTTCGCGGAACTCGCCCAGCCGGGCGCGGGCCACGGCCGGGGTCTCGTCGTCGTCGAGCAGCAGGCTGCCCAGCGCGGGCGCGAGCGCAGCGCGCGCATGTCGCAGCTCGTCGAGCAGCCGCATCTCGGTGTCGACGAGCTGCTGGCGGTGCCGCTCCTTCTGCTGCCGCTGGCCGGCGGCCGTGTCCAGCCGCTTCTCGCGCTGCCTGATCTCGTTCTCGACTTCGGCTGCGGTCGTCGTCAGCGTGGCCAGCGTTGCGCCAGATGCGGGCGTCGCGAGCCCGGTGGCCGCGATCGCGTCGCGCAGGCTCGCGGCGAGCCGGGCTTCGATGCCTTGCAGCTGCGCGTATTCGTCGAGCCGCAGTTGCAGCGTTTCGCAGGCGCGTCGGCCTGCCGGCAGCAGCGCCTGCCAGTCGCGCAGCGCGCGCGGCGACAGCGCGGGCAGTCGCGCCGCCACGAGCGTCCGCTGCCATTCGGCGTCCCGTTCGGCGAGCTCGCGATCGAGCAGCGCGCGCTCGGAGCTCAGCGTGTCGCGATCCCTCGTCAGCGACTCGATCGCATGCCGGCACGACTGCAGCTCGGCTGCGCGATTGGTGTCGCGCGCGATGTCGTCGGCGAGCCGGTCGGCGATCTCGACGGCTCGTTCGTAGGCGATCGCCAGCGCGCGACTGTCGACCGTGACCGGCTGCGTGTCCCCGCCTTCGTCGACGAGGGCTGCCCTGAGCTGCGCCCAGCCGCGGTCGCGCCGTTCGCGTGCCGCCCGTACCTCGTCGACGGTCGGCACCGGACCCTGCTCGAGAAGGCGCTCGTGCCGATCGGCGTGCTGGCGAAGCGCCGCCGAGATCTCGTCGATCCGCCGGTCGAGCCCGGCCTGCCGGATCCGGGTGCGTTCGATCGCCTGCGAGGCCTCGTCGATCTGCGAATCGAGCAGCGGGCGCAGCCGGCGCAGCGCGATTTCGTCGGCGAGTCCGGCGGCGGCAAGCGCATCGCGCGCCGCACGACGGGCCGCTTCGATCTCGGCAGGCAGCGCGTCCAGCCGTTTCAGGGCCAGGTCGCTGCGGTCGAGTTCGGCGCACGCGATCCGCAGCGCCGTACGGGCTTCCGTCGGTGGCAGCTCGGCATCGGGCCGCTCGGGCGCGTCTTCGTCCTGCTGCGCCATCGCCTGCCGATGCTGTTCGAGCGCATGTTCGGCCCGCTCGAGCCGGGTCAGCGCCTGCTCGATCCCGGCCGCCGCCGCCGCTCCGGGTACGCGCTCGAGCAGTGCGTCGGGCTTCGCCGTGGCGTCGATGCGCGCTGCCGTCTCGACGACGCAGCGGGTCTGCAGCTCGAGCTCGGCACGCGCGTCGGCCAGATCGCTGCGATGCCGGTCCAGCGTATCGATCGACGCCGCGAGCCGGCGCAGCGCGGTACGCACCGACAGGATCGCCTCGTCGGCGGCGAGCCCGTCGAGCCGTCGGCGCTGGCGCGCGGACTCGGCCTCGGCGGCCTCGGCATGGGAGCGCGCCTCGGCCAGCCCGGACAGCGCCGCCGCGCGCTGCGCCGTCGCCTCGGGAGACAGCAGCGGTGCATCGCGCAGCTCGTCGAGCAGCCGCGCGTTGTGATCCAGGTTGGCCAGCAGCGGGGCGACTGCACGCAGCTCGCCGATCAGCAGTTGGCGGCGATGCAGCTCGTTGCGCTGTGCTTCGAGCCCGGCCAGTTCGTCGGCGGCCGCCTGGTGTTGCCGGGCCAGTTCGCTCCATCGAGCCGGGCGCACCAGCGCCTGCCGGAATACCTCGCGTTGCTCGGCATGGGCCGCGAGCGCTTCGTTGATCCGTGCGTGCTTGCCGCGTGTCCCGGGCATGAAGTATCGGCGGGCGGACGCCTGCAGCTCGTCGAGGATCCGCGGCACGCTGCGCAGACCGGCGCTGGCCTCGAACAAGGCGGCGCCGATCTCGCCCTTGCCCTCGAGCAGCTCGCGTCCGCCCCGGCGCAGCCGGGCGTGGTCGATCCCGAATCCGCCGTCGTACTCGTCGCGCGTGAGGCCGCAGGTCAGCAGCAGTGCGGTCTCGGCAGGCACCGGCTCGCCGCCGTCCGCGAAATGCAGGGTCGGGGTGCGGCCCTTGCGCCTGACCATCGCGTACTCGCGCCCGTCGCGATCGGCGAAGACGCCGCCGATTCGCATGTCCGGATGCGCATGGACGAAGTTGTCGCTGCTTTGCTGCGGGATCCCGAACCGGAAGTCGGAGATCGCGCGCAGCGTCGACGACTTGCCGGCTTCGTTGGGTCCGTACACGAGCACCAGCCCGGGGCCGCTCGCGTCTGCCGGATCCGAGAACTCGAGCACGCGATCGGTGAACGGACCGAAGGCCTGCAGGTGCAGCCGGACGATCCTCATCCGTCGCTTCCGTCTTGCGCGGCCCCCGACAAGCGGGCCAGCACCGTGGCCTCGGCATCGGCGAGCAGCGCGCGGATCGCATCGACATCGAGCAGCGAAGGATCGGCGTCGGCGAGGGCGGCGGGAAGCTTCGGGCCGTCGCCGACCTGCGCGGCGAACCAGGCGCGCAACTGCTCGTCGTCTTCGGCGATCGCGTCGACGAGCCGCAGGACTTCTCCGATCGCGTCCGGGCGCGCGGCGCTGGCCGCGCGATCGATCGGCGATCGCAGGGCGAGCCGGACCTGCTCGATCCAGAGCTCGGCTTCGTCGAAGTCCTGGCAGGCCGCCTGCAGCGCGGCGGCGATCGTGCCGGGCTCGCGCGCCTCCAGGCCGTGCAGCGGCGACTCGCCGTCGACGCGCACGCGCAGCGCGTGCAGCCGGTCGCGTGCATCGGCGACCTGCTCGCCGGCGAGCGCGACGAAGCGGCGTGCGAGCGCATCGACGCCGTCGAGCCCGGAGGCGTCGATCCGGAGCCGCGACCAGCGCACGACGTCGAGCGCGACGAACTCGGTGGCCGCGATGCGGCCGCCTTCGACCTTCACCAGCTCGCATCCCTTCGGGCCGGTCTCCCGCGCATGGCGGCCCTGCAGGTTGCCGGGGAAGACGATCCGGGGATTCGCTTCGCGGACGACTTCGCGCGCATGGACGTGGCCGAGCGCGAAATAGTCGTAGCCCTTGTCGACCAGCGTCTCGACCGTCGTCGGCGCGTACGGGTCGTGGCCCTCGCGCCCGGTCAGGCTCGTGTGCAGCATGCCGATGTTGAAGCGTCCGGCCACCGGCGCCGGGTACGTCGGTACGAGGTCTTCGGGCACCGCGCGCTGCGGAAAGCTGCGTCCGTGCACGGCAACGCCGAGTCCGGCGAGCTCGACGGTCTCGCTGCCGGCCGCGCTGAAGACGTGCACGCCTTCGACCTCGGGAAGCTTCTGCGTGATCTGGCTCTCGGCGTCGTGATTGCCCTTGACGACGAAGACGAGGATGTCGGCGCGGCGCAGCCGCAGCATCTGTTCGCGGAAGAACAGGCCGGTGCGGAAGTCGGCCCAGTTGCCGTCGTAGATGTCGCCGGCGAGCAGCACGAAGTCGACGCGGCGTCCGATCGCGAGGTCGACCAGCCGGACCAGCGCCTGGCGCGTGGCGCCGCGCAGGCTGTCGACCGGCGCGCCCGGATAGGCGTCGAGGCCGCGCAGCGGGCTGTCGACGTGCAGGTCGGCCGCGTGCAGGAAGCTGAAATTCAAGGCGCGGACGTGCGGTAGGCGGCGGCCGCTGCGGCGAGTCGCTCGGCGATCCGCCTGCGCAGCGCGGCCGGGGCGAGGACCTGCACCGTCTCGCCGTGGCGCAGGATGTCCATCTCGAGCTCGGGCGATTGCGAGTAGGGCACCCGCAGCTCGTAGCTGCCGTCGTCGAGCGTGCGCGCCTGCTGCTGCGGATGCCAGACCTCGGCGCGCACCCAGCGCGCAGCGTCGGGCGAGAAGCGCAGCACGGCCCAGCGCAGCTTCGTGCCGCGGTAGATGCCGTAGCCCGAGCCCAGTTCGGCTTCGACGCTGCGCATCGACAGGTTCCGTGCGCGCCGGTCGATCAGCCGTGCGTCCTCGATCGCGTCGAGCGCGAACACGCGCAGCGCCCGGCTGGCGTGGCACCAGGCGTCGAGATACCAGGCGTTCCGGTAGTGAACCAGTCGCTGCGGCGACAGCTCGCGCACGCTATGCGCGTTGCGCGAGCGCGTGTAGTAGCTGACTTCGATCCGCTGCCGCTTGACGAGCGCGCTGCCGATCAGTTCGAAGCGCACCGGCGGCACCGGCCGGTTCAGCGCCGGGATCAGCCGCACGCGCCGGACGATCTCTTCGGGATCGCCGTCGGCCGTGCCGAGCAACGCGCGCAACCGCGCGATCAGCGGTGCGATCTGCGGACCGAGCAGGCCGCCGGTGTCGAGCTCCTCGAGCATCCGGTGCATCGTCAGCAGCGCGAGGATCTCGCGGTCGTTGAACCAGAGCCCCGGCAGTTCGTAC
>JAAZBL010000013.1 GCA_012513825.1 Limnobacter sp. | reverse complement strand
TCCTGGTTCTTCAGGACGATCGCATCCGCGCCCAGTTCGGCGCGCAGCTTCGCCATCGCCTCCCGGGTGGTCCGCCCTACGTAGCGCTTGATCTTCACTTCGCTTCTCCGATCAGTCGTCCGATTCGAATCGAATGGGTGTCAGGGATTTCTGCATGGCCGAGCACGCGCAGCCGCGGCGCCGCCTTCTTCAGCAGGCGCGCGATCGACACGCGAACGCGGTCGGGAACCAGCAGGCAGGCAGGCTGGCCCTCGTCTTCCTGACCCTGCGCGGCCTGGCCGCCGGCCGTCATCAGGTATTCGGCGACGCCCGGCTCGAGCGCACCGCCGGACTGCGTCAGCGCCTGCACCAGCAGGTTCTCGAGCCCGGGCTCGATCGCGATCACGCTCAGCTCGCGCACCGGTCCGAAGATCTGCTGGACGATCGCCGGCGCCAGCGCGATCCGCACCTCGCGGGTCAGCTCGGCCGGATCCTGCGTGGCGGCGCCGTGCTCGCCGAGCGTCTCGACGATGCCGCGCAGGTCGCGCACGTGCACGGCCTCGTCGAGCAGGTTTTGCAGGACCTTCTGGAACACCGGCATCGGGACCAGCTTCGGCACGACCTCCTCGGCCAGCTTCGGTGCATAGCGCGCCAGGTGTTCGAGCAGTTGTTGCGCCTCGGTGCGACCGAGCAGGCGCGACGCATGCGTCTGCATCAGGTGATGCAGGTGCGTGGCGATCACGGTGGCCGGATCGACGACCGTGTAGCCTGCGGCCAGCGCTGCGTCGCGCTGGCCGGCGTCGATCCACGTCGCCGGCAGCCCGAAGGCCGGATCGGTCGTCCGGGTACCTGTCAGCGCCACCGTCGCGCCGCCCGGATCGAGCGCCAGCGCCATGCCCGGGAAGACCTCGGCCTCGCCGACGACGACGCCCTTGAGCGTGACCCGATATCCGGTCGGCTTCAGTTCGAGCTGATCGCGAATGTGGACGACCGGAGGCAGGAAGCCGACCTCGTTGGCGAACTTCTTGCGAACGCCCTTGATCCGGGACAGCAGGTCGCCGCCCTGCTCCTTGTCGACGAGCTGGATCAGCCGGTAGCCGACCTCGAGGCCGAGCGTCTCGACCGGCTGCACGTCGTCCCAGCTCGCTTCCGTGCTGGCCGACGGCGGCGGCGCGACGGGTTCGGGCGCCTGTGCCTGCCGCGTCTGCCGTTCCGACAGGCGCCAGGCCGCGTAGCCGATGCCGGCGGCCAGAGCGAGGAACGCGAAATGCGGCATGCCCGGGACGACGCCCAGCACGGCGATGACGCCGGCAGTCAGTCCGAGCGCGCGCGGCAGCGACAGCAACTGTTTCGCGAACTGCGAACCGACGTCGTCATCGTCGGCCACGCGCGAGACGACCAGGCCCGCGGCCACCGAAATGACCAGCGCAGGCACCTGCGCAACCAGCGCGTCGCCGATCGCCAGAAGGACGTAGTTGCCCGCCGCCTGCTCGATCGACAGCGCATGCTGCGTCGTGCCGACCAGCAAGCCGCCGACGATGTTGATGAACAGGATCAGGATGCCGGCGATCGCGTCGCCGCGAACGAACTTCGAGGCGCCGTCCATCGAACCGTAGAAGTCGGCCTCGCGCGAAACGTCGCTGCGCCGGCGGCGCGCCTCGTCCTGGTCGATCTGGCCGGCGTTCAGGTCGGCGTCGATCGCCATCTGCTTGCCGGGCATCGCGTCGAGAGCGAAACGAGCCGATACCTCTGCGATGCGACCGGCGCCTTTCGTGACGACGACGAAGTTGATCACCGTGATGATCGCGAACACGATGATGCCGACCGCGAAGTTGCCTCCGATCAGGAAGTTCGCGAAGGATTCGATGACCTTGCCGGCAGCGTCGGTTCCGGTGTGGCCGTGCATCAGCACCGCGCGAGTCGACGCCACGTTGAGCGACAGGCGCATCAGCGTCGTCACGAGCAGCACCGACGGAAACACCGCGAAGTCGAGCGCGCGAACCGTATACGACGACACCAGCAGCACGAGCAGCGCGAGCGCGATGTTGAACGTGAACAGCAGGTCGAGCACCGGCGCCGGCAACGGCAGGATCATCATCGCCAGCACGAGCACGATGACGATCGGCGCCGCGAGCGCCTTGACCGGTGGCAGGTTCAGCATCACGCCACCGAGCGAAACGCGCTGGCCGGCGCTGACGCCGGCGCCGGTCCGTACCGGTTGGTTTGCGTTCATGCGCGCGGTGCTCCTGCCGCTTCACCCCGGCCCCCGACCGGGTCGGCCAGCGGATCCATTCCCGCCGGCACCTCGATCGACTGCGGCATCTGCGGTGCCCTGCCGCGGCCCGGCGTCCACTGCCGCAACTGGTAGACGTAGGCGAGGATCTGCGCGATCGCCGTGTACAGCGCGGCCGGGATTTCGCGGTCGACTTCGACGTGCGCATACAGCGCGCGCGCCAGCGGCGGCGCTTCGACGAGCGGCACACGCGCCTGCAGGGCCAGCTCGCGAATACGGGCCGCCATCAGGTCGGCGCCCTTGGCCACCACGCGCGGTGCGCCCATCGAGGCCTCGTCGTAGCGGATCGCGACCGCGTAGTGCGTCGGGTTCGTGACGATGACGTCGGCGGCCGGCACCGCGGCCAGCATCTTGCGGCTCGCGATCTCGCGCTGGCGCGCTCGGATGCGGCTGCGCAGCAGCGGGTCGCCTTCCGACTCCTTGTTCTCCTGCTTCGCCTCCTGGAACGTCATCCGCAGGTCGGCGCGATGCCTGAACCACTGGAACGGCACGTCGAACAGCGAGACGAGCAACAGCACGCCGAGCAAGGCCGCGAGCCCGGTGCCCAGCAGCGAAGCACCGCCGGCAAGCGCCGGCGCGATCGGCCGCTGAGAAAGACCTGCGAACTCGGGCACGCTGGTCACGACGAACCAGGCACCGATCGCGAACAACGCCAGCGCAAGCGCAATCAGCTTCGCGAGCTCCACCGCGCCGCGCACCGAAAAGATCCGCTTCAGCCCCGCCCGCGGACTGATCTTCGACAACGAAGGCTCGAAGGGCTTGCCCGACAGCACCAGACCGCCGGGTACCAGCGTGGCCGCCACCGCGGCCAAGGCCAGCGCGCCGACCAGCGGCAGCGCAGCGACGAGTGCGTCGACGCCGACGTTCGCGAACAGTGTCGGCAGGCGATCCGGAGTCAGCGCGTCGGCTCGATCGAAGCTGAGCCCGCTGCGGACCATGTCGATCGTCGCGCGTGCGAGCGAAGGTCCGAGCGCCATGCCGCCCAGCAGCGCCGATCCCAGGACCACGAGATGACCGAGATCGCGCGATCGCGCAACCCGACCTTCCTCGCGGGCCTTTTGCAGGCGCCGCTCGGAGGCAGGTAGTTGTCGGTCTTCGCGACTGGCGTCGTTGTCGGCCATTACGCTCGAAAATCGGGCATCGAAACAGGTTCGATGACGATTATTCGAGGCGCGCGGAAAACTTAAGTGCCGATAAGCAGGCGGTTCGGGCGGCTATTCCGTGGCCTGAGGAGGCGCGCCGACCGCAGCCGCCAGCTCCCCGCTGTCCGACGCCTCGACCATCGAGTTCTGGTACAGCCGCTCTTCGGCCTCGCTGTGCAGGACGATGATCGCGATGCGCCGGTTCATCGGGCTGCGCGGATTGTCCGGGTCGTACATGACCCGCTCGCCGAGACCCGCCACGCTTGCGACCTTCGATTCGGTGAGACCGCCGGCCACCAGTTCGCGACGCGAGGCGTTGGCGCGGTCGGCCGACAGCTCCCAGTTCGAATAGCCGCGCTGGCCGCTGCCGTAGGGTGCCGAGTCGGTATGCCCCGACAGGCTGACCCGGTTCTCGACCCCGTTGAGCAGTCGGGCGATTTCGCGCAGCAGCTCGCGCATGTAGTCCTTGACCGCGGCACTGCCGATGTCGAACATCGGCCGGTTCTGTTCGTCGACGATCTGGATGCGCAGGCCGTCGGGTACCAGGTCGAGCTTGATCTGCGAGCGAAGTTCGGCCAGCCGCGGGTTCAGCGTGATCATCTCCTCGATCTGGACCTTGAGCTTCGCCAGCCGCCTGCGCTCCTCCTTGCGCAGCTCGGCGCGCAGGGCCTGCAGGTTGATCTTGCGACGATCCGATTCGATGTCGCCGCGGCGCTCGACGCCGGTCGTGCGGGTCAGCTCGGTACCGCCGCCCTTGATCACCGACGAGCTGTCGCCCGAGCCGGAACCGCCGGCGAGCGCCACCTTGAGCGGCGTGCGGAAATAGTCGGCGATTCCCTCGAGGTCGCCCTGCGTGGTCGAACCCAGCAACCACATCAGCAGGAAGAAGGCCATCATCGCGGTCACGAAGTCGGCGTAGGCGATCTTCCAGGCGGAGCTTCCGTGCCCGCCTCCCGCGACTTTCTTGATCCGCTTGACGATGATCGGCCGGGCAGCCGTGCGATCAGCAGCCGACATGGCGGGCCTCCGGCGAGCGGAACCGACGCCTCGCCGGTTTCGGCGCGCTCGTCCCCGCGTTCATCAGGCGCGCTTCTGCTTGACGTGCGCCTCGAGCTCGGAAAAGCTCGGCCGCTCGGTCGAGAACAGCACCTTGCGCCCGAACTCGACGGCAATCGACGGCGCGTAGCCCTGCATGCTGGCCAGCAGCGTCACCTTTACGCACTGCAGCTCCTTCGTGCTCTCGTCGCACTTCTGCTCGAGCAGGCTGGCCAGCGGCGCCACGAAGCCGTAGGCGAGCAGGATGCCGAGAAAGGTCCCGACCAGCGCGTGCGCGATCATCTGCCCGAGCTCGGACGGGGGCTTGCCGACCGAGGCCATCGTGTGCACGACGCCCATGACCGCCGCGACGATGCCGAAGGCCGGCAGGCCGTCGGCGACCTTCTGGATCGCATGCGAAGGCACCATCGCCTCGTGATGGTGCGTTTCGATCTCGTTGTCCATCAGGTTTTCGATCTCGAAGGCGTTCAGGTTGCCCGAGACCATCATCCGCAGGTAGTCGGTCGTGAACTCGACCAGATGGTGGTCGCCCGACACGGTCGGATAGCGCTTGAACAGCGGGCTTTCGTCGGGATTGTCGACGTCGTTCTCGATCGACATCAGCCCTTCCTTGCGCGCCTTGGTCAGGATGTCGTAGAGCAGCGCCATCAGCTCCATGTAGCGCGCCTTCGAATACTTCGAACCCTTCAGCAGCGTAGGCAGCGCGCCCATCACCGCCTTCAGCGTCTTGGCCGAGTTCGAGACGACGAAGGCGCCGACCGCCCCGCCGCCGATGATCAGGAACTCGAGCGGCTGGAACAGCGCGCCCAGGTGGCCGCCGGCCAGCGCGAAACCGCCGAGGACCGAGCCGATGACGACCAGATAACCGATGACGACGAACATGCGTGAGGAGTCCTGGCAGAGCGTCCGCGGCAGGGGCCGGCGGGCTTCACCTGTTTTCGGATCGGGGACGGGGTTCTTGAGGGGGAACCGGTCCGTTCGTCGGATCGTGCGGACACGCGAAATGCCGCCGCTCATCCGCGCCCGTTTGCCCGCGGAGCTCCCGTTCGATACGCGCCTGTTCGGCTCCGGCCGCCGAGCCCTGCTCGCCGACAAGCGGATCCGTACGTCTCAGTGGATCGACCCGGCTCGCCTTCCCTTCCCGGCGCGGGCCGGCGGCTGGCACAAGCCGCAGACGAACCTGTGTGCGAGCTCGCCCGGGTGCGTGACGAAGTGCCCGCCGCAACGCGTGCAGCGCGTCGAAGCGAGCATCCCGGCGTCGACGAACCGAACGAGCCGCCAGGCACGCGTGATCGACAGCAGCGGTTCGACCCCGTGCGTGTCGACCTCGGCCGCATACAGGCGGTAGCCCTTGGCGATCGCTTCGACGTCGTCGAGCTCGCTGGTCTTCAGAAGGTAGTTGTAGATATTGAGGAACAGCGACGAATGGATGTTCGGCTGCCATGAAACGAACCAGTCGGTCGAGAACGGCAGCTGCCCTTTCGACGGCGAGCGACCGGCCACTTCCTTGTACAGGCGCAGCAGCCGTTCGTACGGCAATGCGGTTTCCGCCTGCAGCATCTGCAGCCGTGCGCCCAGTTCGATCAGCTCGATCGCGCGCCGCACCTGGCGGTTGTCCTCGAGCAGGCTGCGCTGCTGCGTGCTCATGCCATCACCGTTTCGCTGAAATCGCCGGCCATCAGGATGCTGGCGTGCAGCCTTCCGGCGCTGCCGTCGCGCGCGGCGCCGTCGGCCGCCGGACGGCCGTGCTCGGCGAGCAGCGACCAGATCATCTGGTCGTCGAAGCGGAAACGGCACATCAGCGTGTTGCCGGCGGCAATCTTCATCATCTGGCTCGGTGACAGCGCGTCGACGATGTCGGCCGTTTCTTCCGACACGCCGAGCCGGTACAGCGCCTGGGCCTTGTCGGCACGGATCAGCCGCTGCGCCAGGATCAGGTACGACAGATTCGCGTCACGGATCTCGGACAACAGGCGTTCGTCGAGCTGCACAGCATCCACTTCTGACCTCATCCACATCGTTCGTCGAGTGGCGCCAGTGTCGGCCGCGGGCCGTGAATCTTGAATCGGAAGTCGGCTGCGCGTCGGATCGGACGAAATCCGGCGCGCGTAGGAAGAATTCCTACCGGCTGCTGTCCTTCCGCCGACGGCCGCCGTTCGTCGGTATCGCGGCCCGGAATTAAAGCCGACCGCGGGTCCGCCGATAACCAAGGCACCGGGGGACATCCCCGACCAAACCTCAGTTTCAAGGAGCTCGGAGAATGGCCCAGATCAATACCAACATGTTCTCGCTGAATGCGCAGAGGAACCTCAGCTCGACGCAGAACGCCCTCGCCCAGTCGATCCAGCGGCTGTCGTCGGGCCTGCGCGTGAACAGCGCGAAGGACGACGCTGCGGGCCTGGCGATCGCCGAGCGGATGAACGCTCAAGTGCGCGGGATGAACGTGGCGATTCGCAACGCGAACGACGGAATCTCGTTGGCGCAAACGGCCGAAGGCGCGCTCGGCAAGATCGGCGACGCACTGCAACGGATGCGGGAACTGGCGGTGCAGGCACGAAACGCGACGAACACGTCGGACGACAAGGTGTCGTTGCAGCAAGAGTTCGGCGAGCTGCAGGCGGAAGTCCTTCGGATCGCGGGCGGAACGACGTTCAACGGCAAGGCAATCCTCGGAGCGGATGCCGGCTCGATGACCTTCCAGGTCGGCGCAAACACGACGGCCGACGACGTAGTCGCGATCACGACCACTGACATGAAGGTCGACACCGACCTGGCGACGGTGACCGCCGATACGGCCAAGATCGGCGACGCGACCACCGAACCGGACGCTGACGCCATCGCGACCGTCATCGACAACCTGGACACGGCACTCGACAAGGTCAACAGTGAGCGCGCGAAGTACGGCGCCGCCCAGAACCGTTTCGAATCGGTCATCGCCAACCTCCAGGTCGCCGTCGAGAACCAGGCAGCCGCCCGCGGCCGCATCATGGACACCGACTTCGCCGCCGAAACCGCGAACCTGTCGCGTGCCCAGGTCCTGCAGCAGGCCGGCATGGCCATGCTGTCGCAAGCCAACGCGGTGCCGCAGAACGTGCTGTCGCTGCTGCGCTGATCTGTCGAGGATCGTCGCAAGGCGCGCCGCGGAGACGCTCTCGAGGGTCCGTGGCGCGACCGGCGAACCGTTCGAGGGCTGCGGCCGGCTCCGATAAGGGCCGGCCGCAGCCCGTTTATCTGCCGTTCGTCGGCGCCGCTGGAAGGCAGACTGCCCGTCATCGGCCCTTCCCCTTCTTTCCGACCGGACTCCCCAGATGGCCACGATCAGCGCAAGCAGCAGCCTCGACGTCCACGGCATCGTCTCGCAACTGATGCAGATCGAGCAGCGACCGCTGCAGTCGATCCGGACCACGATCAACGGCATCCAGACGAAGCTATCGGCCTGGGGGCGACTGCAGTCGGCCATGTCCTCGTTCCAGGACGCCGCGCGTGCGCTGGCCCGCGCAGATACCTGGAGTGCCGGAAAGGCTTCGAGCAGCGACGAAGCGGCCCTGCTCGCAACGGCGGGCAGCGGCGCGATCCCCGGCGGCTACTCGATCGAAGTCGCCCGGCTCGCGAGTCGGCAGACGGTGGCCAGTGCCGCGTTCGCCGATGCAGCGGCGGTCGTCGGCGGCGGCACGCTGCGGATCCGGATGGGTTCGCTCGACGAGGCCGGCACGGCCTTCACGCCCGATTCGAGCCGGCCCGAGGTCGCGATCGACATCGCCGACGGGGCAACGCTCGCCGACGTCCGCAACGCGATCAACGCGGCGGGCGCCGGCGTCAGCGCGACTCTGGTCGCCGACGGCAGCGGCCAGCGACTGATGCTGCGCAGCACCGACAGCGGCGCCGCGCAGGCTTTCTCGATCACCGTCGAAGATCCCGACGGTGGGAATACGGACGGCGCCGGCCTGTCGGCGCTGGCCTTCGACCCGGCCGCGGCGGCCGGATCCGGGCGCAACCTGCAATTGACGCAGGCGGCGCAGGACGCGCTCGTCACCGTCAACGGCCTGCAGGTCTCGGCCGCCGGCAACCGACTCGAAGGCGTGATCGAGAACGTCACGCTCGAACTGCGCCGCGTGACGACGGCGCCGGTCGAAGTCGACGTGCGCAGCGACGACGAATCGCTGCGCGCTTCGATCGAAAAGTTCGTCAAGGCATACAACGAGCTGAACTCGCTGATCGCGTCGCAGACCGCATACAACGCCGAGACGAAGACGGCCGGCGCGCTGCAGGGCAATCAGACGGTCACGCGGATCCAGCAACAGTTGCGCGAAACGATGCGCGGCACGGTCGGCAGCGACCAGGCGAACACCTTGAACGCACTCGGCATCGAATTCCAGCGCGACGGCTCGCTGTCGATCAAGGATTCGAAGCTGAAAGAAGCGCTCGCTTCGCCGTCGATGCTGAAGAACTTCTTCGCAGCCACCGGCAGCGAGCCGGGGCAGCAGGGAATCGCACAGCGGCTGGTCACCCGGCTCGGCGACATGCTGGCCGCCGACGGCACGCTGAGCAACGCGACCGACGCGCTGAAGGCGCGCCAGCGCTCGGCCGAACAGCAGCAGGAACGGCTGAACGCGCGGCTCAACAGCATCGAACAGCGGCTGCTGCGCCAGTACACGGCGCTGGACGCGAACCTCGCGCAGCTGCAGGGCTCGCTGGCGAACATGCAGAGCCTGATCGGCAGCGCGAACATCAACCGCAACGGCAACGGCAACTGAACCAGTCGATACGGGACCGGGACATGCTGCCGGCGACTCTCGACAGCGGCGAGGCGCTCAAGCTCTCGCACGCGCGGCCGATATCCCGGGTATCGGCTCTCGCAAGGTTCACTGCCATGTTCGCTTCCAACGCCTTCTCCGCCCGCAGCGCCCATTCGTATCGCAACCTGTCACTGGAGACTGCGGTCGCCCAGGCCGACCCGCACAAGCTGATCGACCTGCTCTACCGCGGCGCGCTAACTGCGATCGCGCGAGCGCGTGCGGGACTGCAGCACGGCGACGCCGCCGCCAAAGGCGAAGCGACCGGTCGCGCCCTGAGAATCATCGAAGAAGGCTTGAAGGCTTCGCTCGACGCGCGCGGCGGCGAACTGGCCGCGAACCTGAAGTCGCTCTACGAATACATGGCGACACGACTGCTCCAGGCCAACCTGGCCAACGACGACACGCGATACGCCGAGGTCGCCGGCATGCTCGGCCAGTTGCACGAAGCCTGGCAGGGGATCGCCGCGGAAGCCAGCGGCGCCGCGAAGGGCACGCCCGCCTCGAACGCAGCCGCTGCGGTCGCGGCCTGACTCCGACGAACCCGCGAAGGCATAGAATCCGTGTCGAACGCCCAAGCCGCCAACCGCAAGACCGCCGCGATGCCGCTGTCCGCTGGCCAGTTCGAGATCGAATCGCAGGTGCTCGTACGCTATCGCGCGGCCGAGTCGAGCGCGCGGCAGATGCTCCGCGCCGCTCAGCAGGCCGACTGGGATCGCGTGTCGGACTGCGAAGCGCGCTTTCGCAGGCTCTCGCAGCAGCCGGCGGCCGCCGCCGGAATCGACGATCGGCTTCCGGCGGATCGCATGTCCGCGGCCGCCCACCGCGAACGGCTGCGCGCGATCCGACGCCTGATCCTGATCGATGCCGAGGTGCGCCGCCTGTGCGACCCGCAGGCCGCAAAGCTCGACGCGATGCTCTCGATCTGAAGCAGACGATGCCCGAGGTGCCGGCCGCCCATTCGATCTATCCGGACCCGGTCGACTCGCTGCCGGCCGAGTTCCGCATCGACGGACGACTCGGCGTCCGCGCCGTGCTGCGCGACCTTGCGACGCGCAAGGTTCCGGTGTCGCTTTATCCGGACGGCAGGCTGGAGGACTTCGTCGTCTGCCAGGTCGCATACGTCGACGACAGCGCCGTCGAGTTCGCGCTGCCCGACGACCCGGCGGCGCTGAAAACGATCGGCTCGGCGCGTTCGCTCGCCGCCGTCGCGTTTCCGGGCAGCGTCAAGACCCAGTTCGTGCTTTCCGGCTCCGAGCTGCTCGACTCCGAAGTGTCCGGCACGCCGGTCCTGCGCGCACCGATCCCCGACCTGCTCCATCGGATCCAGCGCCGCGACGCGTTTCGCGTCGTGCCGCCGGTGACCGACGAGGCGCGCTGCGTACGACGCGACGGCGCCGGCTCCGAGATCGTCTATCCGATCGTCGACCTCAGTGCCGGCGGTGCGGCGGTGCTGGCACCCGCCGGCGCACCGCCGTCGCGAATCGGCGAGCACTGGTCGCACAGCCGGATCGAAACGATCGATCGCGTGATCCCCTGCGGCCTGCTCGTGCGCCACGTCGATCGGCACGAAGGCGGAGACGGCGCCTGCCGGATCGGACTCCAGTTCGACGCGCTGCCGCCCGAGATCCAGCGCCAGGTCCAGTTCTACGTGATCGACATCGACCGACGAATGCGTCGCAAGGGCTAGAAGGCCGTACCGACAGCCTCCTAGACCGGCATGTTCATGATGTCCGTATAGGCGGCAACCAGCCGATTGCGGACGGTCAATGCCGCCTGGAATGCGACCTGCGACTGCTGCATCGCAATCATCGTTCGCTCCAGGCTGACGTTTTCGGCGCCGAGCTGAAACTGCTGTTGCAGCGCAGTCGATTCGTTCTGCAGCCGGCTGACCGACTCCAAGGCCGCGTCGAGGCTCCTGGCAAAGCCGCCGGCCTGCGCCGCCGGCGCCGCGCCCGGCCGCTCCCCCTGTCCGCTCGACCTCTGCAGACCGAGCGGCTCGACGCCCGCTCCCGATATTCGTAGATCCATTGCTCCCCTCTTCCGGGATTCCCGAAGCGATTGTCCGGCAGCCGACGCGCGTCCAGGGCCGGGAAATGACAGCCTTTGTCGCCGCTAATCGCGCGATTCGCCGGCGCCCGCCTTTCTATGATCCGGCGCATGGATGCCAACGCTCACGCATTGCCGGCACCGGCGGGCCTCGCCTCGGGGCTCGCCGCGATCCCGCTGAAGCGCAAACTGATGGCCGCCGCCGGGCTTGCCGCACTGACGGCGATCCTGGTCGCGTCGGTGCTGTGGTCGCGCCAGCCCGAATACCGGGTGCTGTTCACGAACCTGTCGGACAAGGACGGCGGCGCGGTGATCGCGGCGCTGTCGCAGATGAACGTGCCCTACCGCTTCGCCCCGGGCGGCAGCGCGATCATGGTGCCCGACGATCGCGTCCACGATGCGCGGCTGAGCCTCGCTTCGCAGGGGCTTCCGCGCGGCGGCACCGTCGGCTTCGAGCTGCTCGAGAACCAGAAGTTCGGCGTCACGCAATTCCAGGAGCGACTGAACTTCCAGCGCGGTCTCGAAGGCGAACTGTCGCGTTCGATCCAGTCGCTTGCGGCCGTGCAGAGTGCACGCGTTCACCTGGCGCTGCCGGTGCAGAACGGCTTCCTGCGCGAACAGCAGAAGCCGTCGGCCTCGGTACTGCTCGCGTTGTATCCCGGACGCACACTCGAGCGCGCACAGATCGCCGGCATCGTCCACCTGGTCGCCTCGTCGGTGCCCGATCTCGCGCCGAAGCGCGTCAGCATCGTCGACCAGTCGGGCACGCTGCTGTCCGCCAGCGACGAGGCCGCCGGCCCCGGGCTCGACGCGACGCAGTTGAACTACGTGCGCCGGATCGAATCGGTCCTGGCCCAGCGTGTGCTCGACATCGTCGAGCCGATCGTCGGCGCGGGCAACGTGCGCGCGCAGGTGACCGCCGACGTCGACTTCACGCAGAGCGAATCGACGGCCGAGCAGTTCCGCCCGAACCAGGACGGTGCGACCGCATCGATCCGCAGCCAGCAGGTCATCGAGTCGGGCGCGCGCGAAGCGCAGGCCGCCGGCGTGCCCGGCGCGCTTTCGAACCAGCCGCCGCAGCCGGCGACGGCGCCGGTCAACGGACCGGCGCAGCAGACGCAAGCCGCGGCGACGCAAACGGCCGCGTCGAACGGAGGAGGACGGCGCGAAGCGCTGACGAACTACGAAGTCGACCGAACGGTGCGCGTGACGCGCGAAGCCAGCGGCACGATCAGGCGGCTCAGCGCAGCGATCGTCGTCAACCACAGGCGCTCGATCGACGCCGACGGCAAGCCGACGCTCGTAGCTCTGAGCGCCGACGAAATCGAGAGCATCAATGCGCTCGTGCGCGAGGCGATCGGCTTCAACCGCGATCGCGGCGATTCGATCAACGTCGTCAACGCGGCGTTCACCGAAACGCCGGCGCCCGAGCTGCAGGAGCCAGCGCTGTGGCAGCAGCCCGAAACGATGGCGCTGGCCCGCGATCTCGGCAAGCAGGCGCTGCTCGTGGTGCTCGCGCTGATCGTGATCCTGATGCTGATCCGGCCGGCGCTGCGCAGCGTCGCGCGCCCTGCCCCGCCCGCGCTCAGCACTCGCGTCGACGACCCGCTGCAGATTCCCGAGCCTCCGGCGGCCGGCGCGCTGCCTGCGCCGACGCTGACAGCAGCGGCGCCGGCCCGAACCGAAATGCAGGAACAGATTCTCAGGCTCGCACGCGCGGATCCGGCCGGGGTCGCCAACGTCGTGCGCAACTGGACCGGCGGCGAGGCACGCGACGCATGAGCGCGATGAGCGAAGACGGACTGCTCGACAGCGCGATCCTGCTGCTTGCGCTGGGCGAAGACGCGGCGGCCGAGGTGTTCCGTCACCTGACGCCGAAGGAAGTCCAGCGAATCAGCGAGACGATGGCCCGCACTCGCGCGACCAGCCGCGAGAGACTGGCGGCCGTGCTGGACCGCTTCCATGCCGACTCGTCCCAGCTCAGCACGCTGGTCGGGGATTCCGACGAGTACGTGAAGACGGTGCTGCGACGCGCGCTCGGCGACGAGAAGGCCGGCCTGCTGATCGACCGGATCCTCCAGGGTGGCGACGTTTCGGGTATCGAGAGCCTGAAGTGGATGGACCCGCAGGCGGTCGCCGAACTGATCCGGGGCGAGCATCCGCAGATCATCGCGTCGATTCTCGTGCACCTCGAACGCGAGCAGGCGTCGTCGATCCTGTTGCTGATGGGCGAGCCGCTGCGTATCGAGGTGATGGCGCGAATCGCGACGCTCGACGGCATCCAGCCCAATGCGCTGCGCGAACTGAACGACGTGCTGATCGACCTGCTGGCCGGCGGCGAAAAGCTCAACCGCACGAAGCTGGGCGGCAGCAAGACGGCGGCCGAGATCCTGAACTTCTTCGGGAGTTCGAACGAATCGGTCGTGCTCGACGCGATCCGATCGCAGGATCCCGACCTGGCCCAGCGCATCGCCGACCAGATGTTCACCTTCGAAGACCTCGCCCGACTCGACGATCGCGCGATGCAGCAGTTGCTGCGCGAGGTGCAGGCCGATTCGCTCGTCGTTGCGCTCAAGGGCGCCGACACGAAGCTGCGCGACAAGATCTTCCGCAACATGAGCCAGCGCGCGGCCGAAACGCTGCGCGACGACCTCGAATCGAAAGGCCCGGTCAAGGTCTCGCAGGTCGAGACCGAGCAGAAGGAGATCCTGAAGACCGCGCGCCGGCTCGCCGACGAAGGCCTGATCTCGCTGGGGGGCGCCAACGATGCAGTACTCTGAGGCGCTGCGCAGGCGCGCGATCGAGATCGCCGGCCGTCGCGCAGCGAACCGCATCATCGCGGCGGACGAGCTGCCCGGCTTCACGCCGTTCAGGCTCGACGAGTTCGGCGGCACGGCGGCCGAGGAGGTCCCGCCGTTCTCCGATGGGCCGGCGGACGATCAGGCAACGACGGCCGGGCACGAGACGCCCGCTTCAGGCCGAAACACGGGCCCGGCCGCTTACCGTGCCGCGTTCGACGCCGGCTACAAGGCCGGTCATCACGCAGGCCAGCAAGCCGGCCGCGAGGCCGGATTTGCCGAAGGCATGCAGCGCGGAATCGAGCAAGGCGCCGAGCAGGCGGCCGCCGAGCAGCTCGACGCGCTGACGCTGGCCGGCGCCAGCCTCGCGAACCGGATCGACAGCCTGAGCGACGCGCTGAGCGCCCGCTTCGCCGAACTGGAGGCCGAAGCGGCCGACGAGCTCGTCGCCCTGGCCGTCGAACTCGCGCAGCAGGCGCTGCGCTCCAGCCTTGCCGTCCGGTCCGAGGCGATCGCCGACGTCGCACGAGAGGCGCTCGCGGCTCTGCTCGACGAACGATCACGGGTGCGCGTGCACCTGAACCCGGTCGACGCGGAACTCGTTCGCACGGCGCTCGGCGAGCAGACGGAGGCGGACAGACCGCGCTGCGAGATCGTCTGCGACCCGGCGATCACTCCCGGCGGCTGCCGGCTCGAAACGCCGCGCGCCGAAATCGACGCGCTGGTCGAGACGCGCTGGCGGCGCACGCTCGCGGCTCTGGGGCGCAACGAAGACGGGTCGCTCGGCGCATGAACGCAGCATCGGACTGGCGGGCGTTGCTCGACAACCACCGCGAGATGCTCGGGTTCGCAACGCCGCTGGCTGCGCACGGCCGGCTGCTTCGCGTGACCGGCCTCGTCCTCGAAGCTTCGGGCCTGCGCCTGCCGATAGGCAGCCTGTGCCGCGTCACGCAGCACCATGGCGGCACCGGCGAGTCGACGATCGAGGCCGAGGTCGTCGGCTTCGCCGAGGATCGGTTGTTCCTGATGCCGACCGGCGAGACCGCCGGGCTGTCGCCCGGTGCCCGAGTGACGCCGGTCGAGGCGCCCGTCCGCGCGCCGCGCCTGGGTCGCCTGTCGCATCCGTGGCGCCGTGCCACGGACCGGATGCGCAGGCTGCCGATCGGCGACGGTCTGCTGGGGCGCGTCGTCGATGCCGCGGGCGCCCCGCTCGACCGGCAAGGCGCCTTGAGCGGCGTCGACGCGGCGCCGATCAACGGGCGTCCGATCAATGCGATGGACCGCGAACCGATCCGCGAACCGCTGGACACCGGCGTGAGAGCGATCAACGCGATGCTGACCGTCGGACGCGGGCAGCGGCTCGGGCTGTTCGCAGGCGCCGGCGTAGGCAAGAGCGTTCTGCTCGGCATGATGGCCCGCTACACGTCGGCAGACGTCATCGTCGTCGGACTGATCGGCGAGCGCGGGCGCGAAGTCAAGGAGTTCATCGAGGACATTCTCGGCAACGAAGGGATCCGGCGTTCGGTCGTCGTCGCCGCACCCAGCGACGCGTCGCCGCTGGCGCGCATGCAGGGCGCCGTCTACGCGACGGCGATCGCCGAACATTTCCGCGACCAGGGCCGGCACGTGCTGCTACTGATGGATTCGCTGACACGCTATGCGATGGCGGCGCGCGAAGTCGCGCTGGCGATCGGCGAACCGCCGGCGACGAAAGGCTATCCGCCGTCTGTCTTCGCGCGCCTGCCGGCGCTGATCGAACGCACCGGCAACGGACTGCACGGCCACGGTTCGATCACGGCCTTCTACACGGTGCTGGCCGAAGGCGACGACCAGCAGGACCCGGTCGCCGACGCGGCCCGCTCGTTTCTCGACGGCCATTTCGTCCTCGCCCGCGCGCTCGCCGACGCCGGCCACTACCCGGCCATCGACATCGAGCAGTCGATCTCGCGCGTGATGAACAACGTCGTCGACGCCGACCACTTGCTGCATGCCCGCCGCTTGAAATCGCTGTGGTCGCAGTACCAACGCAGCCGCGACCTGATCGCGGTCGGCGCCTACGTTCGCGGCAGCGACCCGGAGACTGACCTGGCGATCGCGCTGATGCCGGCGATCGCTCGCTTCCTGCAGCAGGACCTGAACGAGCGCTGCGAGCTCGCCGCGGCCCGCCAGGACCTCGAACGGCTGATGGTCGAATCCGCGTCCGGCATCGGATCCAGGGCTGCCGCATGAGCAGGGCGCGCGCGCTGCAGATGCTTGGCGAACAGGCGCGACGCGCGCGAGACGACGCCGCCGGCGCGGCCGCCGGCGCCCGCCGCAAGGCCGAGAGCGCACAGCAGACGCTCGAGATGCTGCAGAACTATCTCGGCGAGCACCTTCGGCGCGGCCGAGCGACGAGCGCTTTCGATCCGGCGCTGCTGCGCGTTCGCGATCGTTTCACCAGCAAACTCGATGCGGCGATCGGCGAGCAGTCGCTCGAACGCGAGCGGCTCGAGCGTGCGGCCGAGGCACAGCGAGGCGAACTGATCGCACGCCAGCAACGCCTGCTCGCGTTCGAGGCGCTCGCCGCGCGACGTGCGGCGGCGAGACTCGCCGCGCAGCAGCGTGCCGACCAGCGCAAGACCGACGAGCTCGCGGCACAGGCCGCGAGGCGCAACGCGAGCGGGGTGTCGAATGATTCGTGAACCGGCCGGCCAGGGCCCGATGACCCACGCCTTCGCAGCGCCGCCGCGGGGCGGCATGGAGCCGGCGCGCCCGCCCGATGCGGCGCACGGCCCGCGGGCGGCGCAACGCAACGAACGCCCCGAAGCTGCCGCATCGGCAAGGCGGATGGAAGCCGGCAGCTTCGGCGAACGGATCGCCGAAGCGCGGCGCGACGCCGAACGGGAGTCGACGCGCAGGATGCAGGCGAGAAACCGGCAAACCGCCGGGGATCGCGCCGGACCTGGCGCCCCCGGGATTGCGACAGGCCGGCCGGCGGACACCGAGTCCCGCCCGACCTCCGCGCACGATCCCGAGGACGCGAGGAATGCGACCGCACTCGACGCTGGCGCCGCCGACGATGGCAGCGCGTCGGCGGCGCTGCACGCGGCGGCGCCTGCGGCCCCGGACGCGACGTCGACGGCTTCGGATCGGGCCGAAACGCCGGTCTCGAGCTCGGTGTCCGGAGCCGCTACCCGAGCTGCAACGGCAGCGGCGATCGCGGCCCGGGTGTCTTCCGGCGCAGCGGGCATCGGAAGCGCGGTCCAGCCAGGCGACGACATCGAGGCGGACTCCAGCGTCGCCGGCACCGCAGGCGACGGCGTACTCGCGCAGGATCCCGGCGAAGACGTCAACGTCGGCGGCGACGCCGACTTCGGCGCCGAGCGCGCGACGGAGCATCCCGATTCGGCCGCGGCCGCCACGATCCTCGCCGAGCGCGACGCGGCAAGACCCGGCGCGCGCGACGGCGCGACCGACCGCGACCCGTCCGGGCTCGCAAGCCGACTTGCGCAGGCAGCCGACAACGCTTCGATCGGCGCTGCGGGCCTCGCCCCCGCCGCTTCGACCGCGTCCGCGGCACCGTACGCCGGCAATTCGGCGCTTGCAGGCCCGGGACCGACGTACATCGGCGGCATCGCGACCCCACTCCCCGACTCCGCTTTCGCCGGGCATCTGGCCGGCGAAACGCTGAAGCTCGCGATCTCGGGGATCGAACGCGCCGAGATTTCGGTACAACCGAAAGACCTCGGCCCGATCCGGATCGAACTGTCGTTGAACGGCGAATCGGCTCGCATCGCCTTCACCGCGACGCAGCCCGAAACGCGACAGGCGATCGAGCAGTCGCTGCCGATTCTCGAGGGCATGCTCGCCGAGCATGGCCTGCTGCTCTCCGATGCCGATGTCTCGGAACGGCGCGGCGATGGTGGTGCTGGCAATCACGCCGAAAAGGCTTCGGACTCCGGCCGCGGCCCTGCCTCCGAGCGCCGATCCGGCGCGACCGGCGAGAGTCCCGGCTCGCGCAGCGCCGATGGCATGGCGCGCGGCCACGCGATCCGGCGCGGTCTCGTCGATCTATACGCCTGATCGCGCCGCGAATAGACGCCGCTCCCCGCCGCTATTCGGCGGATCGCCCGCCCATCCGTCCGTCGAGAATCCCTCCATGCCGTGCGAACGTGCGCGGAGGTTTCCCTAGCAGGAGCATCGATGTCGGACAAGGGCAGTGCCGCAAACCCGGCCCCCGGAAAGAAGCGTCGCGGACTGATCATCGGCGTGGGCGCGGTATTGATGTGCGCGGGCGCCGGTGCCGGCGCCTGGGTCTTCACCCGGCCTGTCGAAGACGAGTTGTCCGACGCATTGCCCGAACATCGGTCGGCGAAGAAGACTGCGCCGATCTACGTGCCGCTCGACCAGTTCACGGTCAACCTGGCTGACGAAGGCGGAGAGCGGCTCGCACAGGTCGGCGTCACGCTCGAGCTCGTCGATGCGAAGGCCGAGGCCGCGACGAAGGCGCAGATGCCGGCAGTGCGCAACTCGATCCTGCTGCTGCTCTCTTCGAGCCGGTCCGGAGAGCTGCTGACCCTGTCCGGAAAGCAGAAGCTGGCCACCCGCATCGCCGAGTTGACCGGCCAGCACCTGGGATGGCAGCCGCCGCCGGAGGCGCCGGCCGCGACCGGCGCCGACGACTTCGTCGTGGCCCGCCGGACCGCGCAGCATCGCGGCCGGCCGAACCCGGTCGAGGCCGTGCACTTCTCGCACTTCATCGTGCAGTGAGCGTCGCCGGACGAGCACGCGACGAACAGGCCATGAGCGAACCCTTCCTGTCGCCCGACGAAGTACAGGCCTTGATCGCGCGCAGCGACGACGCTGCGGCCGCCGCGTTCGTTGCACCGCGCGGCGAAGTGCGGCCATACGACCTGACGCAGCAGGAGCGCATCGTGCGCGGGCGCATGCCGACGCTCGAGCTGGTTCACGAGCGTTTCGCCCGGAACCTGCGTACCGGGCTGTTCAACTTCATGCGTCGCAGCCCCGACATCTCGGTCGGGCCGGTCAAGGTCGAAAAGTACTCGGCCTTCCTGCGCGACATCACGGTGCCGTCGAACATCAACATCGTGCAGGTGCGCCCGCTGCGCGGCAGCGGCCTGCTGATCTGCGATCCGCAACTGGTCTTCGGAATCATCGATTCGATGTTCGGCGGCGACGGCAGCCTGCCCAGCGAATCCGATGGCCGCGACTTCTCGCCGACCGAACAGCGGATCATCCAGCGCACGATCGAGGTCGTCTGCACCGAATACCGGAAGGCATGGGTCGGCGTCTATCCGCTCGAGCTCGAGTACCTGCGCTCGGAGCGCCATCCGCAGTATGCGAGCATCGCGACGCCGTCGGAGATCGTCGTCTCGGTGCGCTTCGACATCACGATCGGCGGTGCCCGCGGCGCTCTGCACCTGTGCCTTCCCTACGCGACGCTGGAGCCGATCCGCGAGACGCTGTACTCGTCGTTGCAGGGCGACTCGAGCACGATCGACCGGCGCTGGGTCCACAAGCTGTCGCGACAACTCGAAACCGCCGAGATCGAACTGGTCGCCGACCTCGCACAGGCGCGCGCATCGGTCGCCGACCTGATCGCACTGGAAGTCGGCGACTTCATCGAACTCGAACTGGATCGCACGCTGACCGCGAAGGTCGACGGCGTGCCGCTGCTCGAATGCCGCTACGGCATCTCGAACGGCCGCTACGCGCTGAAGCTCGAACGCTTCGTCACGAACACGCAGGACAAACCGAATGGAGCATCCGATGGCGCAGGCTGAACCCGTGTCGGCACCCGGCCCCAGCGGCGGCGATACGCCGGCCACCGTCGAGAGCGCAGGCGACGCCTCGCAGCTCTTCCCCAAGCTGTCGGGCGCCGCGCACGATGCCCGCAACGACATCGACCTGATCCTCGACATACCGGTGCAGTTGACGGTCGAGCTCGGCCGCACGCGGATTCCGATCAAGCACATCCTGCAGCTGGCGCAGGGATCGGTGATCGAGCTCGACGCGCTCGCCGGCGAACCGATGGACGTGCTCGTCAACGGCTGCCTGATCGCACAGGGCGAGGTCGTCGTCGTCAACGACCGATTCGGCATCCGTTTGACCGACATCGTGACGCCGTCGGAACGGGTACGCCGCCTGAACGGGCGGACCTGACGGCGCTCGAGCCACACGCCCATGCAGTCGATCTGGTCCTCGCTCGCGGTCTTCGTGCTGATCCTCGCAGCGATTCCGCTGTCGGCATGGCTGCTGCGCCGCAGCCAGGGGCTGCGCAGCGGCGCCGCTGCGCTGAACGTCCATTGTGCGGTCGCCGTGGGCACGCGCGAGCGGATCGCGATCGTCCGTGCCGACCGCAAGTGGCTCGTCGTCGGCGTGACGTCGCAGTCGATCAGCCTGCTCGCCGAGCTCGACGAAGCACCGGCCGAACTGCCGGGCGCCTGGGCAAGCGCCGACGCGGCGGCCGCAACGGACGCGACGAGCGGGGTGCGCCGTTTCGCGGACCTGCTCCGCGGGGAGTCGCGCCGTGGGCCGGGCTGACGCAGTGCCCCGCGCATTCGCGGGACCGTGCGCCCGCGCGCTGCTGACGACCTTGCCCGCCCTGCTCGTTCTTCTGCCCGCGACCGGCGCCGCTCAGGGTTTGCTGACCCTGAACTCGACGACCGGCGCCGAAGGCACCAGCTACTCCGTGCCGGTGCAGACGCTGCTGATCTTCTCGGCGCTGTCCTTCCTGCCGGCCGTACTGTTGATGATGACCAGCTTCACCCGCATCGTCATCGTGCTGTCGCTGATCCGGCAGGCGCTCGGCCTGCAGGCCAGTCCGCCGAACCAGGTCATCGTCGGCATGTCGCTGTTCCTGAGCTTCTTCGTCATGGGCCCGACGCTCGACCGGATCCACGAAGTCGCCTACCAGCCCTTCGCCGAGCAGCAAATCGAGCTGCAACAGGCGCTCGAGGCCGGCAGCGCCCCGCTGCGCGAATTCATGCTCAGGCAGACGCGCGAGTCCGACGTCGGGCTCTTTGCGCGCATTGCCGGTGTCGACGCGCAGGTCGCGCCGCGCGAGGTGCCGATGCGGGTGCTGATCCCCGCGTTCGTGATCAGCGAATTGAAGACCGCGTTCCAGATCGGCTTCATGGTCTTCGTCCCCTTCCTGCTGATCGACCTGATCGTGGCCAGCGTGCTGATGTCGATGGGGATGATGATGCTCTCGCCGGTGCTGGTCGCGTTGCCGTTCAAGCTGATCCTGTTCGTGCTGGCCGACGGCTGGAACCTGCTGATCGGCTCGCTGGTCTCGAGCTTCGGATGAGCGGCCGGAGTGCAGCAGCATGACGCCGGAAGCCGTGCTCGGATTCGGACGCCAGGGGCTCGAGGTGCTGCTGGCCGCCGCTGCGCCGGTGCTGCTGGTCGCGCTGGCCGTCGGGCTGCTGGTCAGCGTGCTGCAGGCGCTCACGCAGATCAACGAGGCCACGCTTTCATTCCTGCCCAAGCTGGTCGCGATCGCCGTCACGCTGATGCTGGTCGGCCCTTGGATGCTGTCGCTGCTCGTCGACTACCTGCAGCGCGTGCTGGTCGGCATTCCGGCTGCGATCAGCGGGCAGGCACTGCCGTGATCGTCGCGACCGAGGCGCAGCTGATCGCGCTGCTGAGCGCCTACCTGCTGCCCTTCTTCCGGATCCTGGGCATCTTCACCAGTGCGCCGATCCTGTCGCACCGTTCGGTGCCGCTGCGGGTGCGGATCGCCGTCTCGATGCTGCTTGCCATCGTCGTCGCCCCGCTGCTGCCGGCAGCCGCCGCCGACCTGTCGGCGCCGACCGGCTGGCTCGCCGTGGCAGGCGAGGCGCTGATCGGCTTCGCGATCGGCTTCGTCGCTCGCGCGATCCTGGCTGCCGTCGAAGTCGCCGGCGAAGCGATCGGGCTGCAGATGGGCCTGTCGTTCGCCGGGTTCTTCGACCCGGACAGCGGGCAATTGAACGCCGTCAGCCGGCTGCTGAACACGCTGTCGCTGTCGGCCTTCGTCGCGATCAACGGCCCGGTGCTGATGGTGGTGGCCACCGTTCGCAGCTTCGCGATCATCCCCCCGGCGACCGAACTGGGCGACTGGCTGGGCCGGATGCAACCGGCCAGCCTCGGTGCCGGCCTGTTCGAACTCGGGGTGACGATCGCACTGCCGTTCATGGCGCTGCTGCTGTTCGTGAACCTGGGCCTCGGCGTGGTCGCGCGGATCGCCCCGCAACTGAACATCTTCGCGATCGGCTTTCCGGTGACGATCGGCGCCGGACTGGTCCTGCTCGCGCTGAGCCTGCCGCTGATGCAGCAGCCGTTCGAAATGCTGGCCGAGCGCCTGCTGACGGCGCTGGCGATGTAGCGCGCGCTGCACCGCAAGTGCCACGCAGCGCCCCGGCATGACCAAGCGTCGGCCGGCGTCGGGAATTCTGACGAAAATCGGGCGCTGACCCACGCTGCTCGCTAGAATCGGCCGCGTCCCCACTTGGCACATCGCCCGGTAGAAGGTCGAAGTGATCGAAGCGGCATTCCAGTCTGCCAGCGGCCCGAGCCCCTTGAGGCTGCTCGTCGTCGACGAATCCGAGCTCGACTTCGAGCTGCTGGTGGCGACGCTGGAACGCGAGCGCTTCGCGGTCTCGGCCCGGCGCGTCTCCGACCGCGCCGGACTCAGGCGAGCGCTCGCCGACACGCCGTGGGACGTCGTGATCTCCGACTATCGGCTGGCGGACTTCTCTGCCGGCGAAGTGCTGGCGATCGTTCGGGCCGAAGAACGGGTCCTGCCCTTCATCGTCGTGTCGGAGTCGATCGGTGAAGAAAACGCGGCCGCCGCGATCCGCGACGGCGCCGACGACTACCTCGTCAAGGGGCGGCTCGCGCGGCTCGCGCCGGCGCTGCTCAACGCGCTGTCGGCCGCGCAGCAGCGTCGCGCGCGGCTCGAGAATGCCCGCGCGCTCGCGGACTCCGAGCGCCGGCTGCACGAGCTGCTCGCACACCGCGACGCGGTCGTCGAGGAAACGCGCGCCGCGCTGGCCCGGGAAATCCACGACGAGATCGGCGGCACGCTGTCGGCGCTGCACTTCGACCTGGCCTGGATCGCACGCAACGGCGACGCGCGCAGCGCCAACCGCGCGAGCCTGGCGATGGACACGCTCGCGCGGGTCATGCAGTGTGCGCAGCGCATCCAGCGCGACCTGCGCCCGCCGGTGCTCGACGACGGACTGATCGAGGCGCTGCGTTGGCAGATCGACGAGTTCCGTCGGCGCACCGGCCTGCACGTCGAATTCGACAGCAATGTCGACCCGTTGCCGCTGACCGGCGAGGCGGCGATGACCGTCTTCCGTACGCTGCAGGAATCGCTGACGAACATCGCCAAGCACGCCCGGGCCAGCCTGGTCTGCGTCGACCTCGTCGTGCGCGACGGCCAGCTGTCGCTCGAGATCGCCGACGACGGCGTCGGCATCGGTTCGCAGGACCTTGGCAAGCCGGCCTCGTTCGGTCTGCGCGGACTCGCCGAGCGCGCACGTCGCGTCGAGGGCTGGATCGACGTGGCGCCCGGCGCACGGGGCGGCACCTGCGTACTGTTGTCGATGCCGATGCCGGCCGTGCAGGCACCCGCAGCGCCGATCGCGATCGAAGCATGATCCAGGTCGTACTGGTCGACGACCATGCGCTGATCCGACGCGGCCTGCGCGAAACGCTCGCCGAAGCCGGCGACATCGAGGTCGTCGGCGAAGCCGGTGACTACGGCTCGCTGCGCGAACTGCTGCGCCGCCAGGATTGTGAAGTGATGCTGCTCGACGTCAACCTGCCCGGACGCAGCGGCATCGAGGTGCTCGAATCGCTGGCAGCCGAGCAGAGCCCGATCCGGGTCGTCATGCTGTCGCAGCATCCGGAAGACCAGTACGGACTGCGTGCGCTGCGCTGCGGCGCGATGGGCTACCTGAACAAGTCGGCGAACCCGGCACAGATCGTCGAGGCCGTGCGAGCCGTGGCCGCAGGCCGGAAGTACCTGACGCCGTCGATCGCGCACCTGCTGCTCGATGCGGTCACCGGCAAGAACGCCGACCGCCCGCACGAGCAGCTGTCCGAGCGCGAGATGCAGACGCTGTTGCTGATCGCGCGCGGAAAAAGGCTGTCCGAAATCGCCGAGTCGCTGTCGCTGTCGCCGAAGACCGTCAGCGTCTACCGGGCGCGGGTGCTGGAGAAGCTCGGCGTATCGAGCAATGCGGAGCTCGCGGCGTATGCGTTGCGGCATCGGTTGATCGACTGAACGCAAAGCCCGGGCCGGTGCATTGCATCACTGGCCTGGAAAGTCACAGGTCCGCCCGTTCGCGCCACGCCGACCGTCGTCTCTTGTCCATTGGAGAGCGCGCCTTCATATTGGCTGGATGCGCCGAACTTGGCGGCGAACTGCCGAAGCGAGGTCGAGCCATGTGGAAGAAGTTCTCGATGTTGTGGGCCCTGGTCAAGGGCGACGCTCGCCGGCTCTGGTACGCACTGCGCCATCCCGAAGCACCGCTCTGGCTCAAGGGCGGCACGGCGTTGTTGCTGCTGTACCTGGTCTCGCCGATCGACCTGATCCCCGAGGCGGCCATCCCCATCGTCGGCTTCGTCGACGACCTCGTGGTGATTCCGGCGGCGATCCGCTGGATGCTGAACCGGCTCCCTCCGAACGTGCGTGCCGACGCCGACCGGCGAGCCGGATTTGGCGACGACGCCCACACCATCGACCTTTCCTGACGCTTCCTCCCACCGCAAGAGCGGCAGCCGGGAGTCGAGGTCCGGCGCTGTCTGCGGCGCCGAGCAGCGCAGCCTTGGGCTGGAGCGCGCAAAGCGCGCGACCCACCTCATTCTCGCCGCGCCTTGTTCGAGCGGAGCGCCGGAACGGCGCGCAGCGAGTTGCGCCGCGCCAGCCCAAGGCGAGCAGCGCAGGGAAGTCGGCCCGGAGGGCCGACCGCCGCGGTCAGCGCCGTACCTCGACTCCCGGCTGCCGCTCCCCCGCACCGTCAGTCCGGGACGACCGCCGTCGCCTCGATCTCGATCTTCGCGCCGTCTTCCATTAGCGCGCTGACCTCGACCGCGCTCATCGCCGCGTTGTACGAACCGATGATCTCCCGGTACGCGGCGCCGATCTCCCGACCGGCAGCGAGGTACTCGCGCTTGTCGGTCACGTACCAGGTCACGCGCACCAGGTGTTCGGGTCGGCCGCCGGCTTCGGCGAGCACGGCCACGATGTTCTCGAGCGCCTTGCGCGCCTGGCTGACGATGTCGACGCCGACGAGCCGTTCGTCGGTATCCCAGCCGATCATGCCGGCGATGTGCACGCTGCGACCGCGGGCGGCGACGCCGTTCGCATAACCCTTCGGCCGCGGCCAGCCGGGCGGAAGCAGCACCTGCACGTCGGGTTTCGTGTCGCTCATGCCTGCTTCCATGCCTTCTCCTCGAACGGACGGTCGTTCTTCGATAGTTGCACCCGCAGCTCCCCGAGCTGCTCGTAGAGTCGATGGATCGTGGCCTCGTCGAGGCCGCCGAACAGCTCGAGAATCCAGCCCTCGTGCGCTTCGGCCATCGCCTCGAAGCACCGCTCGCCTTCCGGGGTGAGCCGCACGATCCACGAGCGCCGGTCGGTCGGGCTGCTCTCGCGCACGACCAGGCCGTCGCGCTCGAGCTCGTCGGTCAGCCCGGTGACATTGCCGCCGGTCACCATCAGGAAGCGCGAAAGCTCGCGCATGCGCAGCCCTTCGCGATGCCGGTAGAGCTGCGCCAGATAGTCGAAACGCGCCAGCGAGACGCCGAAGCGGGCGCGCAGCCGGCGCCGGATCTCGGCCTCAATCTGGGTCGTGCACGACAGCATGCGCAACCACAGCTTCAGGGCTGCGTGATCGCCGCTGCGCAGTCTTGCCTCATGGCCGAGTTCGTCGGCCTCGCGCAGCAGTGCGCGCGACGTGTCGTCGCGGCTCATGCGGTCTCTCCGCCGCAGACGGCGATCGCCTGGCCGGTGATCGCCGAAGCGCAGTCGCCGCAGAGCCAGCGCACGGCATCGGCGACCTCGGCCGGCCGAACGATCCGGCCCTGCGGGTTGCCGGCCACGAGCTGCGCCATCGCCTCCTCGCGGCTGCGACCGGTCTTCGCGACGATGTTGTCGACGCTGTCCTGCAGCAGCGCGGTTTCGGTGTAGCCCGGGCAGACGGCGTTCACCGTGATCCCCTTGCGTGCCACTTCGAGCGCCAGCGAACGCGTCAGGCCGACGAGGCCGTGCTTGGACGCGACATAGGCCGGAACGTAGGCGTAGCCCTTGATCCCGGCCGTGCTCGCGATGTTCACGATCCGTCCCCAGCCGGCCTCGAGCATGTGCGGCAGCGCCGCCTGCGTGCAGAGGAAACTGCCGGTCAGGTTGACCTGCAGCATGCGCTGCCAGAGCTCGAGCGAGGTCTTCATGAACGGCGCGCTCTCGGCCTGGCCGGCGTTGTTGACCAGGATGTCGACGCCGCCGAAGCGCTCGCGCGCCTTCTCGAAGGCCGCCTGCACCTGGGCCGGCTCACCGACGTCGGCGACGACGCACTGAACGGCGCCGGCCAGCTCGGCGGCCAGGGCCTGCAGCGGCTCGACCTGCCGGCCCAGCAGTGTGACCAGCGCGCCGTCGGCTGCCAGGCCCCGTGCGATCGCAGCGCCGATGCCACGCGCCGCACCGGTCACCAGCGCATGGCGTTCGCGCAGCGGGAGTCGAGAAAAGACCATCAGACCCCCTGCGCGCGGTTGGCCTGCTCGAGCGGCGACAGGCCGGCGGCCTGCGCGGCCTGGGCACGCTCGCGCTCGAGATTGCGTTCGAGCTGCATCTTCGCTGCCCGATACTGCTTCGGCCAGGGCAGGTCGAGGTAGCCGATCTTGGCCGCCTCGAGCAGCGTCCAGGCCGGATTGGCGAGGTGCGGCCTCGCGACCGCGCACAGATCGGCTCGCCCGGCGGCGATGATGCCGTTGACGTGGTCCGCCTCCGAGATCGCGCCGACCGCGATTGTCGCGATGCCCGCCTCGTTGCGCACGCGATCGGCGAACGGCGTCTGGAACATGCGACCGAACACCGGCTGCTCCTTCTTGCTGACCTGGCCCGACGAGCAGTCGATCATGTCGGCACCCGCGGCCTTGAATGCGCGCGCGATCTCTACCGCGTCGTCGGGGGTGATCCCGCCCTCGACCCAGTCGTGCGCCGAGATCCGAACCGACATCGGTCGATCGGACGGCCAGACCTCGCGCACGGCGCGGAACACTTCGAGCGGATAGCGCAGGCGATTGGCCAGCGAACCGCCGTACTCGTCGGTGCGCAGGTTCGTCAACGGCGAGATGAAGCTCGACAGCAGGTAGCCGTGCGCACAGTGCAGCTCCAGCCAGTCGAATCCGGCTTCGGCCGCCCGCCGCGTGCTCTGCACGAAATCCGCGGTGACGCGGTCCATGTCCGCGCGCGTCATCGGGTGCGACCACTGGCTCACGCCGTCGATGTATTGCTGCGGCGAGGCCGAGATCAACGGCCAGGCGCCCTCTTCGAGCGGCTCGTCGATACCCTCCCAGGCCACGCGCGTCGCGCCCTTGGCGCCCGCGTGGCCGAGCTGGATCGCGATCTTCGCGTCGCTGTTGTCGTGGACGAAGTCGACGATCCGTTTCCAGCCGTCGCGCTGAGCGTCGTTCCACAGGCCCGGACAGCCGGGCGTGATTCGCGCGTCGGGCGACACGCAGGTCATCTCGGCGAACACGAGCCCGGCGCCGCCCATCGCGCGCGCCCCCAGGTGCACCAGGTGATAGTCGGCCGGCAGCCCGTCGAGACACGAGTACTGCGCCATCGGCGAGACCACGACCCGGTTCTTCAACGTGACGCCGCGCACCGTGAACGGCGTGAACATCGGCGGGATCGGCATCGTGGCGGGCGCGCGGCGCACGCCGGCGCGCTCGGCGATCCAGTCTTCGTAGCGTTCGACGTAGTCGCGGTCGCGCAGCCGCAGGTTCTCGTGGCTGATCCGCTGGCTGCGGGTGAGCAGCGAATAGGCGAACTGCTCGGGCGGCAGGTTCACGTAGCGGGCGACGTTCTCGAACCATTCGGTGGA